>JBAXUW010000411.1:0-2156 GCA_037129495.1 Planctomycetota bacterium | reverse complement strand
GAGAGCTCCGACGGAAATCTTCTTCAACGAGATGCGAATCAAGATCGTGGCTCCGATGATGCAATAGAGGGCGTCGTCATAATGCGCGCTCCGTTTTGGCATCCGGCCCCTACGGCGTCAAATCATTGGTCAAAAACGATTGAACTCCTCGGAAATCACGAATTCGGGGGTAGTTTTCCCCGGTTTTCAGGGAGGGGTAGCCGTTCTCCAGTTCGAGCGGGCCGAGCCGGGATGCAAGTCGTGTCATGGTCAGGGCACCTTCTCGATGTCACCGGGTTTCCAACGCTTGTCGATGGCGGCTGCCGTCGGGCCGTAGAGCCGAAGGACGGCGAAGTACCCCTTACCGGGCACCGTCGCGAGCCAGTTGCCCTCCTTGCCTGCGGGAGCCTTGGGGCCCAGATAGATGTTCGTGCTGCCGTCGGCGTTCTGTGTCGGCGTGTCGCGCGACCCGAGCGACGGGAAAGGCTGGCCGTTGGCGAGTCCCGAGCCGTTTTCGGCTTCGTACAGCGTCACCGACCAGAAGTTGGCGGCCGGAATATCAGGCGGCAGACGGAGGCGGTAGCTGCTGCCGCCCGAGAGGTTCGCGCCCTCGCTATCGACAAAGACGATCATGTACTTGGCGCCCCGGCCGGGTGTCTGCGACAGCATGCCCGGACTGACCGAATAGTAGTTGGTGAAAAACCAGATCCGGGCGTCGAGATCGAGATAGCCGCCGGCCACCCTGCGCCAGCCGAGGTCGAAAGGCCCCGCGACATTCTCGGGGGTCGCGTCGGCCATGGGGTTGATCCACCGGCGATCGGGATAGATCCGCAGGGAACGGCCGGCGATCACCTCCTCGAAGCCGATGACGCGGCTCATCTTGTAGGCCGTCCGCGCGGCACGATCGAGGATCGCCCGTGTCTTGGCGTCGGGCTCGAAGGGCCGGCCCTTGGCGATGCCGATCGATGCCAGCAGGCCGAGCGAATCGGAGTCGGCGAGAGCGGTGCCCTCGCTCTCCACCAGTTTCTTAAGCTCATCGAAGGCGCGGCCGTCGCTGATCGGCAGCATGTTGACCGGCACACCGGAGGCATCGGGAAACTCCATCGGCCTGGCGGTTTCCCTGCCGTTGAGCGGATAGATCCTCGACTGCTCAATGAGCGTGACGGCCGGTGCGAGGTTCTTCGGGTCTTGATAAAACGCCCGCAGAAAAACGAAACAATTGTTGGTTGGTGAACGGTAGACGAAACAATCGTCCGGCACCGCTCCTTCGTAGCCGGGCGGTAGCAGCAGGAACTGCCCGCCCTTGCCGCCGTCGGGGCCCGGCAGGCCGACGTCCCCAAAAAACCTGCCGCCATCCACCGGAATGGGCCGCTGCCAGGCATCGAGCAGGATGCCCTGCAGGTTGGGCGGAGCCTCGAACACCAGCGGGCCATCTCTGCCGAGGTCGACGTAGCCCATGGCATAGATGACATCGGAGTTGGGGGTCGTTATCAGGGTCTTCGCGTCGAGGCGTTTCTTCCAGACCGGCAGGACGTGGTAACCGACGCCGAAGACCTTTTCCGAGCCGACCTTCATCCCGAGTGTGTTGATCAACGGCAGGGCCCAGAGATACGTCTGTGTCGCCCGCTGGAACAGCAGTTCGTCGCGCAGAATCTCTGCGGTCTCCGCTGTGGGCCGGTTTTCCGCGAACGGAAGATTGCTCAAGGACTCGAAGCGGGCGGACTGCGCGGCGGCCGACCCAGCGTGCATGAGCACGGCGGCGAGAACGGGGATAAGTATCTGCATCAGTGTATTCTTGGTTGATGTATTGCCCATTTCGTGACTCATCCGGGATGGTAGCTTTTTTGACCTCGGCATCACCAGAAGGGGCGGGGTTTTCGGATAGGAAAGCAGCGATTCCCCACGAAGTAGATCGCGTTCGCTTTGCGGCATGCCGGCCGGCACCAGCGTGCCGACGCCTGCGGAAGTGTCATGGGCCAGCAAGCGTTTGACCGTCCTCTCCTCTTGCAACTACGCCACCCAGAGCGACGCCTGCCGCGATCGGCGGATGCGAGCGTCATGCGTTGCCAACGGCAGCCTGCCGGCACGGGCCGTGGCCACGATGAGTCGATCGGCAGGATCTTGGTGAAAGGTCGCCGGCAGGCGATTCATCTCCGCGACGACGGCGGGCGTGATGG
>JBAXUW010000410.1:0-2159 GCA_037129495.1 Planctomycetota bacterium | reverse complement strand
TCGTAGTGGGTGCGGGCCGGGCTGGCGAACACCCAGGTCGTGAACCGCAGCGTCTGGCCCGGGGCGATCGACTGCCAGCCGTCCATCCGATATTGGTAGGTGTCGCGGGCGTCCTCGGGCGGCGCGAGCATCATCGTGTATGGTTCGCAGCCGTCACCGGTCGTGATCTCGAGGCGGCGGGCCGGCGTATCGAAGGCCACCTGGCAGCGGTTTTCCCAGAGGCCGGCCGTTTCGGGGGCGATGCCATACACACGGTCGGCAGTCCGTAGCATCGCGACCGGGAAGGTCTGTGACTTCTTCTTGCGGTCGCCGGCGTCGTAGACGGTGCGGCCCGCCTCCGGGCCAGAAAACGATGCCTGCTCGCCGTCGATCGCAAGATCGAGCGGAAAGGCGACGGTGAAGCGGTGCGATTGTGACGTGGCCGTACCTTCGGCAGGCGGCTTCGCGTCGGCCGTGACCTCGAGGACCCGTTCGACGAGCGACGGCGTCTTCTGCTCGAGCGACCAGCGGAACGTCAGCGGGCCGACCTTCTCCGGGCCCAGGACGATCGCCCTGCCCTGCTCCGCCTGCGTGTGAAACGAAACCGGCGTCCACTCGCCACCGGGCAGCTTCAGGGCGACGCCTGCCGGAGCGGCTGGGGTGGAGCGGGCCACGAGCGTGTCGCCGGAGCGGTATTCGATGCCGACGACTTTGCTCGCCGTATCGCCCTCACGAACGACTGCCGGCCGGATCTCGACGACGTCGGCCCGCGTGGCGGGCGCGGCGAACAGGAGGCTTGCGACTGCCAGCGGGACCAGCGAGATTTGTGAAGGGTTTCTCATCCCGATGAGCATGCGTGCTCACGGTGGCCGCGGGAATGGCAAAACCTGCTGCCGGGCATATCAAATCCTGCCGCGGCCCTTCCGGGCACCATTTTCCGTTCTTGTTCCAGCTGTGAAACAACGGCCCAACTTGCGGGCAAGCGGCTTGTCGGCTGCCGCAAAAAAGTCCTGCGCCTCCGGCGACAGGATGACCTCAAACATCGCCGCGGACTTTCCGCCAATTCACACCGCGGCCGGCCTTGATGGCCTTTTCGGCCGCCTGCAGTCGCGGGGGCCGATCAAGGAACTGGGCGTAGTCTGCGAGCGACGCCAAACGGTCGGCCGGCAGATGGTCAATGATCTTCTTGATTTCCCTTCGCAGTTCGGCCGTCGTCATTGGGGCTCCTCATCAATTTAAAAGGCCCCACTATCCTACCCACAGCCCCCGGCGGAAGCCGGTGGGATGACTCGCCGCGACTCCACACTCCGTCGCGCTTCCACGCTGTTACGCCGAAAAAGAGCTGCGTCCCCTTTTGGTGACCGGGGAAGTACAATCGCATCAGAGACCACTTATGGAACCTCCCCGCGACATCCGCTGGCAGCAGCGCTTCGAAAACTTTGATCGGGCGCTGTCGCTTTTGCGCGAGGCTCTGGCCCACGGCCCCTCCGCGCTCAACCAGCTGGAAAAGGAGGGAGTCATCCAGCGGTTTGAATACACGTTGGAACTGGCGTGGAAAACGATCAAGGATTATCTCGAGCAGAGCGGGATGATGCTCGCTGCAGTGACGCCACGACAGGTGATCAAGGAAGCCTTTGCCGCGCGGGTTATCACCGATGGGCAGACCTGGATCGACATGATCGATCACCGGAACCTGCTCTCCCACACCTACGACCCTGCGAACTTCGAGGAAGCCGTGGAAGCCATTCACGACCGATACCTCGCCGCCTTCGGGCAGGTGCGCGACCTTCTCGCCGGCAGGAGGGCAGAATGAGCCGACCCCAGCTCACGGAGGCTGAACTCGCCCTCGTCTGCGATGTCTTTCGCCACCACCCGGAGGTTGCGTCGGTCATGCTTTTCGGGTCGCGTGCCAAGGGCACGTCGCACGATCATTCGGACGTCGATCTCGCCATCGGGGGTGATGTCACGCCGCTGCAGGCGGAGGCGATCGCGGGAGAGTTGGACGATCTTCCGTTGCCCTACCGCTTCGATGTTCAGCCCCTCGACCGCATCCGACACCAGCCCTTACGGGATCACATCGACCGCGTCGGTATCTGCATCTATCGCGCAGCGTGAGTTCACGGCGGAAAAGAGCTGCGTCCCAGTCCTGTTCGGCACGGGCCGTGCTGTCAGCTGATTCT
>JBAXUW010000041.1:0-18464 GCA_037129495.1 Planctomycetota bacterium | reverse complement strand
TGAACTGCGGCCAGTGAACTGCGTCCAGTGAACTGCGCCCGTTCTTGAATGCATCTCCGGCGCTAGGGTTGAGCTGCAGCAGCGGCGGAATCGTTTTCCTGCGGGCAGGCGATACCAGAGGCTCAGTCGGCATAACAGTTTTAGTCAGTGCTTGGCGGTGCTGGGCCAAGAAATTCTGCCTATTCAGACGATATCCCCTCTGCGGCAAAGTCAATCAGTCTGCCCTGCGGTTTGGTCTCGCCCCGGTCAGTCAGAAGACCGGCCAGCAGGCCACGGGCAGGGTAAGGTTGACATCTGTATAGCATACGCATTACATTCATCCCAATACATTCATTTTGGAACGGAGGCCTTCTCATGTTGGTGCTGTCACGCAAGCAAAACGAACGAATCTTGGTCGGTGATTCAATCGTAGTAACGGTGGTTCGTGTCAGTGGTGACAAGGTGCGGATCGGTATTGAGGCGCCTGACCATGTGCGGGTCTTGAGGGATGAACTGGAGCCGGAGTCGTTTGGAGAAGTGATGCTTGAGACATCGGCTGAACTGCCGATTCCCTGGCTATCGTGAAAAAACCATTGTGGCCGCACCTCCTCAGAGTCATCACCGGCTGCCTTGTCGGCCTAGCCCTCGCGCTGGCGGTGCTCGCGGGACTCCTCAGATCTGAGCCACCGCGCTACTCCCGACTTCTCCAGAGCGAAGCCCACGCAGAAGCGGCCGAGGTGCTGGCCCGGCGGGCGTTGACGAAGACCGCGGCGTGGCACGCCGCCATCTCCCGGCCGGGTGAATGGGAGATGGCGATCACGGCGGATGAGATCAATGCCTGGCTGGCGGTTGACCTGCCGCGAAACCATCCCCGCTGGCTGCCGCCACGCGTCTCAAAGCCCAGGCTTGTGCTCAGCCCCAAGCAGCTCAGTGTCTACGCCCGACTGGGGCTGGGGCCGTTCACGGCTGTTGCAACACTTGATTTCGAAGTTGTGCTGCGGAATGTCAACCATCTAGCGATTGTTTTGGAGCAGGCCCGGCTGGGGGCGATTCCGCTGCCGCGGACGGCGATCCTCCGCGAGCTTGCCCGCCGCATCAGCCGGCTGGGAATGGTGACCGACCTGCGCAGGCTGGACGGCCGGATGCTGCTCATGGTCTACATACCGTCTACTCACGACGCGGGCGCCACGAGCTATTGGCTTGAGTCTCTGTCGATCGGCGACGGTGAACTGCTCATGGCAGGCCGCACCCGATCTGCAGTTTCGAGCCGTCAGCCTGGGGCTACTCCGTTGCCCTGAGTTCCCGGTGTCGCCGCCGGCCTCGGCGATCGGTCTGCGATCGTCGCATCACAAGTCATTCTGGAGAGTTCTCAATGGCACCACAGTCTCCTCCACCAGCGTCAGCCACTCACCAGCCCGCTGCTGACCGCAGCAGCGCGCAGATCACGTTTTTGGGTGCTGCCGGGATGGTGTCTGGGTCGCGGCACCTCGTCGATGTCGGCGGGTCGCGTGTGCTTGTCGACTGCGGTCTCTTTCAAGGCGAGAAGCACCTCCGCGAGCGGAACTGGGATCGTTTTCCAGTGCCGGCTGACTCGATCGATGCCGTGGTGCTCACGCATGGCCACATCGACCACTCGGGCTGGCTCCCACGGCTGGTCCGCGAGGGCTTCAAGGGCCCGATCCTGACCTCACCCCCGACGGCCGACCTGCTGGGGCTGCTCCTCTACGACTCCGCCAAGTGCCAGCAGGAGGATGCCGAATATGCCAACCGCAAGGGATTCTCGAAGCACCGGCCCGCGCTGCCGCTTTATGATGAGCGGGATGTCACCCAGACACTGCGGCTGGTCAAGCCGGTGGCCCGCGAAACCTGGTTCGAGCCGGCGACTGGAGTGCGATGTCGCTTTCAGAACGCTGGGCACATGCTGGGCAGCTCGTTTATAGAGATGGAGGTCGCGGCCGCTGGCGGCCTCCGCCGGCTCCTCTTTTCCGGCGACGTCGGCCGCTACGACGCTCCGCTCTACCACGATCCTGTCGCGGCGCCGGCCTGTGATTATCTGATCTGCGAAAGCACCTACGGCGACCGCGACCATCCCGCCAGTCGACCGCTCGACGAACTCGAGACGGCGACCAAAGAGGCGCTGGCCCGCGGGGGCATGATGCTGGTGGCGTCGTTTGCGATTGGCCGCTGCCAGCAACTCGTCTACCTGCTCCGCACGCTGATGGTCTCTGGCCGCCTGCCGGAGGTGCCGGTCTGGATCGATTCGCCGATGGCGGTCGAGGCGACGGAAGTGTTTCGCCGCCATGTGGCCGAACACGATTTCACGGAGGCACGGATGGCCGGTGTTTCGGAGGCGCTCGCCTCGCCGTTTGTGCGGATGGCGAAAACAGCGCTTGAGTCGAAGGCGATCAACGCCCATCAAGGACCGGGGATCGTCATCGCCTCCAGCGGCATGATGAATGGTGGCCGCATTCTCCATCATCTCGCCCAGCGACTGCCCGATCCGAAGACAACCGTCCTGGTGGCGGGCTTTCAGGCGATCGGCACGCGGGGCCGGCGCCTGATCGAAGGGGCGAAGTTTCTGCAGATTCACGGCCGTGACATTCCGGTGAAGGCCGCCGTGCGGCAGGTCGATGCGCTTTCCGGCCATGCCGACCGGCACGAACTCGGCCGCTGGCTCGCCAGCACGCCAGCCCCAAAAAAGACGTTCCTCGTGCATGGTGAGCCCCCGGCCGCCCGCGGGATGGCGGAGTTTCTGCGGGAAACCCGCGGCTGGGAGGTAGACATTCCCGCCATTGGCACTGTCGCCGAACTGGATTCTCCAACCGCTCAAGCGACAATCGACACCTCGCCATGAGTCACAAGCGATAGGGAGAGATGCCATGTCCAAAACACCAAAGCCGACACCAAAGCGAGCAAAGTCACCGGCATCCAAGCGGCTCGCCGCTACCGCTCCGCGTCCTAAGGCCTGTAGCATCCTGCCCGACACGACGCTCGGCGACGACGTGGCGCTTGTCGCCGCAAACATGGAGGCGATCCTCTCGGCGCCCAGCTACAGCCTGGCGCAGGACGATCGGGCGCTGCTCAATCGAACGGAGATGCGGGGGGTGCGGATGCTCTTGGAGTTGGGCAAGCCGGAGCTGGCCTTCCAGGCCGACAGCATCACCTCAACGGTGATCGTATTTGGTGGCACGCAGATTGTGGAACGCACCGCGGCGGAGCGACGGCTCTCGGAGGCCCGCCGCGCGCTGGCCCGGGCTTCAGCCGCCGTCCCAGCACCAATGCAGGCCAAGCTTACCCGTGAGCTTGAGCGGGCGGAGCACCTGCTCTCCTACTGCTGCTACTACGACGCGGCCCGGGAGTTTGCCCGACTGGTGTCGATCGACAACCAGTGCGACGACCAGCGCGACTATGTCATCATCACCGGTGGCGGCCCGGGCATCATGGAGGCGGCCAACCGGGGCGCCTTTGACGTCGGCTGTAAGTCGATCGGCCTCAACATCAAGCTGCCCTTCGAGCAGCAGCCCAATCCATTTATTACGCCGGAGCTCTGCTTTCAGTTTAAATACTTCGCTCTGCGGAAGTTTCACTTTATCCTCCGGGCGGCCGCCGTTGTCCTCTTCCCTGGCGGCTTCGGCACGCTCGACGAGATGTTCGAGACGCTCACGCTGCGGCAGACGCACCGCATGCAGCCGGTGCCGATCATTCTGTTTGGCCGCGACTACTGGTCGAAGGTGATCAATTTCCAGTTCCTGGCCGACAGCGGTGTCATTTCTGAAGAACACCTCCAGCTCTTCACCTACGCGGAAACGCCCGCCGAGGCCTGGCAGCAGATCCTCGATTTTCACGAGAGACTCAAGCAGCGACAGGCCTGATTGGTCGTGATCGCGGCCGCTCTTTCCCCGCTTTCAAAGGAGACGACTCATGCGTGAGCCACAGGCACCCAATCCCGGGAGCGTGGCAGAGACTGGCCGCGTGGCCTTGGTCACCGGCGGTGCGGGGCCCGTGGGCGCGGCGGTTGTGCGGAGCCTGGCGGCGCGGGGCTATGCCGTGGCGATCCATGATCACGCCGCGTTCCAGCAGGCCCGCGACCTTGCGGCGGAACTTGTGGCGGCAGGCGTGCCGAGTCTGGCGGTCACGGCTGATCTCCGCGACGATGGCCCGATGCGGGCGTTGGTGCACCGCGTGGCTGATCACTTCGGCCGCATTGATGTGCTCGTCACGTGCGCTTGGCTGGCGATCGGTGGTGTCTTCGAGGAGGTAACGGCCGACGATTTGCGGACCCACTTCGACATCAACTGCGTCGGCACGTTTGTGGTGGCCCAGGAGGCTGGGACCTTTATGGTGCATCAGGCGGAAGGCGGCTGCATCGTCACGATCGGCGACGGGGGAGCAGATCATCCCACGATCGGTTTCGCCGCCTGCTCTCCGAGCCAGGGGGCGATTCCTGCCCTCACGCGCAGCCTTGCCGCCGAATTTGCCGCGCACAATCCTCAGGTTCGGGTCAACTGTGTGGTGCCTGCTCCGGGCCTGCGGCGGCAGGCAAACTCCGAGCCCGTGGCCAATGCGGTGCTATCACTTATCGAGAACGACGCCCTTACCGGTGTCTGCCTCTCTGTCGGGTAGCAACACGGATTGGACACGTTGGAAAACTTATCCCACGGGGGTAGGGAAAGACGGAGCCGGCCGCTCATCCCCAGTGTAGCCCAGCCGGACCGTGAAGCAGCTCCCGACGCCGGACTCGCTCTCCACCGCCACCGTGCCGCCGTGCGCCTGCACGATGTGCTTCACGATTGAGAGGCCCAGGCCTGTGCCACCGAGCTTCCTGCTGCGGGCCTTGTCGACGCGGTAAAACCGTTCAAAGAGCCGTGGTAGGTGCTCCGCCTCAATGCCGCAGCCTTCGTCGCGCACGCTGATGCGGACCTCCTTCTCGCCCGCAGTGGCCCGTGGCTCAAGGGAGACCACGATCCAGATGGTGCGGCCCTGATCACTGTATTTGATCGCGTTATCAACGAGGTTGATGAGCGCCTGTTCGAGGAGCGGCGCGTTGACTTCCACCGTCATGGATTCGTCGCACTGCACGTCGAGGTGGATCGAACGGACGGCGGCGCGGGGCTCGCAGTCGACGGTCACAACGGAGAGCAGGTCGGCGATTCGCACCATTTCCTTGGGGAGGTCACCCGTGCCCTCGCTCTGCTCGATCCGCGAGAGCGCCAGCAGGTCTTCGATAATTGAGGCCAGCCTATCGGCCTGCCGGGCGATGATGCCGAGAAACCGGCGCTGGTCGACCGGATCGTCGGCGGCACCATCGATAAGCGTCTCCACGAATCCCTTGATTGAGGCGACGGGAGTCTTGAGTTCGTGCGAGACGTTGGCGACGAAGTCGCGACGGATATTCTCCAGCCGCTGCATGGCAGTGACATCATTGAGCACGATCACCGCACCGCCCTCCCCCGACAGGTCCCGCAGTGCCGTGCCACGCAGCCGGATCGTCCGGTCGCGGACGCCGCGAAGAAGCAGGTCATCTTCGACCGGTTCGCGGCAGTCGATTGCCCGCAGGGCAAAACGTCTGAGGTCAGGGTTGCGCACCACCTCCTGCAGGGGGCGGCGGATAGCGCGGTCGGGATCGACGGAGAGGAGTTCTGCGGCCGCGCGGTTGATGCCCACAATCCGCTGCCGGGCGTCGATGGCGAGCACGCCCTCTATCATGCTGCCGAGTACTGCCTGCTGCTGAGTGCCTTGTCTGCCGATGGTGAGCCCACGCTCCACAAGCTGCTCCCGGAGCGACGAGATTGCGTCGCCAAGTTGAGCCAACTCCGAAGACTCTGCTGTCGGGATGGGGGTATCCACATCGCCATCGGCCAGCCGTGCTGCCGCCTGAGAGAGTTCGGTAACCGGTCGTGAAAGGCGGTGGGCGACCGCGGAGCCCACGGCGAGAACCGGGATCGCCCAAGCCAGAAAGCCCAGCAGCAGCCAGCGCTGCGATCGCGCAAGAGTGGCGTCGGAGTCGCGTGTGTCTGCGGTGACGCGGACGATTCCGCGGGCCGCACCGGCGGGACCAACGGGCGCGGCTACGACGAGGATCCGCTTGCCGGCGGCGGCATCGTAGCGGCTGGACCGGGCGATCCGGCCGGCGCGGGCCTCCTCGACGACCGTGTCGGCGGCGGCAGTTCGTTCCCCGACGGTGCCCCCCGGCGCCGATGTCGCTCGCAGCGTGCCATCGGAGGCGAGCAGATCGACGCGGGCCCACGTGCCAGCGGCCATCCGCCGTGTGTCGGCGGCGAACGAGGTGGGGTCGATCGCAGCAGGCCGTTCGGCAAGCGAATCGGCTATCCCAGTGGCGACGTCCGCCACCCGTTGCAGTTGCGCCGCATCCAACAGGGTCGCAAGTTGCACGCTGGCGAGCCAGAAGCAGCCGATCAGGCCAGCCGCAACCACCGCGCACAAGCCCGCAAACACATGCCAGACGAAGCGCGAGCGGGCCATGAGAGATTGGAGAGGATTGCCGGGGTGGTTGGAACGTTATGCCCGGAACCGGTATCCCACACCACGGACGGTTTCGATGTAGGTGCCGAAAGTACCGAGCTTCTTTCGCAGACCGGCGACTTGAACGTCTACCGACCGCTCCGTGACAGGATAATCCTCCCCCTTCACCGCGTCGACAATCTGCGTCCGGGTGTAGGCCCAGCCGGGCCGTTTGGCCAGAAATTGCAGCAGGGCAAACTCGGTGTAGGTCAGGTCGATCAGTTCGCCAGCCAGAGTCACCTCGTGCCGGCCGGGGTGGATTGATAGTTCGTGTACGTCGAGCGTTGTCTCTTGGTTGGCCTTGGAGTCGGCCTCCGTTCGCCGCAGGAGTGCCTTGACGCGGGCGGACAGCACCCGCGGACTGAATGGTTTGGCGATGTAGTCGTCGGCACCGCGTTCGAGGCCGGCGACCATGTCGCTCTCCTCCCCCTTGGCGGTGAGCATGATGATCGGGATGTCACGGGTCTTGGGGTCGCTCTTGAGCCGGCGGCAGACCTCCAGACCATCCACCGCGGGCAGCATCCAATCGAGAACGATCAGATCGGGGGGTTGTTTCCGCGCGGCTTTCAGGGCGTCTTCACCCGTGCCGACGCACTGCACGCGGTAGCCCTCCCTAGAGAGCCTGAAGCTCACCAGTTCTTGCAGATCTTCCTCGTCGTCAACCACCAGGATTTGCTGTCCGGCCATTGAATTGCCCGCTTTCTGTGGTGAGAAGAGACATTGACGGTATTCCAAAGAAGACCCTGTGATAGTCCACTGCGGACCCTGTCATAGTCCACTGCGGTGAGGATCGTGTGAGGTGCCGACTCGATGGTATGAGGCGGTTTTCTTCAAGAGAGCAGCAGTTCGACGTCCTCCGCCGTCAGGCTCGAGATTGGGCTATCGTCAGCCCGGACGATCGACTCGGCCAACTCCCGCTTGCGGTCTTGTAGGGCGACGATCTTCTCCTCGACCGTATCGCGGGCGATGAGCCGATACGCAAACACACGCCGTGTCTGGCCGATCCGATGGGCCCGATCCACAGCCTGGGCCTCGACGGCCGGATTCCACCATGGATCGAGGATGTAGATGTAGTCGGCGGCGGTGAGGTTTAAACCCTGGCCGCCGGCCTTGAGGCTCACGAGAAACAGCGGGCACGCAGTATCCTCTTGGAATCGCTGCACGCGGGCCTGCCGGTCGGTCGTTTTGCCATCGAGATATTCGTAGACGATCGAGCGCTCGTCAAGGCGACGGCGGACGATTGACAGAAAGCTTGTGAACTGGCTGAAGACCAGCACCTTGTGCCCCTCGTCGATCACCTCAGTGAGCTGTTCGAGGAGCGTGTCGAGCTTGGCGGCCGGTTCGTCGATTCGCGTGGGATCGACCAAGCCCGGGTGGCAGGCCGTCTGCCGCAACCGCAGCAGCGCTTCGAGAACCGCGATCCGCGATCTGCCGATACCCAGGCGGCCGATGCGGCCCGACAGTTCCAGCCGGTAATGCTCCCGCAGTTCGTTGTAGGCCTTTCGCTGCTCCTCGCCGAGTTCGCAGAAGAGCGTTTGCTCTGTCTTCTCCGGCAGATCGGAGAGCACCTGCGACTTCGTTCGCCGCAGCAGATAGGGCCGGACGGCGCGGGCGACCACCTCGGAGCTCGTGCGGCCGCCGGTGAGAAACCGCTTGAGCCGCGTGGCGCTACCGAGTTGGCCGGGATTCAGAAACTCAAAGATGCTCCAGAGTTCACCGATATGGTTCTCCACTGGCGTACCGGTAAGGGCGAGGCGATGACGCGCTCGCAGGAGCCGACAGGCCTTCGCAGCCTGGCTCGCTGCATTTTTGATCGACTGCGCCTCGTCGAGCACAACGTAGTCGAACTCGATCTCACGGTGGTTGATGATATCGCGGCGGAGCGTGCCGTAGGTGGTGAGGACGAGGTCTTGCTCCGCGAGCATCGCTGTTTCATCGATCCGGGTATTCCCAGTGTAGTTGAGCACCCGCAGCGCGGGGGCAAACTTGCGGGCCTCCTCGATCCAGTTAAAGACAAGGCTTTTGGGCACGATGACCAGCGATGGCTTGTGGGCGATACCGTCGGCGGCGAGCATGGCCTTGCGCCGGACGAACATCGCCAGCACCTGAATCGTCTTACCAAGTCCCATGTCGTCGGCGAGGCAGCCGCCCAGCCCCAGCCGTTCAAGAAACGACAGCCAGCCGAGCCCCTCCCGCTGGTAGTGACGGAGTGTTCCCTGAAATCCCTCCGGCTCGTCGAGCGCCTCGGGCCGCTCGCCGCTGGCAAGCTCATCGCGAATCCGTTCAAACGCCTCGTCGACGTTAGCCTGCGGCTGGCCCGCCAAGAGCGCATCCAGCAGCGCCATCTGGATCCTGCCATACCGCAGGCGTCCGTCGTGCTTCTGGGCCAGGGCCGCCATCGGCTCGATCTGAGCCGCGAGCGATTCAGGCAGGATGCCGAGCGAGCCATCCGATAGCTCCACGGAGCGGCTGCCCTTGGCGAGTGCCTCGAGTAACACGGGCAGATCTGCCGTGACGCCGCCGAAGTCGATCGCGGCCGAGAGTTCAAACCAGTCGATCCCGCTGGTGACGTTCCACGCCACGCTGCCCGCTGGACGATACCGTCGGCCTGAGACCTCGACCGTCCAGCCTGCTGCCGCCAACTGCGATACCGAGGCGTCGAGCCTGGCACGAGCGATCTCGACATGATGGCCCACGTCGCTGACGTCGGCTTCGCCGATCCGCGGCGCCGTGCCGCCATACCGCGGGAGCAGAGCGATCGCCTCGCGCTCAGCGGCCCGATCGCGGCGGACAAGAAGCCGCTGCGCGGGATCAGTCGCGCCTCCCGCGGGCTCGTCCGCGGCAATCAGAATACCGGCGTAGTCAAACCAGATCCGGCCGGCCAGTTGCACCCGCGGCGAGGCCCGGCGGCGCGAGATGCGGGTGGGTTGCTCGGCCTCTTCAAACTCTGCGGCAAGCCCCTCCTCATCGGCATCGAGACTGACAGTGGGCGAATCATCGAGCACGAGTTTGGGCCGTGGCGGGCCGGATTCGATCCGCCAGCCGGTCCAGCCGGGGAGTTCGAGTCGCGGCAGGTCGGCCAACATCGCCAGCCTATCGATGACACCGTCGACGTGAACGCCCGAGAATTCGATCGAGCCGCGGCGCTCAAACTGGTCCATCCAGCCGGCCGTTCCGCTCATGGTGAGCCGGGCCAGTCGATCCTCAAATACGATCAGTCCCGCTCGGAGAATGGCCCGGGGAGTTCGGAGGTCTTTCCGTTCGCTGCCGCGAACGAGCATGCCGCGGAGTGTTGCCCGACCTGGCCGCGGCAACGGCTTCGCTTCGGCAGCCATATCGGCGACCGTTTCGGCGCGGGTGCTCATGACATCATCGGGCTCCACCACAAGGGCAAACTCCCACGGCCGGCCGTTGTCCCAGACCAGCGGCACGACCAGATCCGGATTGCGTCGGGGCTCGGGCTGGAGCACGAGCCGTCCGGTTTCGCAGAGCATCGCCAAATGTGTGGCCGCCGACTGCGGGCTGACGACAACGCGGGCGATCGACCGCCGCTCCAGTGGCTCGACCATGCCCGTCTCACCCACCGACATCGCTCCCACGAGTTGGGTCAGGATCGACCGCTCCTGGGGATCGAGTTGTTCGATTTCAACCTGGCCGGGACCGATCACGATCGGCCGGGGCCGTCCGGTAGCGTTGCCTGCCACGTCGAGCTGCATTCGCCCAGGAATGAGCACGGCCGCTCGGGCGTCGGCTGACGCGGCAAGGTCGAGCAAAAATACGACCGCGCCGCCCGACTTTCGGCCGTCGGTGATCGTGACCAGGCGGTCGCGGACGGCCGGTTCGACGAGGCGACGGCGTTCATCGAGTTCGGTTGCCCAGTTAGGCAGCCGTGCGGATCCCCGGCGGCTGGCGAGGGTGGTGACGGGCGCCGTCACGGTCGCGGGCGTGACGAACTGCCGCGGGGCGGAGGGCGACGCAGCAAGGTCATTCCCATCACCTGAGTCACCGTCCTTCTCCGCGTCGGGTGCTTCTTGCTCGTGGTCGTCGGCCGCCACGATGTCGAGCGACAGCGGCGTGTGATCATGCAGGTTTGAAAATAGGCTGCGGCGGTCGACCTCAAGAAACAGGGCGGCCAAATAGGCGCACGGTCTGCCGCTGCGGCCCACGGGGCTCGTGCTGTGGGTCTCGAGCGACATGCCGCCTTTGCGGCGGGCTGAAAGTTCCAGCCGCACCTCCTGATCCGCGCCGTCGCCATCGCCGATGCTGGCATGCACCTGACCGACCCGCGGGCACCAGACCCGTTTCAGCACGAGGGTTTTGGCCGTCACAATGTCGGCAGGTTCAAAGAGTTGAAAGAGTCGTTTTTCGAGGCTCGTCATGCAGCAAACACCAGGTGGGAAAGTGGTTGCGCACAATGGAATCCGCAGGGAAGGTTCCAGAGCGCAACACGCTGTTGTACCTCGCCGGGGCCCAGCCTGGCGAGGGCCGACGGGGAAACTGGCCTCGGCCAGCGAATCCGGGTTGCTTTCCGCTTCGGCTGGCACTGCAGCGCCGGGCCGGCAGAAGTTGGCCGTGTTCACGAAAAACACGACTTCGTATCGTTTTTTCTTGGCGAGCCGCCGCTCGCTGGTGCTGTGCACGGCGTCCTGCCGTGCCGATCCCGGCTTTCCGAATTGAGTGGGATAAGTTTTCCAACGTGTCCGCTTTTGCATTCGGCAAGTTGAAAAACTCGCCTCCACGGGAGAGGGACAAGACCCACGCAAGACGAAATTCTGCGTGCGGCCCTTACAGCGTGTCTTCTGTGCGGAGGGTTAGCTCAATCAGCCGCTCCATGGCCTCCGCCGGTGTCTCGTGCGGGAAGTTGCTGAGCACGACCTCCTTCGCATACAGCTTGCCGATGTAGCGGCGGTGCTTTGTGGCCGAAGACCGGCTCGCAAGAAAGTCGCGGTGAGCCGAATTGATGATGATCTCGTTTTTCGCGGCGTCGTATCGTGATCGCCAGAACTGGCCGTGTTCGGGTTCTAGACGGTAGGCGGGAAGCCCACGCGTGCCGGGGCCGTCGCTCGCCGACTCGTCAGAAAACAGCACCTCCACCAGGTCGGTCGTTTCGACTCTCTCCTGCAGAGCCACTACTTCAACCGCCACGAGTCCTGTCTCAGCCGACATCACCTGGCAGGTTGCTGCTGCGGGTTCGATCGCTCCGGCCCCGGAAACAACCCGCCAGGAAAAAGTAACACCGCCCCGAATGGCGCTGCCTTCACTGTCGCGCGGGGTAGCCGTCAGGCGGCAGGCGGTGCCCGGCTGTCGGCGCGGTCGTCGCGGCGCGATCCCAACGGTGTGCAGAGGGCCAGTCTCAGTGGGAAACAGCGGTGTTGCTTCGACCGGCTCCAGCGTCGCTTCGGGCGGCTCGCCCGCAGTGGCACGGGGGGATTGTGTCAGGGGCTCGCCACGCGAACCGTTGTGGTCGGTGACCGCCGGCGACTGCTTTGGAATATCGAAAAAGATGTATTCCGCAGCTGGGAGTTCGGTCAGAGCCGACACAAACGCCTTGTGAACCTGCTTGAGAATCTGCCTGCTTGCCCGTTCGGTCTCGGCCTGCTCCCGGGTGTCGAGAGCAGCGAGGATGTCGCGCTGGATATCAGCGGTGACCGCCACGAGCGCCGCCAGCGCAGCGTCGGCAACGACACCCGATCGGGTCCCAGGCGCCAGTGAAAGCGGTTCAAAGTCGATGAGTCCCTCCAGCCGACTGTCGTTCCACGGCGCATGTTGAAAGGGAAGCAGATCAGTGATCTCCTTGAGTACGCGGGTGCCGTCTTTACAAAGCGCGATGCCCGAATCCGCAGTGCTCCCTTCGCTCCGAAGGTAGAGTTCCACGTGAACGTCGCCGCCACACGTCGGATAGCGACGCGGCAGTTCGAGGCGGTCGCCGTCGTATTCGCGGGGAGTCACCCGCATTTCCTTCCGCGCCACGCTGTCGATCACATCGATCGTCACGCCCGTCGTGCGGATCCGGTCGCGGAGCTCGGCGGAGAGATAGCGGGCGATTTTCTCACCAGTCACAAGGCTTTTCGTGGCGTCGAGCAGTGGCGCGATGACAACGCGGGTGCCACCGGTCGCCAGTCGGCCGCGGACGGGGCGAATCGTGTAGTTCCGCCCGCCTCGGGCGAGCACCAGTTCGCGGGCTCCCCCTGGGCCAGTCCCCGAGATCATGCGGAGTTCGTCGCCCAGACTCCAGAAGCTCAGCAGGCCGATCCCGAACTCGCCGTGGACACCCCGGCGGTGCCGGGCGTCGAGATGCCGTTTCATGGAATCGCACAGATGGGTGGCGATCCGTTGAAAATCCGGAACGCCCGTCTCATCGACCGCCACGCCGCGGCCATCGTCGTGGACCTCAAGTTGCAGGTTGCCTTTGAGTCGGCGGCGGAGGATGCGGACGTGGGCGGCGCCCGCGTCGATCGCGTTTTCGGTGAGCTCGCAGATTGCCTTCAGCGGGTGGGTCTGCGACTGAGCGATGATGTTGATCGCGTTCCACTGGTCGCCGATCCGCAGCGTGCCGGTGGTGATGAGGGGTGAGGGTGTCATGCGTTATGCGTTACCCGCCCTTCACGGTCGCAATCATTTCGAGGACGTTTTCCACAGGGGTCTGGGGGAGAATACCGTGGCCGAGGTTAAAAATGTGACCGGGCCGGCCGGCGGCCTGCGCCAGCACGTCGAGCGTGCGCTGCCGAACAGTCTCGCGGTCGGCAAGGAGGACGACTGGATCGAGGTTGCCCTGCACCGCCCGGTCGGGGCCGACAGCCCGCCAGGCCTCGGCCAGTTCGATCCGCCAGTCGATGCCGATGACGGATCCTCCAGCCTCGGCCAAGAGCGGTAGGAGCGCGGGATTGCCGGTGGCGAAATGGATCACCGGCGCCCGCTTGGCCACCTCCAGGATCGCCGTCCGGCTGTGGGGCAGCACGTAACGCCGATAATCGGCTGGTCCAAGGCAGCCGACCCAGCTGTCGAAGAGCTGCACGAGCTGCGCGCCGGCGTCGAGCTGCGCTACGAGGTAGCGGCTTACGGCGCGGGCGATTCTGTCCATCAGATCGTGCCAGGCTGCCTCGTGCCTGTACATCAGCGACTTGGTGTGGAGCCAGGCCTTGCTCGTACCGCCTTCGATGCAGTAGCCGGCCAGGGTGAAGGGTGCGCCGGCGAAGCCGATCACAGGCAGCGAGTCGTCGAGCCCCGCCCTGGTGGCCCGCACAACGTCCATCACGTAGCCGAGCTGATCGAGGTCGTCGAGTTCGCGGAGCCGTTGCACGTCGTCCGGCGTGCGGAGCGGGTTGTGGATTACTGGCCCCTCACCCGCAGTGAATTCCAGATCCATGCCCATCGGTTCAAGAATTGGCAGCAGATCGCTGAAGATGATCGCCGCATCGACGCCGAGTCGATCGACGGTGGCGATCATCACTTCCGCCGCCAGCTGCGGGTTTTTCACGAGCCCCATGAAATCCGTCTGTGACCGGACGCGGCGGTATTCCGGCAGGTAGCGTCCGGCCTGCCGCATCAGCCAGACCGGCGTGCGGGGCACAGGCTCGCGGCGGCAGGCCCGCATGACCAGCGACTGCGCCCAAGCTGGTGCGAGTGGGGCCGGCGTGGGGTTCGAAACCGGCGCAGAGGGTGTGGGCTCGGGCATGAACAGCTCGCACGGGCAGGATAGGCTGGGCAGACTACAATAAATACTGACTCACCGCAGGGATTACCTATGGTCGAATTCATGTCGGGAATTTCCGTCTTCTGCTTTGCGGCCAGTTATGCCGTGGCGCTTGCTTGCGAGGCCTCCCGGCTGGTGTTTCGTTCGGGCGTGCGGGGGGCGGCCATGATCGCCTTCGCCGCCGCCGGACTGCTGGCCCACACGCTCTTTCTGGCCTGGCGGGCTGCCCACGAACCGGCTGTGCCGCTGTCGAGCGCGTTCGACTGGTATCTGCTGGCGGCCTGGATGCTGGCCGGCGGCTACCTCTGGCTCACGTTCGCCAATCCACGGACCCCCGTTGGGCTCTTCATGCTGCCCGTCGTGCTCGGGCTGATCGGGGCAGCGCAGCTCTCCAGCCGTGCGCCGTTCCCGCAGAGTCCAGCCACGCAGGTCTGGGGCGCGATCCATGGCATCTTCAATCTGGCCGCGAGCGTGGCCGTGGCGATTGGTGCTCTGGCCGGAGTCTTGTGGCTGATCCAGGCGGGCAGGCTGGCCCGCAAGCAGCCTCCCCTGCGCGGCTTTCACCTGCCGAGCCTCGAACGTCTCTTTCACACCACCGGCCGCACGCTTTCGTTCGCTGCCTGGACGGCCGCTGCCGGCTTCCTTTCGGGGATCGTGCTCAATGCGGCCAACCGCCAGCGTGGTCTGCTGGAGACCGTGCCATGGAATGATCCTGTTGTTCTGCGGATGGCGGCGGTTGTGGCCTGGCTGGTGACCGCTGCTGCCATTGCCCGGGGTACGATCCGCCGGCCCGATGGCCCCCGGACCGCCGCCTGGCTCTCGCTCGTCAGTTTTGGTGTGCTCACGCTTTCGATCATCTGGGGGATTCTCGGCGCGACGCGGCACGGCGTGCCGCCCGTCCAAGTTGCTCCGCCTGCCAGCCATGCCAGCGAGGCCACCGAGGCCGCCGATCAATCAGTTGACAAGCCTGAGGCCGTCGTCAGGGAGCCCCAGCCATGACGCTCGCTTTCGTGGGTGGTAGTCATCGCACGGTGCCCTTAGCGCTTCGTGAGCGTCTCGTCTTTTCGGCCGAGCAGGCGGCCGAGGCGCTCGCCCGGTTTAAAGAGCGGTTTCCTGGCCGCGAGGGCGTGCTGCTCTCCACCTGCAATCGCGTTGAGTTTTACGCCGCCGGCGAGCAGGCGGACGGGCCGCCGCCGCCTCACGAACAGTTGGTGTCGTTCCTGGCGGAATGCCGGGGCATCGACGCCAGCCTGCTCACGCCAGTGCTGGCTGGAGATCGCGATGAGGCAGTCGTGCGGCATCTCTTCAGCGTGGCAGCAGGCCTCGACAGCATGGTGCTGGGCGAGCCACAGATTGTCGCGCAGGTAAAGCAGGCCTGGAGCCTGGCCCAGGAGAGCCGGACGTCTGGCCCCCTCACCGGCGAGATGTTTCAGGCCGCTCTGCGAACGGCGAAGCGGGTGGCCACTGAGACCGCGATTGGCCGGGAACGGCTTTCGATCCCAAGCGTGGCCGTGGCCGACTTTGCGAGCGGCGTCTTTGAGCGATTTGACGATAAGAAGGTGCTGCTCATCGGGGCCGGCAAGATGGCGGCCGAGACCCTTCGCTACCTGCGGGCCGCCGGAGCACGCGACATCGTCATCTTGAACCGCACGGCCGGTCGGGCCGACGAACTGGCGGAGCGGCTCGGTGGCCGGCCTGGCCGGTTTGAGGCACTGGTAGCGGAGCTCGCCGCGGCTGACCTTGTGGTGAGCACGACCGGCGCTAGCCTTCCGGTTGTCTCAACGGCGTGCTTCGATCAGGCAGCGCCACACCGAGGTGGCCGGCCGCTGGTCGTGCTCGACCTCGCTGTGCCGCGCGACTTCGATCCGCGGATCGGCAATCGGCCTGGAGTCTGGCTCTACTCGGTCGATGATCTTGCCAAGGCCTGTGATGCCAATCGCAAGAGCCGCCAGCGGGAGCTGCCAGCGGCGATCGCCATCATCGACGAGGAGACGCACCGCTTCATGGGCGATCTCCACCATCGCTCGACGGCCCCGGTCATCGAGCGGCTCCGCGCTGGCTGGAGCGAGACCGGTGAGGCGGAGTTGGACCGGCTCTTTCGCCGGTTGCCGACGATCGACGATGCCGCCCGGGCGGAGATCCGGCAGGCCTTCGACCGTTACGCCGCCAAGCTGCTCCATCCGCCACTGGCCTCCCTACGGAGCGAGAGCCGTGCCGGCCCGCCGCACGGCCTGCTCGACGCGCTGAAGCGACTCTTCGACCTTAAGGATTGAGTCGCTGGCAAAAAAGTCCTACTGCAGCGCGGCCCGGTGGGGCAGTGCCAGAAAGTTAGAGCAAAGCAGAAGCGGACACGTTAGAAAACTTATCCCACAGGAAAGAATGTCACGGTGTGGCGGGCGGCTTGGGTAGGCAGTTGGCCAGCGCGAGCAGAGCGTAGCTCGTCACAAGGTTGGGATCGCCCTCCATCCACCGCTGATTGGTGTTCACCCACGATCCGTCGGGCTGCTGCTTTGCCAGCAGGCTGTCGGCCAGTTCGCTCCGCCAAGGATGCTGCACGCCGACCGCGTCGGCAAACGTTTCCTCGCCCAACGTGTCGAGGGCCTTGGAGGCCGTCTGGAAGTAGTAATAAAGCCCGGCATCGCCCAGACCGGGATTCTCAGCAAACGTGTAGTGCTTCGCCAGCCACTTGACCGCCGCGCTCACCCGAGGATCGTCCCGCTTGAGTCCCGCAAAGATCATGCTCTTGAGTCCGGCGTAGGTCATCGAACCGTAGCTCCGCAGGCCTCCCTCGGGCGTTGTGCCCGCCTGGCTCTCACCGCCGGTCGCGGGCGTATAGTAGAAGCCACCATCAGGGTTCTTGGCGGGAAACGGCTGGTCGTTGTAGGGACCCTCCAGATTTTGCGTGCGTGAGACAAATACCAGCGCCCGCTGAATGGCCGGATCGTCAGGCCCCGTGCCCACGCTCTGCAGGGCTTCGATCAAGAAAGACGTGTTGGAGAGGTCGGGACGATTCTTACGACCATATCCTGCGCCGCCGTAGGCTGGATCAGCGATCCCCTTCCCCTCGCCGTCATCCCACTGCAGCCCTTTTAAAAATGCCTGGGCGGCCTTGATCGGCTCGTCGTAGCGGCCGTCTCGGTTGCAGGCGACAAAGGCCATCAGCGCGATCGAGGTCTCGTAGTTGGCGACGAAGGAGTCAGCGGGATGGATGCCGCCGTCAGCCCGCTGAAACCGCAGCAGATAGTCGAGTCCCTTTTTCACGGCGGGGGAATCGGCTGGCGTGCCGGTCTTGGCCAGCGCCGTGACCGCCAGCGCCGTGATGGCCGGGCCCGCCTCGGTCGAGAAACCTCCAGCGGCGGACTGCCCTTGGTTGATGAGAAAGGCCGAGGCCTTCTGAACGGCGGCACGAATCGCCGCCTCGTCGGCTGCATGAGCGGTCGGGAGCAGGAGCACCATGGCTCCGAGGCACGAGGCCCAGGCACGGGTTCGGATGCGGCTCCAGACAATTCTCGTCACGGGGCACCTCGTCAGGTTGATGGCTTCTCAACCATGAAGACCATGAAGACCATGTTTACCATGAATTCAAGCATAACAGACTGCGGTCCCGCCGTCTGTCCAGTGCCAAGCAGGTGCCCGCGGCTTGGCCTTTACCACCGCCAATCAGACTGGAGCTGCCGGCAGCGCCCTGGGATAGGGGGGCACGGCCCGCGGGGGCGGCTCGCAGCCTTCATCAAGGCTCCACTCTTCGCGGTCTTCTTCGCTCGCATAGTATGTCAACCAGACCGTCTGATCTTGGGTGTCAGAGGCGCTGCAGTCCCAGTGAAAATAGTTGTCGGGCAGGTCCACCCTCTTGACCGTGGCCGGCAGGATATCGCGGCGGATCAGGGCATAGAGTTCTCGGTCGGCGAGGTGGTCTGTGAAATCAAGCACAACCCGCTGCGAATAGAGTATCTCAATCGTTTCCCAGAGCCGCTCCCGGACCTGCTCGTCGTCGAGCGTGCAGGCCGGTTGGAGGGCGAGCGTGGGCTCAAACCAACGGGCGATCGGCACGAGCGGCGCCCGCTCCCAGGCGAGCATCGATTCGAGGAAGCGATTTTCGGCAGCCGTGGGGAGGGCGCGGAAATCGATCTCCCAGATTGATTCATCCATGTAAGGCTCGATTTCGTTACGCAGGTCGGCGTTGCGGAGCAGGCAGTCGACCTCGTCCGAGTTGGGATGGTAAGCGGTTGGCATGCCGTGCGGATTCCCTGAAGGGTGGGGAAACAGGGGG
>JBAXUW010000409.1:0-2160 GCA_037129495.1 Planctomycetota bacterium | reverse complement strand
AGAGCAACGGACTGAAAATCCGTGTGTCGCCGGTTCAATTCCGGCCCCGTCCACTTGATCGGTCTACTCAGTTCAATCCCGTTCGGCACAGCAGTCGATTTTTGCTTGGCCGGTCTCCGCCGGCTGGTTCTGGCAGGTCAGCCCGCACCCCTCTGGACAAAATGAATCAGGCACGCTTAAAAAAGGGTCTTGGCGAACCACCCGTAAAGAAGTCGCGTCACGGGTTGAACGTGAACTTCTTCGTTGGAATCCCTTGAGTCTTCTGAAATAAAAGGAACAAAAAATGAACGAAAAGATGCTCGGAACAATCTGTTTTTATGCTGGCTTCGTCAGCATTGCCGCCAGCATTGCCATCTGGTTCCTCAGCAAGGATCCTGATGTAGGTCATGGCGAACGCTTTGGAATCTTCGTGGGCCTGTGGGCTCCTACCTTCTTCGCTCTCGCCAACCGTTGGGCAAAACCAGCTTGACGGAACAGAACGTGTCAATGACTTTTGACCTGCCCCCATGAATGACGCCAGGTTTTAAGTGAGGGGCCGGGGGGCGGTACCCAAGGGCGCTGTGCATTTCGTCGTGTCGCGGTCGGGAAGCCCGCGGCTGGTCTACTCCAGCAAATGGCCGATCCGCGGTCATGGTGGGGCGTTCATCGGGCTGGTCGGCACGAACCGTCCGCATGAGTCGGTAGCTGGCGACCAGTCGTCCCGCGTGCTGCCGGCCGTCGCCCGCATGATCCGCGACCACTCCTGCCGCCTGAGCGTGACGGACCTCGCCCGCGAGTGCGGCCTGTCGGCGAGTCATTTCATGCGGCTCTTCCGGCGGCAGATGAGCAAGACGGCCCAACAATTTTTCGAGCACGTGCGGATCGCCGAGGCGCGGCGGCTGTTGCGGGAGACCGCCTTGCCAGTGGCCGATGTGGCCGCGGCCTGTGGGTTTTATGACGCGAGCGGCTTCGTGAAGCGGTTTCGCCTGCATACTGGCCTGAACCCGCTCGCCTCCCGGAAACGCCGCAACGACCAGCCGGCTGCGGAATGCTCCTCAGCATCAGAAGCGGGAGGCAGAATGGGCGACGTCGGCAGTCACCGGCGTCGGGGCCCAGACGTGCACATGGGGATCGATAATCAAAAGGCCATACTTCCAATCGCGAAATAGTCGGAGGAAATCATCCATGGTTGAATTCACAATTACGGGCGAGAAACTCTGGGCCCGCATGGAGCGCGCCGTGGAAAAAGTCAACCAACGGCTGCGGAAGACGGTGGGCATTCTCGAGGCGGCCAAGGTGCCCTATGCGGTGATCGGGGGCCACGCCGTGCGGGCCTGGGTGGCGCAGGTGGATGAGGCCGCGCTGCGAACCACGCAAGCCGTCGATATTCTCATTCGCCCGGCCGATCTGCCCGCGCTGGTTGCCGCCATGACGGCCGCCGGGTTTCAGCATCGCACTACCTCCGGTCTCGACATGTTCGTCGAACACCCCGATGCATCGGTCCGCGATGCGGTGCATGTGCTGCTCGTCGGCACGGTGGAGCGGGGGGGCGAGCCCAATCCCGATATCATTCCTGCCGTCCGGACGGATGACCTCCAGACGGTCGCTCTGGAAACGCTCGTGCGCATGAAGCTCAATGCGTTTCGTCGGAAGGATCAGGTCCACATTCTCGACATGCTTTCGCTGGGCATGATCGACGCCTCGTGGCTCGATCTTTATCCGGAGCCGCTGCGCCAACGACTGCAACAACTGCTCGACGATCCCGATGGCTGAAAACGCCGCGGTGACACCGCTGCGGTGAGCGACTCCTCTGGGCTACCGGGTGCCGGTTTGCCAGTTCGTCGGGATGCATCACCTGGAAAGGACCACTTCGTGCTGCGAGTGGCGAAGCCACTCCCGTGAAGTTCGACGAGATCCTCGTGCGACAAAAGCTGAGCGGGGGACTGTGAGCGGCGACGACGATCACATGTTCAGGTTTTTTCGCGTCCAGAAGTTGAAACTCAGCGGCTAGAAGATCGCGGTGACCGCCCCCACGAAGGCTCATTGGGACGGCGTCTACCCGTGGACCATCTCTTACGGCTACACCGATCTGCCTCGCGGAGAAGGCCGGACGGGCGACCATCCGGTTCACTCGGTCACCTGGGACGACGTGGTGAAGTGGTGCAACGCGGCCAGCGAGAA
>JBAXUW010000408.1:0-2162 GCA_037129495.1 Planctomycetota bacterium | reverse complement strand
CTCACTCCGGCCGTCGCCGTCTTCGCTCGTTGCGTCGCTTGCGCTTTTGCTCGACCTCATCGATCGCCGCTTGGGCGACACGGCACATTGCGGTGTGGGCTTCCTGCTTCGTGGCGACGCCCATCTCAACCAGCAGCGTGAGCCAGCCCGCCTCGTAGTCGTGCAATCGGTTTTTCTTCGGTCCGGTCATCTGGTCCTCCTTGTCTGCGACTGAGAGTACTTATTCTTCCGGACCGGCCGGTCAACCTTGGTCTACGGCTGATACAGGCCGCACAATTCCGCATTCGGTAAAAAGACACATGATGTTTTCTTTTCATTCGGCGGTCTGCGACCAGCCCACACTATGACACACAAGAATGAGTCACCCCCTTGCTCGAGCGGTATAATCTCATCCACGCCTCGATGTCCGGGTCGCCGTCACTCGCCGTCGCGATAGCCAGAACGATGCAGGAGGACCCATGAGCAGTTCCGTCGGCGACTCCTCCTTCCGACCACATACGGGCCAGATCCGACACCTCGACGCCGCACAGGCCAGGCAGCTTGTTGAGCTTTTCAAACGGCCAGTAGTCAGCGATCAACTCGGCCTGTCCTACGATGCGAGCGATCCCCTCACCGAGGCGACAAAGGGCGAACTCGCGATCCTGCCGGCAGCTGCCCACGGCCAGTCTGCTGCCGTCATCGGCCACTACAGTACGCATCTCTACCTACACGAACTCCTTCGACTCCCGCTGTCGGTGGCCCGGGAACTCACGCAGCACCGCGGCCATCTCTATCTCGACAAACTGGTGGCGGTCACCGACGCCGTGGCTGAGGAACTGGCCAAGCACACTGGCGGCGGCCTATCGCTCAACAACCTTCGGCAGCTGTCTGTGCCCTCGGCATGGGCCCTTGGTCGGCACGCCGGAGAGCTCTCTCTCAACCGACTCACGTCGCTCGACGCGAACGCGGCCTTGGGCCTGGCGCAGCACGCATGCCAGCTCTATCTGGGGGGCCTTGGCCGGCTGTCTTCGGTAGCCGCGGCGGCCCTATCGCAGCATCGCGGCGATCTCTTTCTGGAAGGCCTGAAGGAATTACCTGGACGGGTTGCCTCCCACCTCGCTCGGCACCGTGGGAAACTCCATGTGCATGGGATCGCGGGGCTGTCGGACGCCGTGGCAGAGGCGTTTGGCCGACGGCAAGGGTTTCTGTGTCTTCAGGGAGTGGAGCGGCTCACGCCAGTGCAGGCCCAACTGCTTGCCAACCATCGGGGTCCGCTCTTGTTCCACCGTCTTGCGGTAGACGATGTCGTGGCCGCCTGCCTGGCCCGGCATGAGGGCTCGCTCTCCGTCAACATTGGGAATGGCATCACGCTCCTGCAGCTCGAGCTACTCGTTCAACACGTCGGGCAGATCGTGCTGGCGGGACTCACAACGATCAACGAGCGGCAGGCACGGGTTCTTGCTGCTCAGACCAACTGGCATGGAGTTGTGGGACTATCGGGGCTGTTTCTCGACGACGTCACGTGCATAACACCACCGTTGGCGGCCATTCTCGCAACGCACCAGGCTGGCGGGCTGTCGCTCAAGGGACTCTCGGAACTCACCGAGGACACGGCTCGGGAACTGGTTCGCCATCCAATCCTGTGCTTGGACGGCATCAGCAGCATCAGCGACGGGGTGGCGAAGATTCTCGGCCGCTACGAAGGGGCGACGCTTTCGCTCAAGGGGCTGAAGACGATCAGCAATTCAGTGATTTCCAAGCTCCGCGACAACCCCGCCATTGAACTGCCGCGATGGTTTTACGGGACTGACAATCTCAGCCCAGATCAGGCACCCACGGCTCTGGCTGAGCCGCCGAAGCCAAGCCAGCTGGAAACGATTCGCATCATCCAGCAGATCGCCGGCCAGGGCGAGCAGATGTTGAAGAACTGACTGGTCGGTTAACTCAATGGGCCAGGGTGCTCCCAGCGCTTTGCAATATGGGTACGCGACGTGGTGCCGGATTCTGCGCCGCGTTGGATCCCTTACACACGTTTTGCTCGCTGCACACTGCGAAGTGCCGATCCCTACCCGGGATCGAACATGCGGATCGTCACGATTGCATCAGAGTGTAAACGCCCGTATATTTTTTAGAGCAATCGAAGTCTCGTCAGAGGTGATCCATGAACTCGTGGGATCAGTGCA
>JBAXUW010000407.1:0-2163 GCA_037129495.1 Planctomycetota bacterium | reverse complement strand
ATCCGGGGCAGGTGGCCGGCCCGGCCTACTTCGGCAACACGGCCCACAAGAACGGCGACATGGTCGGCTTCGTGACGGGCGACCTCACCGACCGCGACGTCTGGAAGCCGGACGACATCGAGGCCGTCGTCGCCGCGATGGCCGCGGAGGCCGGGCTGGCCGAAGCCGCCACCCCGCGGGAACTGGTCGAGAAGGGCAGGGGACTCGTCACCGACGCTGAGCGGTGCGGCTCGTGCCACCGCTTCCACGACAACACGACCGACCTGGGTTCCGCTCCCGACCTCGTCGGCTGGGGCTCGAAGGAGTGGCTGGTGGGGATCATCACCGACCCGACGCATGAACGATTCTACGGCGACACCAATGACCGCATGCCGGGCTTCGGCCGGGCCGACGAGGGCTCGATGCCGATGCTCGCGCGGCGGGAGATCGACCTGGTGGCGGAGTGGCTCCGCGGCGAGTGGTACCGGCCGGCAAAGTCCGTCCCGCATCGGTGACCGCGACCGCTCCCGTGAACGGGAATTGGGCCGGGCCGGGACTGCCCGTGCCCCATCGCCGGACGGTGGGGCAGGTTTTCAACCACTACTGTCCGGTTAGAAGTCGAATAACCGCAACTGGTTACGATCACTACCATCGGTGGACGTGTGGCTGACTTGCGAAAACAGCGTGTTTATCTCTGTTTTCTCGAAGACGTTGACGCTCAGAACTTGGAGAACGTCTGCCATTGACATCTTGCAGTCAAGGCGTCGCCGGACAATGGCGACGAGCACGTAGACCGAGACCGCAATCCAGATTTGCGTTCGCACCGCGTTGTCGGAATTGCCCATGAAGGCCGTGATCTTCAGGTGCTGCTTGATCCACTTGAAGAATAGTTCGATGTGCCATCGCTTGCGATACAGCAGGGCGACGGAAAGCGATGGCAGGTCGAAGTTGTTGGTGATGAACACCAGTCTCTTTTGTCGCTCGCTATCGTAGAACGCAATCCGGCGGAGGTCGGCGGGGTAGCGTGGTGCGATGCGAGGTCCATTGAAGCGAATCCTCTGATCGCTGCGGACACCAGTCGACTTGTCGACCCGTTGGCGGTCGTGTCGAGTGAACGCATGGTCCTTCTTGTGTCGCGTCACGAAGAACGCTCCCTGCTGATGCATGCGGTACAGCCGCGAGAAGTCGATGTACGCCTTATCCATGACGTAGAAGGCATGCCGTTCGATTGGCAGTTCGTCCAGCACGCGCACTTCGTGCATTTTCGCCGTGGAAATTCGGATAAATGCCGGAATGTTCCCACGCAGGTCAAGCAGCGTGTGCAGCCTGACGCCTGCCTTACTCTGCATCGATGGTGCCCACGGAAACAACGACAGGCATAGGTCGATTGTTGTGGCGTCGAGTGCGTACGCCGTGTGTGCCAACTCGAACCCCAGTGGCTCACCCGCGTAGAGCAACCGGGCCTCGGCAATCAGGACCTGAGCGAGGTCATGGTAGATCCGCCAATCCCTGACACGGTTGGCATCCGCCAGGGTGCTACGGGACATCCGGCTCCTGAACCCTGCGCGATAGAGCTTCGGCTGCAACGATCGCAGGCACGTCTCAATGTCACGCAGGCTCTCGCGGAAGGTCAGTTGCGCAAACGCCATGCACAGGAACTGATCCCGGCAACTGAACCGGCGAAGACGATGGTCACCGCGATACCGCTTCACGCAGGCATTGAACTCATGCCGCGGGACGAGGTCCATCAGCTGGGCAAAGATCAACTCGCTGGCAGCCATGCAATGCTCCTTTTTCAAGGAAATCCTGAAAAAGGAGCCGATTCTGTCGAGGCGTTTTCAAATCGTGCGCGCCACAAACTCGACGCAAGTCGATGCTGGCGCGCCACTTCCGGCGAGAAGTCGCCGGCTTAACCGGACAGTAGTGGTTGAAAACCTGCCCCACGGCCGGATGCATTCACGGCGATGAAGCGAGACACTCCGGGGAGCCGGGGGTTGGGGGAAGCCGAAGCGAGTTGGCGTATCCTCGCCTCGAGTCGGAGGCTTTCACCGGCCCCCGGCGGTTTGGGCGGCTGGTCATGGTTTCGACGCGGTTCAGGCAGGTTGAAAACATGTCTCACGGCCGGATGGATTCACGGCGATGAAGCGAGACACTCCGGGGAGCCGGGGGTTGGGGGAAGCCGAA
>JBAXUW010000406.1:0-2168 GCA_037129495.1 Planctomycetota bacterium | reverse complement strand
GTGCATCCCCTTGCGGAAACGCCCGGGGCCGTGAATACCCTCGACAGGGATTCGTGGATCGCGGTCTTACCCGAAAAAACGGTGGTTTCTGGGAAGCACTTCCCTAAATCCACACCTGTTTCTGCGCAGGCTGTCGCCCTTGGCGGCTACCCGCTGAAAAGAAGGACCGGGATGGCTGGCGAGGAGGGCGACGGCAGGGGCGGTAATCGCCGTGTCGATATCTCTGAAGCCGCGCAAGCACCAGGTGAAGGGTAGTGAACGCCGCGCCCGCGGCCGCCGCTGCAAGGCGTTACGACGGTGAAGAGGGAGTTCTGGGTCCGATGCTTGTTGCGAGAATGGACGGGCGTATACTCAAGCTAGAAGGTTTGCGAACAGGTCGAATGCGAATACGGTCCCTGTCGCCGAAACAAACAAGCAGGTCTACGACCATGACAACGATCCAATTGTCGCTCCCTGACGACCTCGTGCGCAAGGCTACTGAAGCTGGGCTGTTGTCGGCCGAAGCCATTCAAGAAATGCTACGCGAGCAGTTGCGACGCCGTGCTGGTGAAACGCTGCGTGAGATGTGGAGCCTGATGCCCGATGAGGTATTGACGCCGGAGATCGAGCAGGAAGTCGCTGAAGCCGTACAGGCGTACCGAGCCGAGCAACGGTCGCGGCGGGTCGGATGATGTCCGCGACGCCGGTGCTGCCGGTAGTCGCAGTGCTGGATACGAACGTCGTTATCGCTGCGCTTCTGTGGAATGGCCCGCCCCGCTTGCTGCTGGCGCGAGCAACGGAGTGCGACGATTTCATTTTGGCAACCAGCCCAGTGCTGATTGAGGAACTCGTTGGCACGCTCTCTCTGACGAGCTTCCAGAAGCGCATCGCCGAGGCCGGGAAATCAACCGAGGCGTTCGTCTCGGCCTACCGGGATGCGACAACGCTCGTGTCCCCCGTCGCCGTGCCGCGCGTAGTCGGTGATGACATTGACGACGACCATGTAATCGCTGCGGCTGTGGCTGCCAGGGCGAGGTACATCGTGACCGGAGACCGCCGACATCTGTTACCCATCGGGATGCACGGCAACATAGCGATCATTTCACCTCGACAGTGCCTCGATCTTGTAGGTGGTTGAGTCGCGATTCGGCATCGAGCAGGTCATTCCAAGGAGACACCCCATGAAGATCGCGTTTCTTGGCACCGGCTTGATGGGCAGCGGTTTCGTTCGTCGGCTGCTGGCGCAGGGGCACACGGTTCATGTGTGGAACCGCTCGCCAGCGTCGGCGAAGGCGCTCGAGGCTCATGGTGCCAAGGCGTTTGCCGCGTCCGCCGACGCCGTGGCGGGAGTTGATCGGGTGCACCTGTCGCTGGCTGATGACGCTTCGGTCGATGCGGTGCTCGAGCCGCTTGTCGACGCCATTCCCCCGTCGTGCTGGATCATCGACCATACGACGACCACGCCGAGTATGACCGGCGAGCGTGCCCGCCGCTGGGCGGGCAGGGGGCGGGTGTATCTTCACGCGCCGGTGTTCATGGGGCCGGTGAACGCAGCTGAGGGCACCGGGGTGATGCTTCTGTCTGGCGATCCCGAGCAGTGTGCGAAGGTGCTGCCCGAACTCGAGCGGATGACGGGCAAGGTATTTCAGTTGGGTCCGCAGCCGGAGCGGGCGGCGGCCTTCAAACTCTTCGGCAACTTGACGTTTCTCGGGATGTCGGCGCTGGCGGGCGACATCGTGCGGCTGGCGCATGCAACCGGCGTCGATCCGCAGGATGCGGCGAAGATGTTTCAGCAGTTCAATCCGGGCGACTTCTTTCCGGCGAGGTTTGCGAAGGTAGCCGGAGGTCCGTTCGAACCGGCGTCGTTCACAGTCAGTATGGCCCGGAAGGATGTCCGGCTGATGGTGGATGAGGCGGCGGAGCACGGCTGCCCGCTGGTCGTCATGCCCGCGGTGGCGGCCCAATACGATGCGGCGATCGCCCGCGGCGAGTCAGCGATGGATTCGTCCGCCGCATTTCGGCATGTGGTGCAGTGACCGACGACCGTACGTGAATGGCATCGGTCGATGGGGCGTGCAATGCACCGCGGGCGGCGTATTTCTAGGCGTGATAGCGCCGAAACGCCGAAGAAACCAATACCCTCGACAGGGATTCGTGGATCGCGGTCTTGCTTGAGAAAAGCGGTGGTT
>JBAXUW010000405.1:0-2172 GCA_037129495.1 Planctomycetota bacterium | reverse complement strand
GACGATCGGAGCCGGCTCGATCATCGGGGCCGAGGCAGTGGTCACGAAGAGCATCCCACCGAATTCGATGGCCGTCGGTGTGCCTGCGAAGGTGATCCGCTCGGGAGTGACGTGGTCCCCGGAGTTGCTGCCGCCGCACAATGAAGGCCAGGCCAGCAACACCGTGTCCGTGGCCAAGACAGCAGGACCGGCCGCCGAAGCGAGCGTGTCTACTGATGGGGAGCGTCTGCCAGCGAGGGCGGAAGTCAGGAGCATTCAGGGGCTCCGCCGCACCGCGGACGGCCGCATCATATCGTGGGCCCAAAACGCCGAAGACGTCATGCTGCTGCGAATCTTTGGCCACAAGAAGCATGGTACGTGGATCGATGTCGGGGCGAACCACCCGAGCCACGACTCTGTCACCCGCAACTTCTACGAACTCGGGTGGCGCGGCATCAACGTAGAGCCGATTGAGGAGATGCACCGGCTTCTAGCGGCAAGTCGCCCCGAAGACGTCAACCTCTGCTGCGGGGTCTCCGAACGGTCGGGCGAGATGACGTTCCATCGAGACGAATCACATCTGGATTGGTCAACATTCGATAGCAACGCCGCCCGGCAGTATGAGGCGGGTGGGCACATGATGCGTGAGATTCGAATACCGGTGACGACGCTCGCCGAGATTTGTAGGCGACACCTGCTACCCGGTCAGGACCTTGACTTCCTTAAACTGGACGTCGAGGGGCACGAACTTGCTGTGCTCGCGGGGCATGACTTTTCGTCATGGAGGCCGACCGTCATCGTTGCCGAGGTGCAACCCGAAAAGGCGGTGGAGATGGATAAGCTGCTCGGCGGGCATGGATACATCAGGCGATGGTTCGATGGCGGCAACAATTGGTACGTGGACTCACGACAAGAGCACGCCATTTCGGAGGCGATCTGGCGGCCGGCGTATCCTGTCATGGACTGCTACCATCCGTGGGTTTATGCCCAGTCTTTTCCGACGACCGGGCCTTCCGCTTCTTCGACTGCGCCGCAGGAGTCGCCTTCCGCTGCGGCGGACGGCCGCACATCTCCCGCCGCGAAAAGCCTGCTTGGAACGGCGGTAAAGAGGGTCAGATCGGCCGTCCGGGCGATCGGTTTTTCTGCCAAACACAGCCCGGAACGATCATTGCACCCGAGAAGTGCATCGACGGACTGGCTGTTGAGCCGTTGCGGCCATGATCCGGCCGCAGTTGTGGCGGAAATTCATCCCGATGACGACATGTATCTCTACGGTCGTAATCACTTCCAAAACGACGAACTGGCGCAGTTGTTGTATCTACGGTACGGCGCGTGGGCGATGGATGATTTGAGCCAGATCGTGAAGTGGCGGTTCGGCGATTTCCAAAAGATCGGTCGGATGCTCGATTTTGCCTGCGGCTATGGGCGACTGACGCGATTTCTCGTGGAGGCGATGCCGCGAGAGCGGATTTGGGTTTCGGATGTGGAAGAGCAGGCGGTTGCTTTCGAGCGTTCGCGCTTCGGCGTCAATGGCTTTGTTTCGGCACGCAATCCTGCCGACATCCACTGTGACACGCAGTTCGACCTGATTTGTGTGGTCTCGCTCTTCAGCCATCTTCCACGCCATACCTTCGGCCCGATGCTTGAAAGGCTACTATCGATGCTCGCCCCTGGCGGCATTCTGGCTTTTTCAGTCCATGATGAGATCTGGTGTCCACCCGGCACGATGCCAGCCGATGGATTCGCGTTCGTGCCGCACAGCGAGTCCAATAATCTCAGCACGGTTGACTACGGGACGACCTTCGTCACGGAGTCCTTCGTGCGGGACTGCATCGCCGCGGGCCGTGGGGCCGATTGGCCGTACGCACGCCTTCGCCGTGGCCTATGTAGTCATCAGGACGTGTATCTCGTTAGCAACGATGCCAGCGTGCGTTACGACGGGTTGCCTTTTCGGCTTGGTCCGGAAGGCTGTCTGGACCGGTGCGAAGCGACCTCGGCGGGCGGTTTGGAACTGGCGGGATGGGCTGGCGATCCTGATCCCGGCCACTCCATTTCCGAAATCCAAATTCGACTCAATGGCAGGCTGGTTCAATCCTGCCAACCAGTGATTCCCCGTCCGGACGTGGTAGCGGTCCTCAGGGAGCCACGATACGCGGCTGCGGGATGGCAGTGCCTGATCGACGCGGAGTCACC
>JBAXUW010000404.1:0-2180 GCA_037129495.1 Planctomycetota bacterium | reverse complement strand
AGGCAAGCAACACGACAACCTGGAGGAGAAAGGCGGCGACATCCTCGGGGGACAGAGCCTTGATAGCGTGCATGTGGCCTCGGACTTCTTAAGAAGTGGCCGCCGGAGCGGTAGCCGGCTCATCGGCAGGCAGAGAATATAACGGTCAACGGCATTTCCGCAACTGTTCGACTGGCGATGAGCGGCTGATGAGACAACGCCGAGGCCGCTCGCCGTCCCTCTGGTGCTGATCTGAGCCCAGACAATCCACCCGAGCGGCCACTGGGCGGACCGTTTTCCGACCGCGGCACTGGCCCTCCGTGAGCTATGGCCGCAACTCGCCGCAAGATCCGCCCTGAAGACATCCACGTCGACAACTCGTCATACGACGTCGAGCGAGCTGAGGAGCTGACCGATGCCGATCGTGCTGCTGGTGTGGTCAGCGACGAAATAGTTCTGTTCGGCCGCTCAAAAGCGCAGACCACGCCCGATCATGCCGTGCGGATCGTGACCGTGAAGGCCACTCCCCATCGCAGCGGCGGCACGACCGGCGGCGGAAGCACTGGACCAAACTGCGACGGCTTCCTTCGAATCGCGACCAACCGCCTTGATCTTCCCACTGAACTCATCGGGGAGATCTATCGCCTGCGGTGGGTGATCGAGACGTTCTTTCGGATGTTCAAGCAGCTGCTGGGCTGTGACTGCGTCCCCTTTTCATTCCTTTTCATTGTCAAGAGTTGTGCCGGCCTCCAAGATGCGATTGCCATGCGATTGCGGACGTGCCGTTGACTTGGCTACACTTGAGTGTTGAGCCGGTTATCAATTTGGGGGCATGTTTATGTCGATGAACAGCCGTGTCCTGTGGCGTCGCTGGTTTCCTACAGTGGTCCGGCGGCGGATTGATCTGGTGTGCGAGCCGCTCGAGCGCCGCAACATGCTGTCGGCCAACGGCGACACTCTGCACGATCACCATGCTTCGCACGAGCATGCCGTGGACACCCACTCCTCAGACTACGATGAGGTCTGTGCCTCCCCTATCTCTGGTATCACTGATCGTTTGGACTTGGAACTGCTAACGCTGCCAGCGTTGAGACTGCTCCAGACGTTCCACCTCCACAGCCTGCCGTCAGCCCGTCACAGGATCTACCTCGACTTCAATGGCCACACCACAACGAACACAGCGTGGAACAAAAATTACACCGCCGACAAAGCCTTCACCTCACCGTCCTACAGCGTCGACGCTGAGCCATCTTTCAGCAATGTTGAGCTCACGAACATCCAAGACATTTGGTCGCGAGTTGCAGAGAATTTTGCACCCTTCGACATTGACGTCACCACGGAGGACCCGCCGATCAACAGGCTCACGAAATCTGGCCCAACCGATTTATTCTGGGGCACTCGGGTGGTCATCGGAGGCAGTTACGAACAGTGGTTGGGCGAAGCATCAGGCGGGGTGGCGTACCGCGGGTCGTTCAACTTTATATGGGAAGAGGACACCCCCGCCTTCGTGTTCTCGGATAATACAGGCAAAGGCAGTCCCTCTGCGGTGGCTACAGCCGTGAGCCATGAGATTGGGCACACGCTCGGTCTCGCACACGACGGGCAGGCCGCTATCTTTGGAACTGCGACCGAGTATTACAAAGGGCATGGCTCCGGCGAAACAAGCTGGGCTCCGATCATGGGGAACGGGTACGACGCTCAAATCCTTCAATGGAGCCGCGGGGAGTATTTCTTCGCCAACAACCACGAGGACGACCTGGCGATCATCACGTCAAAAAACGGGTTTGGCTTCCGGCCCGATGATTACGGCAACACGCTGACAACGGCGACCTTCGTGGCAACGCCGGGCGGAAGCGCCGTTTTCAATGGGATCATCACGCAGCAAACCGACGTCGATGTCGTGCGGTTTTTCACCCATGACAAGCTGAAGGTAAAGATAACGCCCAAGGCTCCACGCCCAGGTCTCGACGTGGTATCGCGGATCTGGGACGCCAGCGGCAAGCAGATAGCCGCTAGCAATCCGACGAACATGCTCAGCGCGGCGTTCGACCTGATGCTCCCACCGGGCTTCTACAGCCTAGCCATTCGTGGCACCGGCAAGGGAACGGCCAATGACGGCTACACCGCCTACGGCAGCCTCGGGTCATACTCGGTCTCAGTGGAGACCAATCCGCAGCCTCCGTTGGTATCGATCGCGGCAA
>JBAXUW010000403.1:0-2184 GCA_037129495.1 Planctomycetota bacterium | reverse complement strand
GTGAGGCGGAGGTTGGTTGCGGCGGTCTTCATGGGCTACGGAAGAGTTGTCGTTTCATGACAGGAACGACAGGAACGCGATCGCCAGAAAAGAAGTGGTTCGCATGTTTCTCTGAGATTCGAGCCACCACAGCAGACTCATTGCCACACGCTCCAGAATTCCCACTGCAACCGAACTCACGATCTTCAACACACACCAGAACACCGGCAATCAGCGGCTCGCAACCAAACTGCCGCCCATACTGCTGGGCCTTATCGCGAGTCCGCTCCAACGCTTTGTTCAGCTGCACTGCCCTTTTTGAACTGCAATCAGCCAGAATCCGATGCCACCACGATTACCCGCGAGTGCTCGGGGATACTAACCCCTGAATCCAACAACCGTACGACACCATTTTCCATAATCCCCACGACTGCTACAGGCCTCCGTGGACGGAGGTGCGCCTCAAGAGGTTGCGGCACATCGCCGGGCGCGGACTCAGGGATCGGGAGCAGCGGCGCCGCGGCCAGTTGCTCGTCTAACGACTTTCGAATGTCACTGCGGTCGTCGGGCTGAGGTATTGGCATGAGTAAGTCTCTAGTATGCGGTGATGACGAAAATTGGCGGATCATCGACCTCCCCGAATACGTCGGGGATCTCGTCAGGATCGCGATCGTATCGCCAAATCACCCACACGCGGCGACCAGACGGCACCTCTGCCAGCATCCGGAAGGATCCATCCTGACGCGCCTCCAAACGGATAACCCGATTCTACGCTGCCTCGACCTCATCGGCTGACAGGGCATGATCGGCGATCTTCTGCAGGTTCCACTCAATCCATTTGAAACGCCTCATTCGTGCAGCATATCAGTGGGCTAACCATCGCGTGACCTCCCTTACCGACTGAGTCCTTCGCGGCCAAACGCACCCACTGAGAAGCCGGGGCCGCCCAGGGATCTATGAAGCTCGAAAAGCCTCTATTCGGCCCCGATCGGCGGTAGCCGATGGTTCCGCGATGATCCGTTCCATCCGGTAGTTGACGAATTCGACTCCATGGATTGTTACCACCTGCGGGGTCAGCACTATAAACCCCTGGGCCTCGAAGAACGGCCGGGCGGTTATGCTCGCCTCAGTGAACAGTCGGCGAATCCCGGATAGCAAGGCCTCGGCCACCACGGCGGCCACCAGCCGCCGCCCGATCCCCCGCCCCTGATGGTCAGCCGAGACGTACACCCGATCGACGTGCCCGTCCGCCTCCAGCTCGGCGAACGCGACCGGGCGGCCACCCTCCTCGGCTACTAGAACAAACCGCCCTTCGAACCGCCCGAACCACCGGATCGTATCGATGTCGTCGGACGCCCAGGCCGCGACTTGCACCGGCGAGTAGTCCCGGCTGTTGACGCGGCGAACCGTGTCCCGGAATAGCGCCAACAGCGCGGGCGCGTCGTCCGGTCGGTACAGCCGTAGCGTGACCACTCCGCACCTCCTTGGCCGAACATTCGCGATCAGCGGCTCGCGACCTTGGACTTTCCATCGGGACCGATTTTATCGCGAGTCCGCTGCATTGCTTAGTTCGACTGCATTTGCACGCATAGGAAACAGACAACGCTATCGCAGTCCCTCGATCCGTTGCTTTTCCGCAGGAGGCAAGGCACTTACTTCGCAGCGGCCGTCGATGCGCTGACCGCTGAAGAAGACCTCCTCCCCATCGGAATCGAGTATCTTCAGGCCGATCTCTGCCCTGCCGGGGCTAGGGTCAGTTCCCATGAGCAACCGAGGCTTTCCGTCAGCATCATAGAGGACTAAGGCAAGTTCCTTCTGCACGATGCCAAACTCTGCATACGTCTTGCCGTCAGGCCCTGCGATCGTCAACTTTTCGGTCTTGATCTGTTTTGCTTCTAGCAGTTCAGCAAGTGGCGCCTTGGCGGCCATGGCACACACGCACACGCCGACCACGGCAACGGAATAGAACGTGACGCGATACCGTCGGTTAGCTGCCTCTAGCGCGGTGATTCGCTCTTCCACAGTCGGGTTCATTCTTTCTGTCTCCTTTGCCTGAGTTGTCGAACTCGTGTTTCAAGGATCGCCCGGTCAATGGCACTTCGGCAACGGTTTTCCGGCTGATGAGCGACTCGTGAGTCTCGGGAGGAGCGGGCCCGGGCGTCCGGAGCGGGTTTCTCGAAACGCCCCGCACCCGCTTTGTTGGCG
>JBAXUW010000402.1:0-2188 GCA_037129495.1 Planctomycetota bacterium | reverse complement strand
CCGCTCGACGGAGTAGGCCACGCGGGGCGAGGCGGCGGTCGACACCTGCACGAGCACGTCGTCACCGCGGGCCGAACCCAGCAGCCCACACGCGACCAAAAAGATCGCCCTGGTGGCTCTCAGGACAGCACATGCTTCTTGCTGGGTCATCGCGGGCTCCTTCGCGGTGGAGTGAATCACTTCCGAGACAACGTCGATCGCAGCGTCCCTTCGCGGCGCTGTGATGTATAGAAGAAATGACCCACCGGGCGGAAAAGTTACCTAGACCCCAGCCCGTGCCCGTGGCCACGAGTTTTTACCTTGTGGAATCGATGCCGTGGCACGGACAAGTTGAAACTTGCCGCCACGTGGGGGAGCAGATGGCAGCGCCGAGAAATTCGCTCCCGTCCCTATTTATCACTCGGTATAATAGCGTGACTCCCGTGGACAATGGCTTATGACGCCTACCGATCGAATCACCGTTCATCCCCAGCAATGCGGCGGCCGGCCGTGCGTGCGTGGCATGCGCATTCGAGTAAGTGATGTTCTCGACCTCCTTGCTGCTGGCCTCTCGCCCGCGGAAGTCGTGGCCGAACTACCCGACTTAGAGATTGAAGATGTCACTGCTTGCCTGAAGTTTGCAAGCCTGCAGGCGTCTCAACCCGGGGCCGCAGCGTGATCATCTGGCTTGATGCTCACATCTCACCGTCGATCGCTCGATGGATCGCAGAAACCTTCGCTGTAGAGTGTGTTTCAGCACGCGACCTTGGGCTGCGTGACGCGCTCGACCCGCCAATCTTTGCTGCGTCGCGGGCGGCTGGCGCAAACGTCATGACGAAGGATTCCGACTTTGCAAAAATGGTGGAGCGTCTTGGCCCACCGCCGCGTGTTATCTGGCTCCGATGCGGCAATACATCGAACGTAGCGTTGAAGGACCTCCTCATCCGCGAGTTGCCGGCGTGCATTGTCAGGCTCGCAGATGGCGACTCGATCGTTGAGTTGGGGCGGGACCCGGACAGTGAACATCTCTATAACCTCTGAGGTCAAGTACGCGGAGATCGAGCCGGTCGCGATAGCGGTGGGCGATTTCCGGCTTGGCAAGCCCGTGCCCGTGGCCACGAGTTTTTAACTTCTGGAATCGATGCCGGGGCACGGACAAGTTAAAAACTTGCGGCCACGTGGGGGCAGCAGATGGCAGCGCCGAGAAATTCACTCCCGTCCCTATTGATCAGCGGAAGGGTTCATCGCCCGTACACCGCCGTAGTCTTGACCATGGCTCAGGTCTTCGGTGACCAGTTCGCTCGCTCCGGATTCACGGGCAGCCGCCACGATGAGCGCGTCCCAGAACGAGATGCCCCAGCGTGCCTGCTCGCCGAGGGCCGCATGCAGCAGATCGAGCGTGGTCGGGCCGGAAGCAGGCATGTACGAGATCAGCTACACCCTCAGTGGATTCAAGCCGGAGAATGGTCTCGCTCCGCGGCTGATGGTCGTGGAGACGAACCTCAATCGCGTGCTCTTCGAGCAGGACATCGTCGCCCCCGAAGACCAGCCGATCACAGTCACCTTTCAGGCCCATCTTCCCAAGGGCCATCCGACGATTCACGTCATCAACGACGTTCTCGGACCAACTACGAACTTCCGGGCGACAAACCATAGCTCCATTCCCTTCATCAGCACGAAGGACGCCCGGGCACCGTGGCAGATGAAGCTCACCGACGAACAGGGCCGCCCGCGGTATCCGTTTCTGATCCTCGACCAGGTCTCCTGGCGCGGCCCGCTCATCAGCGAGCAGGAACAGCGGCGGCGCAACGAATATTGGCCGGCCGAGGCCGGGAACCTCGACCACGTTCGCGCGGGGCTTGAAAAGCTGTCGCATCGGGCGTTTCGCAGACCGGTGTCCGCGGACGAACTCGATGGCCACGTCGCCCTCGTGAAGGCGGAAATCGACTCGGGCTCGCCGTTTCCCGACGCCGTCAAGACCGGCAGGCTCTCGATCCTCTGCTCCAAGGGTTTTTTGTTTTTGTCAGAAGGCGACGCGGACGTCCAACGCCACACGCTCGACGACCGCCACCTGGGTCGGGCCCGGCCGCGGCCGAAAATCCACGGGGCCGGGGGCCAATGGCGTCGTCGAGCTCTTGCCGTTTGAGTTCCTCGACCGGCTTGCCGATCTCGTCCCGCCGCCGCGAAAGCACCGGCATCGCCTGCCGCC
>JBAXUW010000401.1:0-2189 GCA_037129495.1 Planctomycetota bacterium | reverse complement strand
ACTGATCGGCGGGGTGTTGGAGCGAGACTGTGACGCTCTGTTCCAGAAGGCTGACCTGCCCCTCTTAAACGGCACCACTTCCAGAGAGAGAATCTGGGTTTCCGCGTGGCCCGCAGTCAGTCGGCACAGTAAGCAGTCCAGCAACAGTAGCGCAGGCACGGAGGGCGAGGCGGATGCCGAAGCCTAACGGTGCCGGAGCGGTGATCGCTGCGGCACATCCGCAAGGCGTTGCCCGTGGCCCCGCCGCCGCTGGTCTAACGCTTTCGGAAGTGCCGTTGACCGGGCTATCCTTATCCTTCAAGCCTGCCGTGATCGCCGCCCCTCCCAAAGCCCCAGAAACTGACGCTGGATGACAAAACAACGTCCAAGGCCATATGTATTGTATGGATGTAAGATTCTTCAGTTCTCGCCCGACCTCCTTTGGAAAGCCCACCCGGATGCGTCTCCCCCTTCCCTCGTCTTCCCGCCGCCAGTCGCTGAGCTTGGCCCTGCCCCTGGTGGCCGCCCTCTTCTCTGTCGCCTGCCCATGGGTGGCCGCGGCCGAGCCGGCGCCGGTGGAGACGCTCTTCGACGGCACGACCTTCGCGGGCTGGAACGGCGACACGAAAGCCACCTGGCGGATCGAGGATGGCGCGATCGTGGCGGGCAGCCCGACGGAGGCCGCACCGCAGAATGAGTTCCTCGCCACCAACCGCACGTTCAGCGACTTCGAGCTCCGCTTCGAATACAAGATCGACGGCAGTAAGGACCTCAATGCCGGCGTTCAGTTCCGCACCGTCCGCATTCCCAACCACCACGAGGTGATCGGCTACCAGGCCGACATCGGCGACGCCTACGAGGGCTGTCTCTACGACGAGAGCCGCCGCAACCGAGTGCTCGTGACACCGCCCAAGGAGACCGTCGCCCAGGCCCTCGCTCGGGCGAAAAACGGCTGGAACGAATACGTGGTCCGCTGCGAGGGTCGGCGGATCCAGCTCTCGATCAACGGCGTCCAGACAGTCGACTACACGGAGACCGACGCCACGATCCCGCAGGAGGGCGTGATCGCGCTGCAGATCCACGGCACCATGGTGGGCACGATCCGCTACCGCAACATCCGGTTCGTGGAATTTCCGCCGCTCCTCGCCTCCGATTTTCGCATCGCGCCGGCGGCCGATGGCTGGGAGCCCTCGAAGGCCCCGACACCGTTCGAAGGCGACACGATCTGGCTGGCGGACGACCCCGACGAGCACGGCATCCGTATCCGGAAGGGCCAGCTCATGAGCAAGTCCTTTCCCGTCGAGCCGTTCGCCTTCTACCGGCTCCGGTTCCTCGCCCAGGCGTCGGAGAAGCCGCTCTGCGCGGCGGTGTTCCTCGACAAGGACGGCAAGGAGATCGTAAGCGACGACCACGACAGCATCGACTCTTCCACTGACTGGCGGCCGTATGTGCTCTGCTTCCGCGGCCATGCCGACGCCCGCAAGGCGCGGATCCGGCTCCAGGCCAATGCGGGGCCCTTGTCCGTGAAGAACCTGCGGGTCGAGAAGATCACCGCCGACGAGGCGGCCGCATGGGGGGCGGGGCTCGCGGCGGAGTGCCCGGTGGTGCAGTTCGAGCCCGCGGCCGACCGCTGGCAGTTTCTCCCCGAGACGATGCAGCGGCTGGCCAGCGGCGGAACGCTGCGGATCGTGATGCTCGGCGACAGCATCTGCAACGACACCTCGAACTCGCTCTACGAGACACTGCTGGCCCGCACCTATCCCAAGACCAAGATCGAGATCGTGACGAGCGTCCGCGGCGGCGCCGGCTGCCAGTATTATAAGGACGAGGGCCGCGTGAAGCCCTTCGTGCTCGACTACAAGCCCGACCTCGTGATGATCGCCGGCATCAGCCATGGCTTCGACGTCGAGGCGATGCGCAGCGTGATCCGGCAGATCTGGCAGGTATCGAACTGCGAGATCCTCGTCATGAGCGGGGCCATCGCGCCGCGGGAGGTCTACGAGCCGATCTATGTCCGGTCGAAGACGCCGGCCGTGGCCGTCGACGACATGGAGCAGTTCCCTACGCGGCTCCGGCGGATGTGCCGCGAGGAGCGGGCGGAATTCTTCGACATCCGCAAGGCGTGGGAGGACTACATGCTGCGGTCCTACAAGCCCTACGACCATTTCGCGCGGGATTCGATCCACGGCAACAGCCGCGGCAAGCAGGTC
>JBAXUW010000400.1:0-2190 GCA_037129495.1 Planctomycetota bacterium | reverse complement strand
CCGGCTGGTGCTTTCCGTCGCATCCATGCGACGCAGTCTTTTGCCTTTCGTGGGAAACCTGTCCTCTTCACGTGAAACCGGCAGCCCAGGCAAGCTGGGCAGGCCGCGTGGTTTCACGTGAAACCACGCCCCTGCCGGGCTGGTTACTGCCGATAGTCCGTGGGTATGTCGTGTGCGTGTGTGAATGCTTGGAAGGGATGGGTGCGTGGGAAGGATTCTCTGCGTGGCGAACCAGAAGGGCGGCGTCGGCAAGACGACCACCGCGTCGAACATCGCGGCCGGCCTGGCGCGGGGTGGCCTCCGCACGCTTCTGCTCGACCTCGACCCGCAGTGCAACGCCACGACCGGCCTGGGCGCCACGCCCGCCCTGACGCATCCACTGGTCTCGGAGGCCCCGCTCTCCGAGGCGGTCGTGCAGACCGGGATTCCCAATCTCTCCATTATCCCTGGAAGCCGCAGTGTCCGGGATGTCGAACGGATCGCGGCCGAGGCCCGGAGTGGATCGATGGTGCTCGAAAATCATCTCGCCCGCGGACTCAATGCCTGGGACTATTGTCTGATCGACTGCCCGCCGAGTGTCGGAGAGTTGACGCGGACGGCGCTCGCCGGGAGCACCGAGGTGCTGATGCCCATTCAATGTGAATACTTCGCGCTTGAGGGACTCACCCAAATGATTGAGGTGATCCGCGACGTGATGGCCGAGCGGCCGGGCCGACTGCGGTTTAGCGGGATCGTGCTCACGATGCACGATGCAACGCTTGAACTGACGGCCGAGGTTGAGGGTGAGGTAAGGGATTTCTTCGGGGAGATCGTCTTCGAGACGGTGATTCCCCGCGACGTGGCCGTCTCGGAGGCGCCTAGCCACGCGCAGAGTGTGCTTGATTACGCGCCGCGCTCACGAGGAGCGCGGGCCTACACGGAACTATGCATGGAGGTACGCGACTGTGAGTAAAGAACGACGCCTGGGCCGTGGGCTTGAGGCCCTGCTGGGCCGCGCCGGAATCGATCCCGTTCCGACCCCGCTCATGACACAAGGCACTGCGGTGTTGGCCGCGCAGTCAGCCCGCGCCGACCTCGGCTCCGCGGCAGCGCGGCTGATCCTTCACAAGCCGGAGGAACTGGAGCAGGTGGCGGCAACGCTGCCGACGAGCGAGATCGCCGAGGGGCTGATTGATTCGAATCCCTGGCAGCCGCGGAGCATTGTCAACGACACTGATCTCGTGGAGCTGTCGAATAGTCTGCGGGAGCATGGGCTCGTGCAGCCGATCGTGGTGCGAACCTATGGCGACCGCTACCAGCTCATTGCTGGCCAGCGTCGACTCTTCGCCGCGCGGCGGCTGGGGTGGGGCTCGGTGGCGGTCCGGGTGCTTGAGGTTGATGACCGGCAGATGTCGGAAATCGCCATTGTCGAAAATCTCCAGCGTCGCGACCTCGATTCGCTGGAGAAGGCGGCGAGCTTCAAGCAGTATTTGGCTGCCTGGGGTGGCACTCAAGACGAACTCGCCAAGCGGCTCTCCGTCGACCGTTCGACGGTGGCCAATCTGATCCGGCTGCTCGACCTGCCGGAGTCAGTGCAGAAGCGGCTGCGATCGGGCGCGATATCAATGGGACATGCCCGGGCGCTCCTCCCCTTGGGCGATGAAGACGAACAGTCGCGGCTCGCCGACCGAATCGTTTCGGAAGGGCTATCGGTGCGGAATATTGAGTCGGAGGTAGCAGAGATTCTGCGGGCCGACGACCTCGACGACGACGATGATCGAGCCGACGATCTGGCCGACGAGGCAACGCCCTCCCCGGCTGGCGGAACGACCGCTCAGTCGGTGGCCACGGCCACAAAGCGAAGGCCGGGACGGCCGGCCACAAAGCGGTCCAGTCAGACTGTCGCGGTGGAAAATGACCTGCGGCGAGCGCTTGGCGTGAAGGTGGTGGTCCATGCAAATAGCCGCGGTGCAGGCCGAATCGTGATCCCGTTTGCCGATCTCGCTGCGTTTCAGCGGCTCTTTAAGCAGATGGCAGGATGACTTTGGCCGCAGATTCTGTAGAATCTGTCCGATAACACTTCGTCGTTCCGTGCACAGCGGGTCGATCATCGGGGCGTAGCGCAGTTGGTAGCGCGCCTGGTTTGGGACCAGGAGGTCGTGAGTTCGAACCCCACCGCCCCGACTTCTTAAAAAGGTGGCTGCCACCAAC
>JBAXUW010000040.1:0-18854 GCA_037129495.1 Planctomycetota bacterium | reverse complement strand
GACACGTTGGAAAACCTATCCCACGTGAAGCGGAAGCATCTTCGCCCGGCCCGCTACTGCCGTTGGAAGGCGTCGTGGCGGGCGGCTGCCGAGCCGGCGGCCTGCTTGTTGCCCGCTCGCTGCCAGGCGCGATAGGCGAGCAACGTCGCCATCGCGGCCCGATCGAGCCGCTCATCCGCTTCGGCGCGGGTGGCTATATCTTCGGCTGCAGACGCCAGGCTGGCGGCCCGCCGGGCATCGAGGCCGCGCAGGGGAATGTGGTTGAGCGAACGCAACTCCAGGTCAATCGCATCGAATTCATAGTCGGCTGAGGCAAGTGTGATCGCCCGGCTCACGATGCCAGCCTGACCAGCTGCCTCGCCGAGTCGTCGGGCCTCGTCGAGCATCAGCCAGCGGAGTGCTCGGTCTGGCTCAGTGCTAGCGGCTGTCAGCAGGGTTTCTGCTGCCTGTGTGGCTCCAATCGTGGTCTCGGTATGGGAGAGCGCCTCGCGAAAACGCTGTCGGAAGACTGGCCGCGCCACCACGAGATCGCGAGCCGGCGGCAGGCTGCGAAGACCATCACGGTTGGCCAGTTGCTCCATTTTTGGACGATCGGTCTCGGCCGCTGGCGTGGGACGGTCGTGAACGAGTAGGAGAAGCAAGATCAGACAACGTCTGAAGAGCGGCTGCATGAAGAACCTGTCCAGAGCTTCTTTCCCAGCCACACTACCGACTGCCAGCGCTCGGGTAGAAGTGCGATAGGTTCATGTAGGTCGAAGCGTGGCCCGTGGAGCGGATTGTCTCGATCGTGGGGCCGCCGGCCGGCCGCTGGATCTGCCGCACCTGGTTCCCGAGTTGGCTGATCTGCCGGGATTGCCGCGCAGACTGCTGCATTTGAGAAAGCTGCTGCTGTTGCGGCCTGACAAGGCCCTGCATGGCCCCGAGCGTGCCGCCCGTCTGGGGATTGGATCCTTGGAAAGCCAGCCCCATGTAGGGGCTCATCGACGGCCGCCGGACAATATTGGAAAACGGCATGCCGCCGCCCTGCGGTCCCTGGGCGGCCGCGTCGTGCGCCGCTCCCAGCCAGATCACCAGAGCGGCGAAGGCAGTGATAAAAGCCAGGTGTCGGGATCGGCTTAGCATCGCGAGGCTCCTGTACCGGTTGAACAACGAGGTTGTCCCACTCTCAATCTATACCATCGGTCACGCTGCTGGGCCAGCGTTCTGCGCCGCCGTAACGGGCGGTGAACCCGCTGATTGCCCGATCCATGAGAACCTTGACGACCGCTTTGACGAGCGGCTTGTCGTGGATCCAGGAGGCAAACGCCTCGCCATGGGTCGCATAAAGATCACGCAGCCAGGTCGGGGCCTCCGTCAGCAGCCAGGCCCGGAACAGCAGCCACTGCGGGTTTTCGGCTCCGTAGACCTCGCGAGCCACCCAGCAAAAGTTGTTGGGGTTGAAGCCGAATGGCAGCCGGTTGATCGTCTGCACGGTCTGCACGCCGAGGAGACTGAAGCCAAAGATCCGCTCGAATGGCCCGGTGACCTTGTCGATGATGCTGTCGAAGGCGATCCAAGGATCCTGAGCGATAAAGACCCGGTCGCCAGGCAGCAGTTGGTAGTTGGTGGCCGTGGAGCCACCCTTCATGATCGCTTCGATGTCGACAGGGAGCACCTGGTCGCAGCCCATGCCCGAAGGGGCGGGGCGGGCGATCCACATTTCTTTGCTTGAGAGGCGGGAGATGCCGTTGATGCCGGCGATCGCATCGAGCACGGTCTCGTTACCAGTCACGGGAAACCGGACGACATTGTCGCCGAAGCCAGCCCCCTCTGTGATCACATAGTAGACCTTCGAGTTATAGCTAAACACATCGACGCTCACCAGCGGCGCGTCGAGATGCTTCGAGAGCTGAGCCTCGATTGCGACCTTCGCCTCCTCAAGCGTCATGCCGGTGACGTAGACCATGCCGTAGGTGCCGAGGTTGATCGTGCCATCGGGGCCCACGAGATGTTCTCCGGCGATCTGCTGTTGCCCAGCCGCCTGGGCGAGCGTGAGCGACACCTGCGGGTCACGGAGAATCCGCTTCAGATGTCGGAAAACGGCGTCTTGCGCCTCTTCCAGCGACTGCCCGCCGACCATCACTTTGCCATACGACGGGCCCAGGTCGAGCATGCCGCCAGGTTCCACCACGTAGAGGCCGTTGATCGGCTGCTCAAGCAAGGTGCCTTCGACGATGACCTGGAGCGCGTCGAACGACTGGATGCGGAACGGGGGCTTCGGCACGACCCGCAGCGCGTCGATGAGCAGGATGTCAGGCGGTTCGATCACATAGGGCGGAAGCGTGACCTTGGCCAGTTCCTTGGCCGGCATGCGGCCGGAATCGGTTGGGCAGTTGGCAGCGAGCGTTGCCTGGCGGGCGGCGACTCTTTGCGGCCGGCCGTAAATGCTGCAGCCGCTGGAAAGAGCTGTGGCGGCAATCAAAACCGCCACGCAGGCCGCGTGCAGCCTCTGCCGAAGCCGCCATCCGGCAGTTGTCGCAAGGCGGTTTCGGACTGAATTTGGGGCGTGCATGCAAAATCCCTGCAACCGGCAGAGTCGATCCAGTCTCTCTCATCGGCACAGTCTTCCAGAAAACTTGCCTCCGTTTCTCGATACGCTTGGCCCGAAGATAGCAACGAGCCCGCTTCTCAAGTAAAATGAGTTGAAAGATAAGCCGACCGCCGCACAGGCTTCCCCGCCTAGCCAGTTTGCCAAGCATGCCCACTCTTCCAGCCCAACGCGACGTCTTTCCGGATTGGCTGCTGGATGAGAACTCCAGCTCTGCCGCCGTCGGGTGCGTTGCTAGTGCCAGCGATGAAATGGACCGCTGGGTCGCCTTCTACACACTCTCGCGTCGCGAGAAGGATCTCATGCGGAAGTTGGAGTCGGCGGAGATCCCCTTTTATGCCCCGCTGATCAAACGTCGGCTGCAATCCCCCGCGGGCCGCACCCGACTGTCGTTTGTGCCCCTCTTCCCGGGCTATGTGTTTTCCAGGCTCGATGACGACCAGCGGCGGTCTGCCTTGGCCACAAACACGATCTCGCGGTGGCTTCCCATTGCCGATTCGGCTGATTTCGTCGCCGACCTACGAAATATCAAGCGGCTTATCGAGGCGGATCGGCCGCTCACGCCCGAAGCCCTGCTCGAGCCAGGTCAGCTCGTCCGCGTCCGGAGCGGTGCTCTCCAAGGCCTCGAGGGAACGGTCGTCAGGCGGCGCGGCGAGCAGCGGCTCGTCGTGGCCATCCGGTTTTTAAATCAAGGCGCCTCGATCGAACTGGAGGACGTCGATCTCGAGCGGCTGTAGAAGTCTGCCGGCACCTGCCTGCAGCGTCCTAATCGCCGGCCGAGGGAAGTCATCAGAATGAATCGAATCCTTGTCCGAAATCCCACCCTGCACTCCATGAACCAGAGGGCGGTAGCGCTGCTCTGCCTGCACGCCCTGCTTTTTGCGGGCGTATTCTGGTTTGCCTTTTTTATCCGCAACGACTTCAGCTTCGAGACGGCCGGGGTATTTCTCTCTCTGCGGACAGTCCTTGGGGTGGTGTTGATCAAGACCTGCATCTTCTACTGGCTCGGTCATTGCCATATGTCGTGGCGCAGCGTCGCCTTCAGAGATCTTACGAGCCTGATCTGGGCGGCCACGCTTTCCATGCTGGTGATCACGGCAGTGGAGGCGCTGCTCCTCTCGTCGGGGAGATTTGGCGTTTTTCAGCGGGTGCCGCGGAGCGTGATCGTGCTCGATTGGGCCGGCACAGTGCTCGCGATTGGTGGCATCCGCGCGTTCTGGCGAAGCTACCGCGAGGAGTTGCGGCCACTATTTACAAGCAAGCCGGTCCGCGTGGCGCTCATCGTCGGTGCGGATGAAGCGGGTGAATTACTGATTCGCTCGCTCACGTCATCCACCACCAGCCAGTATTTTGTGGCCGGCTTTCTCGACGACGATCCAAGGCTGCTCAATACCCGGATCGCTGGCGTGGAAGTGATGGGCCCGCTCGACGACATCGAAAAGCAGCTTGCCCGCCGCCGGATTGACGAGGTGATTGTCCAGTCGGGAAGCCTGACAGGCAAGCGGTTTCGCGGCCTGCTGGAGGCCTGCACAAAGGCAGACACGCAGGTGAAGGTGATCCCGGCCATCGACGAAATGCTGACCGACGGCGGCAGCCACTTGCACACCACGCCGCGACCAGTCGAGATCAAAGACCTGCTGCGCCGCGAACCGGTCGAGCTCGACGATGCCGCCGTGCGGTCGCTCATCGAGGGGAAGACGGTGCTGGTGACAGGGGCTGGCGGGTCGATCGGATCGGAGATCTGCCGCCAGTTGATCCGCTTTCATCCACAGCAGTTGCTCTTGGTCGAACGTGGTGAAAACTCCCTCTTCCTGCTCGAGCAGGAGTTTCGGCGCTATTCGCCACAGCCCCGCTTTGAGCCGCTGATTGCCGACATCACCGACGAGCCGCGGATGGACCAGATCATGGGCCTCTATCGCCCAGACGTGATCTTCCATGCGGCGGCGCACAAGCATGTGCCGATGATGGAGTGGAATCCGGCCGAGGCGATCAAAAACAACATCGTCGGCACGCAGACCCTAGCCCGGCTGGCGGACAAGCATGACGTCCGCGAGTTTGTCATGATCTCGACCGACAAGGCAGTAAACCCTACGAGCGTCATGGGCTGCTCGAAGCTCGTGGCGGAGCGGTTTGTCCAGGCGCTGTCCCTCGAGTCGAAGACAAATTTCATTGTGGTGCGGTTTGGCAACGTGCTCGCCAGCAATGGCAGCGTGGTGCCGATCTTCCAGGAGCAGATCCGGCTGGGTGGACCGATCACGATCACGCATCCCGAAATCCGTCGCTATTTCATGATGATTCCGGAGGCGTCGCAACTCGTGCTGCAGGCCGCGGCCATGGGCAAGGGCGGCGAGATTTTTGTGCTCAACATGGGAGAGAGCGTGAAGATCGTTGATCTCGCCCGCGATTTAATCAGCCTGTCGGGACTGGCCGAAGAAGACATCGCGATTGTCTTCACGGGGCTGCGGCCGGGTGAAAAGCTGTCTGAGGAGCTCTACTTCGACGACGAACGGCGGGTGCCGACGAGCCATTCCAAGGTGTTTTGTGCCCTGCATCGGCCGACAACGCTTGCCGAGGCGGAGTCGCTGATTGACAATCTTGCCGATGTGATCGACGAGCCGCCCGACGTGGTGCGAGCGGAGCTGAGCAAACTGGTTCCTGAGTATGGCCGCCACCCCACCGGCGACGTGGCGGCTGAGCCGCGAAAAGCGCATGCGAAATAAGCCACGGGATAAAACGCTGAATAAACCCCTCAATACAAAAGTGGCCATCGTCTCGGGGCAGATAACCGCCGCCGATTCGGGTCTGGCGGCGGCGTCGATTTCCGTGCCGTTTGTGCGGCCCGCCCTGCCCGCCTGGGAGACAATGGAGCCCGCCTTCGCTGAGATTCTCACCAGCGGGCGGCTCACAAAGGGGCCGTGTGTCGAACGGCTCGAGCAGGCGGTCGCCGCCCGCCTGGGCGTGCGTCATGCGGTGGCGGTGAGCAGTTGCACGATCGGCCTGCTGCTCGTCTACAAGGGGCTCGACTTATCGGCCGGCAACTGCCGCAGCCGGCGGGGGCCGTCTGAACGCTGCGGCGTCGGGGCGATGGAGCCGCTCTCGCGGTTTGGAGCTGTGAGGAGTGGCGCCCGCGTGGAACCGCTCGGCGAGGTCATTCTGCCAAGCTTCACGTTTCTGGCGGGCCCGGCCGCCATCGTCTGGAACAACCTGCGGCCCGTGTTTGTCGACGTCGACTCGCACACGACGAATGTCACTTCCCAGGCCGTCGCGGCGGCGATCACCCCCCGCACAGTTGCCATTTCCGCCTGTCATAATTTTGGCAATCCGTGTGATATCGCCGCCCTCTCAGCCTTGGCGGCGGAGCATGGGCTGCCGCTGGTCATCGATGCCGCCCATGGGTTTGGTGCGAGCATGCATGGCCGGCCGGTGGGGGCAGGCGCGACGGCGCAGGTGTTTAGTCTTTCGCCGACAAAGCTCCTGGTCGCTGGCGAGGGGGGAATCGTGGCGACAGATTGCGACTGCCTGGCGCATTTTGTCCGCATAGGCCGGGAGTATGGCAATGATGGGTCATACGACGCCCTCTTTGCCGGTGTGAACGGCCGGATGCCAGAGTTGAGCGCGGCGGTGGCTCTGGCGTCGCTAGAGATGCTCGACGACGTGGCCGCTGCCCGCCGGCGGATCGCGGCCCGCTACCGCAGCGAGCTGGAGCAGTTACCGGGGATCGGCTTTGTGGAGTCGGCGTCTGGCGGGGCCTCAAGCTACAAGGATTTCTCGATCACGATCGACCCGACCCGGTTTGGAATGACCCGCGATGCCGTGCGGCGAGCGCTGGCAGCCCGCGGCATCGAAACGCGAACCTACTACGATCCTCCCTGCCACCGACAGACCGCCTTCGAGCACTTCCACGATCGCGCCCGTCAGCTCACGGCCACCGAAATGCTGTCGGCCCGGAGCCTGTCGCTGCCGATCGGCGCGCATGTAGACGAGGCCGTTGTGGATGAAGTCTGCGATGCGGTCGCCACCGCAAAAAATCTCTAGTCCTCTGCCGACCGTTTGCAAGCAGCAGCCCAACGATGACAACTCTTGGCCTCTGGTTGGTGTGGGGTTTTATCGCGCTGGTGACGGCGGCGATCCTGACCCGCGGCCTGATCGGCTGGACGACCGCCCGCGGCATCATCGACGCCCCCAATGCCCGCAGCAGCCACACGCGGGTCACACCGCGCGGTGGTGGCCTCGCGATCATCATCGTCGTCACCGTGGTGGCGGTCGTGATCAGTGCCCTCCGGCCACAGGAGCTGCCGCGGATCGCCGCCGCCATCCTGCCGGCCCTGGCGATTGCGTGGGTCAGTTGGCTCGACGACCTGCAGACGCTCTCAAACCGCACCCGGCTCGCGGTGCACTTGATGGCTGCAGTGGCGGCCACTGCGCTGCTCGGACCGGTCAGCCGCGTCGACTTAGGAACATTTGGCATGCTTCGGCTAGGCCCACTGGCGTGGCCGCTGACTCTGCTCTGGATCGTCGGTCTGACAAACGCCTTCAACTTCATGGATGGCAGCGACGGCATCGCGGGCATCACGGCGGCGGCGGTCGCTGCGGGAATCGCGGCGGCGGCGGCGGCCTGTGGCGTGGGGCCGGTGGCGGTGATCGCGGCGGCCTCTGCCGGGGCAGCGCTGGGGTTCCTGACCGGCAACTGGCAGCCCGCTCGAATCTTCATGGGTGATGTCGGGAGCGCCTTCTGTGGGTTTCTGCTGGCCGTGTTGCCGCTGGCCGTGCGGGCCGACTGCGTGGCCGAGGTGTTGCCGGTAGCCGCCTTCGCCCTCTGGCCCTTTATCTTCGACACGGCCTTCACACTCCTGCGGCGGCTGGGTCGTGGTGAAAATATCTTCCAGGCGCATCGCAGCCATCTCTATCAGCGGCTCTTGATCGCGGGCTGGTCGCACCGGGCCGTGGCATCGCTGTATGGTGGGCTGGCGGCGGTTGCCGCCACGGTCGCGGTGGCGCCGTTTCTTGATCCCACTGTCCGGCAGGCGGCCGATCAGGTCGCCGCCGCCATGCTGCTGGTGGTGCCCATGCTCCTGATCGCGCTTGTGCTCTTTGCCGAGCGTCAGACTACGCGTGTATCGGCATGATCCGCTTTGCGTTTCTCAAGCGGGCCGGTGATTTCGTACTGTCGGCCGGGGCCCTGGCATTACTCGTGCCGCTGTTGGCGGCCGTGTGGATCGCCGTGCGATGGGTGATGGGCAGGCCGGTGTTGTATGCCGACATGCGGGCTGGCCAGGATGGTCGGCCGATTCGGATTCTGAAATTCCGGTCGATGCGACAGGCGGTCGATGCCAGCGGCCGGCCGCTTCCTGATGCCGAGCGGCTCGGTGCGTTTGGACGATTTCTCAGGCGTTCGAGCCTCGATGAGCTGCCGCAGCTGGTGAGTGTGTTTGTCGGCGATATGAGTCTGGTGGGGCCGCGGCCATTGCCGCTGGCCTACGTGCCCCGGTATTCGCCCCGGCAGAAAACCCGGCTGTTAGTTCGGCCGGGCCTCACCGGTTGGGCGCAGATCCATGGCAGGAATGGGGTGGATTGGCCCGAGCGGCTGGAGTATGACGCTCAATACGTCGATCTGCTCAGCCGCTGGTATTGGCCGCTGGTGGACCTCTGGATCATTGGCCTCACGGCCTTTCAAATAGTCTGGCAGGCTGTCACCGGTCGGGGCGTATCTGCCCCCGGGTCGGCCACGATGCAGGAGTTTCGTCCATGAGTGCTGATAGCAATGTGGTCACAACGGCGATCACCACGGCAATCCGACAGGTCCTGCACGACACCGGCCGCGGACTTAAGTCTGTGGAGCCGGGGATGCTGCTGGCAGCTGATCTTGGCCTCGATTCGCTCGACCTCGCCCAGACGATCGTGCTACTGGAGCGGTCACTGGGGGTCGATCCCTTTCGAACTCCGCCGTCTGGCATGGTTCGGCCCGCGATTCGCACGGTGGCTGATCTCGTCGCCCTTTACAGCACGGCCTCCCCCAAACCCGCATGACGCGGCAGAAACCCTGCTGCCGGCGAAAAAAGTGCCTTTCTGGGCCCGATCCACTAGTATGAAGACAGGCGGAATCTCCGAGGAACCATCAGTGCCGATGAACACCCAGACCCCCGCCAGCCAGCTGGCTAACGCTCCTGCCGAAGACCGGCTGGCGTACGCGATCTCCGAAGTGGCCCGTCAGTCTCCCGATCGCACAGCCATTGTCGTTGGCGCAGGGGGTGATGCCAGCCGCACGATCGACTACGCGACTCTCGCCGCCGCGATTACAAAGCTGGAGACGGCGCTCGACGCCGTGCGGCCGCTCGGCATCGTAGCCCGGGCCAAGCGGACTGAGTCACTGGTTGTGATTATTGCGGCCTGTGGTCGGCAGCATGTGCCAGTCGCGTTTCTTGCCGAGGATTCCCGTGACTTAATCGGCGAGCTGCGTGACTGGGTTTCAATCGACGATTCGCTCAGCCTGCCTGTCGATCCCGCCGCCGAACGCCGTGAGTTTGCGGCGGTGGCAACGCAGGTGGTCGTGGCCACGTCGGGCACAAGTGGTCCGCCCAAGCTGGTTGAGCATTCGTGGGATTCGCTGCTCGCCGCAGCCCGCCTGGCCGAGCAGTGGCACGGTCTCGGCTGGGTGCTCGTCTACGACGCCACGCGGTGGGCGGGGGTGCAGGTCTGGGTGCAGGCACTGTTGACGGGTGGCCGACTCGTCGTACCAGCCACCCGCGATCCCGACGTGGTGCTTCGCGCCATCATCGAGGAAGAGGCGACGGTTTTGCCTGCCACGCCCACGCTCCTGCGGAGACTCTTTACGTCTGCCGATCGGTCGCTGCTGGCCAAGGCCCGGCTTGAGCGGATCACGCTGGGGGGTGAGGCGGCAGATGCTCCGCTCTTGGAGCAGGCCCGCGCGGCCTTTCCAGAGGCAAAAATCACGCAGGTCTATGCGACGACTGAGCTTGGGGAGGTGTTTCGCGTGACCGACGGGCTGGCGGGATTTCCGGCCAACTGGCTGGGGCGGACACTGCCGGGAGGAGCGCGGATCGCGATGCGGCGCGACGGCGAACTGCTCGTGCAATTGTCGCGAGACACGGCCGAGGTGGCCACGGGCGATCTCGTGGAAAAGCGAGGCGAGCGGTATGAGTTTAGTGGACGGCGGAGCGACGTGATCGTGGTCGGCGGAGCGAAGGTGTTTCCCCAGCGGGTGGAGGAGATCCTTCGCGGCGTGCCGGGGCTGGCGGATGCCCGCGTGTATGGGCTGCCCAGTGCGATCACGGGGGAGCTTGTCGCGGTCGAGGCAGTGCTCGCCGATCCGCTGCCAGAAGGCAGTACGCCCGAAAGCATTCGGGCAGCCGCGCTGGCCGCCTGCCGCAGCGGTCTTGAGCCACACAGTGTTCCCCGCATTTTTGACATCGTGAGAATGATCGCGACCAATCCATCCGGCAAGATTTCGCGGCGGCCAACGTCCCCGCGGACGTGAGTCGCGAGCCATGCCCCCCACATCGATCATCTCCGGTGGTTCACGAGGCTTGGGGCTCGCCTTGGTCGAGCGGCTGCTTGCCCGCGGCGACTGCGTGGCCACGTTTTCCCGCCTGGGCTCTGCAGAGCTAGACACACTGGCGGCGGCCCATCCCGGGCGGCTTCATGCCGAACGGATCGACGCCGCCGATGCCGACGCGGTCCGCGAGTTTGTCGGCCGCGTGGCCAAGCGGTTTGGCCGTGTCGACCACTGCATCGCGAATGCCGCGGTGGCCCACGAGGGCGTGGTGGCCACAATGCGGGATGACGAGATCGACGCGATGCTCGCCGTGAATCTGCGGGGCTCGATCGTGCTCGTGCGCGAATGCGTGCGGCAGATGCTTGTTCGGCCGGCAGTCGATGAGGCCGATGAGAGATCCGAGCAACCGGCGGGTGGCCATGACAAGTCGTTCGCCGGCCCTTCGGTCGTCGTCGTCTCGTCGGTGGTCGCGTCGCGTGGCAGCCCGGGCTTGGCGGTGTATGCGGCCACGAAGGCAGGTCTGGAAGGCTTCGCCAGGAGCCTGGCCCGCGAAGTGGGGCCCCGCGGCATCCGGGTCAACGCCGTCGCCCCGGGATTCCTGGAGACAGACCTCTCGGCGTCGCTCTCGGAGGGCAACCGGGCCCGGATCGTCCGCCGCACGCCGCTGGGCCGGCTGGGCCTGCCGGACGACGTTGTAGGGGCGATCGAATTCCTCACCGGCCCCCGGGCGGCCTTCATAACTGGCCAAACCCTCACGATCGACGGCGGTTCGGCTGGCTGAATGGCCGCCGAGCCGCCTGGCCGCCCGGTGCGTTGTATAGTCGAATTGATGGTCCAAACAGGAAAAATGGTGTCACCCAGAGGAACGGAGTGCGCGCTTGCAGCGCCCGCTCTTTCCTGGGGCGTCGTCGGCTCGTCGGTGGTCGCGTGTTGCTGACTCGCACTGACGCAACCGACACCAGGGCTGCCCATGGCAGCGCGAATCGGCCCCCTGTCGTGTCTCGCATTTTCATCGTGGGTGCGGGTGGCTTTGGCCGTGAAGTGCTGCAGTGGGCCCGCGATGCCTGGCCCGATCACGCGGCTCTCATCGCCGGCTTTCTGTCTGCGGAATCAGGCCGCCTCGACGGCCACCATTGCAGCCTGAACATTATCACGAGCCCCGACAGCTTTAACCCCGATCCCGGTGATGCCCTGCTGCTCGCAATCGGCATCCCGGAAGCCCGCCGTCGGGTGGCCGAAGCCCTGCGATCCCGTGGCGCTGAATTCCTCACGCTCATTCACCCCACGGCCATCGTGGCCGCTTCCGCGTCGATTGGCGAGGGCTCCATTGTCTGTCCATTTGCGATCGTGAGCGACTCGGCCCGCGTCGGCAGCCACACCCTGCTCAACTACCATGCCTCCCTGGGCCACGACGCCTCCACCGGCGACTATGCCGTGCTCTCCCCCTATGCGACGCTCGGCGGCAACGCCCACATCGGAGACGATGTCTTCCTGGGCATGCACGCCTCAGTTGGTCCAGGGCGGCGCATCGGCGCCCGCAGCAAGGTCAGCGCCAATTCGTGCGCGTTGGCCGATGCGCCAGCCGATTCGATCATCTACGGTGTGCCCGGCCGCGTGGGGCCGCTCATTCGCTGAGTGGTGCGCCCGGACCCGTATGAACGCGTCAGTCGATTCGGAGCAGCAACACTCCTGGCATAAACAGCACCTCGTGCGCATCGTCTTCTGGCAACCGATCGCCAGCCCTCATCAGGAGGCCTTCTTGGAAGCCCTGGCGGAACGGTGTGCCGCGGAATTCGGTGTGGAGGTGATTCTTGGAGTTGAGCAGGAGCTTCCGCGGGAACGGGCAGCCCAGGGCTGGCAGAAGGCAAGTCACAAGCACCTGAAAGTCGTCGACATTTCCATTCCCGCCAATCACGCCGCACTCGCCGCACACTCAAGCACCGAAGCTGTTCACGTGTTTTCAGGGTTCTTCTCCCATCCGTTGGTCTGGGCCGGCTTCCGCAGACTGGCCCCTTCCCAGGCCCGCGTGGCGATCTTTTCGGAGGCGCCCGAGCAGTCGCTGGCAACCGGCTGGCTGAAGCGACTGCGGGGCCGGGTGCTCGCGGCCCGCTGGGGCCGGAGGTTTGCGTTTGTGCTTGCGATCGGCGGTGTCGGCTGCAGGTTCTTTGAGCAGATCGGTTTTCCGAAGGAAAAAATCGTACCGTTTGGTTACTTTCTCAACGTGCCGCCGCTCGCCGCTGATCTCCAGGCCCGTTCGCAAGACGACAACGTTCGCATCGTCTCAGCTGGCCAGCTGATCCGCCGCAAGGGGATCGACTTGCTCGTGCGGGCGTGTGGCGAGTTGCCTGCCACGGGATGGCGTCTCGACATCTACGGCGACGGGCCGGAGCGACAGGCTCTTGAGCATGTGGTGCGGACACTGCAGCTCTCGGGCCGGATCGCGTTTCACGGCGTGATTCCCAGCGATCAGATGCACAGCGCGTTGGCGAAGGCCGACTGCACGGTGCTGCCGAGCCGGTTCGATGGCTGGGGCACGCTCGTTAACGAGTCGCTGGCAGCAGGCACGCCGGTGATCTGCACCACGGCGTGCGGCGCGGCGGCCATCGTGACGGATGACACGCTCGGCAGCGTGGTGCAGTCGGGCCGGTCGGCTCCCTTGGCAAGGGCGCTGGCCGACGCAGTGGCGCGGGGGCCGGTTCAGCCACAGGCCCGCGTTGCCATCAACGCATTCGCGGCGGCGCACGCATCTGCCGATCGGGCCGCGCAGCGATTCATGGAGAGAGTGTTCCATGGATGAGATCATTATCGAGGCCGGTCGGGCCGAGGCGCACTACTGGCGCGACCTGTGGCGATACCGCGACCTGTTTTATTTTCTCGCGTGGCGGGATTTGCTCGTTCGCTACAAGCAGACGGTGTTCGGCGTGCTCTGGGCCGTGCTGCGGCCGTTTCTCACGATGCTGGTCTTTGTCGTGATTTTCAGCCGTCTGGCCGGCCTGCCTTCGGACGGCGTGCCCTACGCGATCCTTGTGCTGGGGGGCATGCTCCCATGGCAGTTTTTTTCGACGGCCCTCGCGGAATCCAGCAGTAGCCTCGTGTCGAACGCCAATCTGATCACAAAGGTCTATTTCCCCAGGATCATCCTGCCGGCCAGTTCGGTGATCGTCGCGCTGGCCGATTTCATGATCACGCTCGGGCTCTTGGCCGGCGTGATGCTCTGGTATCAGTATGTGCCGCCGGTGCGGATCGTTCTCCTCCCGATCTTCGTCGTGCTGGCGTTGCTGGCGGCCCTGGGGCCGGGGCTGATCGCCACCGCGCTCAATGTGAAATACCGCGACTTTCGGTTCGTGATCCCGTTCGTCGTGCAGTTTGGGCTCTATGTCTCCCCGATTGGATTTAAGTCGTCGCTGATTGAGGAGAAGCTCGGTCCGGTTGCCCGGCTGGTCTACTCGCTCAATCCGATGGTGGGAGTGATCGATGGCTTCCGCTGGTGCATCGGTGCAGAACAGTCGCTGCACATCGGAGCGTTGGCGATTTCAGTGCTGACGAGTGCCGCGCTCCTGTGGTACGGAGTCCGGTTCTTTCGCAGCACTGAAAAAGGCTTCGCGGACGTCATCTAGTTCCATGGCCGCACCGATCATTTCCGCCGAGAACCTTGGAAAGCGGTATCGCTTGCGGCACCAGGCCAAGGCTCCCTATACCACGCTACGCGACGCTCTCGCCCACGGAGCGCGTAGGCTGTTTGCGCCGCCGTCAGTCCGTGCCGGCGACGCCTCCACGGAGGAAGACTTCTGGGCGCTCAAGGACATCAACTTCACCGTCCAACAAGGCGATGTGGTGGGGATCGTAGGTCGGAATGGCGCCGGCAAATCGACGCTTCTCAAGCTCGTGTCACGCATTGCCGAACCAACAACTGGTCGGATACGCCTTCGCGGGCGCGTGGCGAGCCTGCTCGAGGTGGGGACTGGCTTTCATCCAGAGTTGACCGGCCGCGAAAACATCTTCCTCAACGGCGCTATTCTCGGCATGAATAAGTCCGAGATTCGCAGCAAGTTCGACGAGATCGTGGCGTTTGCCGAGGTCGAACGCTTCCTCGACACGCCCGTGAAACATTACAGCAGCGGCATGTATGTTCGCCTGGCGTTCGCGGTGGCAGCCCACCTGGAGCCCGAAATCCTCATCGTGGACGAAGTGCTCGCTGTCGGTGACAGCCAGTTTCAGCAGAAATGCATCGGGAAAATGCGTGATGTTTCCCAAAGTTCTGGCCGAACCGTGCTGTTCGTCAGCCATAACCTCGCGGCCGTCGAGCATTTATGCACCTCGGCTGTGTTTCTCCGGGCGGGCCACCTGGAGGCAATGGGCACAACAGAAGACATTCTCGATCAATACCGCAGTATGGGAATGAAGAACACTGTTGCTTCATCAGACCACAGTCGCGATCAGCGTCCACACTGGGCAACGCCGGTGATCACAGCCGCCTCGCTGAGGGCCTCGACCGGTGAGCCCCGTAATTCCTTTGGCATCGGTGACGCAATGCGCATGCAGATCTCTTTTGACGTGAGCCAGAGAGCCCCGCTCGCAACACCATGCTTGGGCATTGTCATCAAAAACAGTTTGAATATGGCCGTTGCCGCCGTCAACATGCGGATGACGGGCAGTCTCGAATCACAGCACATGGCGAGCGGGACGGTCACCTGCGAACTCGACGAAGTGCTTCTCGCTCCGGGGACGTATTCGGTGGATGCTTGGCTTGGAGACGGTGCCGTCGACATCGATATGGTGGAGGGCTGTCTCTCGTTTGACGTCGAGTCGACTGACTTCTATGGATCGGGAGTGCCTCCCTTTTCCCACTTGGGGCCTCTTGTCTTAAAGCCAAGGTGGTGCCTGTCGCGCACGCCTCAGTCGGGATGAGTGTCCAAGCAGATCGGTCACGATGAAGATCGAATACGAACACGCCCGCAATCGGCATTCCATGGACGGCCCTGCCGTCGCTTTTCCGTATCTGCGCCGATGTCTTCCAGATTCGGCACAAAGCTTGATCGACGTTGGGTGCGGAACCGGCACGTGGCTGAGGGCTGCCCTGGAAAACGGGCTGACCGATGTCATGGGTGTTGACGGCATGATCGCCCCTCTCGAGCAACTCGTCATCCCGCCCTCGCTGATTCTCCAACGAAATCTGACCGTGCCGCTGAATGTCGGTCGACATTTTGATGTCGCGTTGTGCCTCAAGGTCGCAGAGCATCTTGATGAAGAGAGTGCCGATGTGCTGGTAGGGTCGCTGGCGGACCTGGCAGACACGATCGTCTTTTCTGCGGCCTGTCCAGGACAGGACGGTCAGCATCACGTCAATTGCCAGTGGCCAGTCTATTGGCAGGGCTTGTTCAACTCGCATGGTTTCGCGTGCGACGACGCAATTCGCTGGACGATCTGGGACATGCTGCGAGTCGAGCCGTGGTATCGACAAAATATGTTCGTAGCCAGTCGCGATCCTCAGCACGCCGGCCACGAGAAGCGCATTCCGGGGGTACTTCATCCGGAGTTGGTGCGACAGCCCAGTGAGTTGCTCAAGTGGATCGCCGGCGGAGGCATGCCGGTCGCCTGGTATCTGTCGGCCCCTCTCACTGCGATGGCGGGAAAGCTTTCTCGGTGCATGCGCCGCCGCATGTCGCATGACTAACACCATCACGCAGATGCTGCCGCTGCAAGCTTCCGTGATCATATGCACCTATAGTCCGCGGCGGCAGACGATCGCCCGCGCGCTCGACGCCCTGCAGGAGCAGTCGGAGCCCGTTGCGAAGTGGGAACTGATCGTTGTTGACAACAACAGCGACCCACCCGTCAGCGACTGGCTCGATCTCTCATGGCATCCGCACGGAAGGATCGTGCAGGAACGCCAGCAGGGGCTAACGCATGCCAGAATGAAGGGAATTGCGGAGGCGAGATCGTCGCTGATTATTTTCGTTGACGACGATAACGTGCTGTCGCCCACGTACATACGCGAAGCGATTCGGATCGGCGAGCAGCATGGCTTTCTGGGCGCTTGGGGAGGGGCATGCTACGGCGAATACGAGACGCCACCGCCCCAGTGGCTGATGCCACACATGTCGTTTGTCGCGGTCAAGGATTGCAGAGAAGTGATCTGGTCCAACGAATACTTTCGCGATGACGCCACTCCGATGGGGGCGGGCATGTGCATTCGAAAGGCAGTGGCCGAGCAGTACGTGGCCACGGTCAGCCAGGATGCCCTGCGGCGCAGTTTAGACCGCCGGGGAAATGATCTGGCGGGGTGCGGGGACTTCGACATGGCAATGACGGCGATTGACGCCGGGCTGGGTGTGGGTAGATTTCCGCAACTGCGTCTGACGCACTTGATCCCCAGCGGCCGAATGACAGAGCCGTACATCCTGAAAATGGCAGAGGAGTCTCAGGCGTCCAGTCTTGTTCTCAGGGCGATTCGCGGCAGGCCGTCTCCGCCGTATATCACAGGCAGCCTTCTCAAACGGGCATTGTTGTGGGGCCGGGTGTGGACTCTTCCCACGATGGACCGGCGCATTCGATTCGCATTGATGAGAGGCTATAAAAAAGGCGAGGCCATGGTGGCTCGCCTTTCGGCCGCCTCATGAAGAGCGTGGAGATCTGATGTCGCGTCACATCAGCGTCGTCGTGGCATTGGCGTGCAACTACCTTGCGATCGCTTGCCTGATCGGCTGCTCCTTGGCGATCGTGCCGATCGCCATCCGTCATCTTGGCGAAGTCGGATACGGCACATGGCTGGGTCTGACGGCCCTGTCGGCCGTCGGCGGCATCGCCGACATGGGCGTGAGCGGCGTTTTAGTTGTTCGGCTGAGCAGGGCCCTCGAACAGGCTCGGCATGCGGATGCGCGGTCAGAACTCCTGAACGGCCTGGCCGTGTCGGCACTGTCGTCGATCGTTGGAGGCGTGCTGGTGCTCTGCTCGATTCTGGTGGCAGAAAAGCTCTCGCCGCAGAGCTTTGCAATTGCCGGCCACAACGTGGTCATCGCGGCGATCGTCGCCGTCTCGGCCGCCATGTCCCAGTTCGCGGTCAGCCTGACCGCCCTGCCGACCTCGCAGCTGCGACCGATCGTGACTGGAGTCATCGGCATGGCCGCGCCCGTAGCGTGGCTTGTGACCAGTGGACTGCTCTTGCCGCACTGGGGATTCATGGCGATGGCCGCCGGGCTGCTCGTGCGCAGCGCCGTGACACTCGTCCCGCTGGCCGTTTACAACGCCGCCTTCCTGATCGGACATGGCCCGAGCGACGGAGTGGCATTTGATCAAGCTCGCTGCCGGTCCTTTGCCATGCTCGGAACCATGGGGCTGGCGGTCCGCTGGATCCAGTCCGTGCTGGGCAGTTTCGACGTCGTCTGCGTGACCACAGCCCAGGGGCCCGGTGCCGCCGCCCTCTATGCAAACACCGCGCGTCCTACTGGGATGGCAACGGGCTTGGCCAACGCCTTCGGCGGCGCTCTGCTCCCGGCCTTCACCCGGTTCCTGGCCCGCGAGCAAGGACCGCCGGCCTTTCGGCTGTTCCTCAACTCGTTGCGGCTGACTGTCATCATGGCCGGGGCACTGGCGATCAGTTTCGTGAGCGTTCATCGGCAGTTTCTGACGGCCTGGGTGGGCTCGCAGTTCATCCTTTCTACACCGCTCGTGCTGGCCATTGCGGCTGCGGCCATCGCGAGCACCGCACTCGCCTTTGCGTCATACATGTTCAGTTCCACGGGGCGGCTCATGTCTGCGTACGGCGTGATGATTGTCGAGGGAGCGTTGCGAATTGTCCTGATGGCGTGCGGTGCGTACGTCTTCGGAAGCTTAGGACTGGCAGTGGCGTCGGCACCCACGCCACTCGTCGCAACAGTGCTGCTGCTGGTCGGCATGGCCAGATTTACAGGAGTCAGAATCCGTGCCGTGGAGTGGCTGTCACTGGCCACCGATATGGCGTTGATCATCGCTGGCTTGGCCGTGGCCAGCATGCTGCCCGAGTTTCCGCTGCGGGTGTGGCAGATCCCGCTGGTGGCCGCGTTCTGCGGCGGCGCCGCGCTGCTCGCGATCACGCTGCGTTCGTCGCCGCTGCGGCAGCTGCTCCTCGAGGTGGCCCATGCCGTTCTGCCGGTAGGATTACGACGGCTTGTGCCGCCGGCTGCGACCGGAGTGCAGCCGTGATCCAGATTGGCGGCAGCCCATGACATCCCACCGCATGAACGTCCAGCCGATGCCACCGGCAGGCGATGTTTCCTGGTCGACGCGTTTGGTCGCAGCCCGGGCGAATGACGCATCCATCTTCAATCCCTACCTGATTGCTTTTGGGATCATCTACGTCTTGTGGTCCTGGGTGCACCTGCCATCGTCGATCTGGGTGCGGAGTCTGTTCGTGTGTTATCTGATCTGGCGGATGAAGCCCGATATCATCATTCCGTTTGTGCTCACGTGCACGCAGTTACGGCTGCAAATCGGCAGCGGCGACAGCTTCGACGACGTCCAGGCGATGGCTGAGCAGATGACGGGGTTCGAGCAGTATGCATTCATGATTCCATGCGTTCTGTACGCCATTCGCACCTTTGTTGCGGCGGTGTCGGTGCGAGTTGCGCGACGGGCGGAGTTTCCGTTTTGGCTCTATAATATTTACCTCTTTGGGATGCTGTTCGTGCTTGTGGGGGCAATCTCGGCCTACGGAAAGCCGGGGTGGACCGCGGGGGTGCGTGACTACTGCGTGGTGGGGCTCTACTTTTACGGCCT
>JBAXUW010000004.1:0-50568 GCA_037129495.1 Planctomycetota bacterium | reverse complement strand
ATATTTGACAGCCCAACAACCCCACCCCCCCAGCCGCCCACGATGAGACTGCAAGGATCGTCTCCCACCGGAAACGTCAGGCCACAGAAAAAATCGTTTCCATCGGCCCGCTGGGCATCCAACGCGATTTCATAGCTCTGCCGTGGCGCAGCAGCCGACCACGTGATGCCACTCATGTCGGCTCCCATCCCGATCCGAATCGCCTCCTTTTCGACCACCACCTCCCCCTCGCCGCCAAACTTCGTCGGCTTCCATTCGCCGAGCGTCAGCCCATCGAAGAGCGATTCCCAGACCGCATCGCCCGCAGCGGCTGCCTTGGCGTCGCCTGCGGGGCCCGAGCGTTCTGGCGCCACGGAGAGTTCTGCCACCAAGCCGTCGGCCCGGTAGACCTTTTTGAGCGCCGCCAGGATGCCCGCAGCATCGACCGACACGGCGCGGGCCTGCGTCGCGTCGTAGGTGATGTCGAGCACGAGCGACTGAATATTGCCGTCGAAGATCAGGCCCACCAGTTCGCCGGCTGGATTCACAACCGGGCTCCCTGAGTTGCCGCCGATGATGTCGGCCGTCGAGACGAAGTTAAACGGCGTCTTCAAAAAAGCCGCATCACGTTCGAGCTCTGGTCGAAGCTTCTGCCACCGGAGCGGCAGGTCAAACGGCGGCGCGTTTTGTTTGGTTGTCGACCGCTCGAAGAGACCGGCATAGGTCGTGATCGGGGCGATGAACTGCCCTTCTTCTTCGTAGCCCTTCACCGTGCCGTAGGCGAGTCGGAGCGTGAATGTGGCATCAGGATAGACACCCTCGCCTGCGCTTTGAAAGACGGCCTGCGTGATCTCGGCATGCGCCTGCCGCTTGCTCTCCGCGGCCGCCTCGACGACCTTCCGCAGACTCTGCGATTCTTCATCCACAATCCGTGCAAGCGCGAGCATCGGATCGCGAGACGCCGCAACCGCCGCCTGGCCACCGTCATAGAGGGCCCGTCGCGTGTCGGCGGGCGTGGTGGCTGTGTTCGGCCCGCCCCGCTTTCCGAGCCCGGTGCCGCGGACTAATTCTGCTGCCCGCTCGCGGGGTGATTCTTCTGCCAGCACCCGTTGCACGAGCGGATCACTCGGCCCCAGCGCCGTCGCCAGAAAAGTGAGGGAGTCAGCCAGCTTCACGATCTCAAAGGCGTCGTAGATTGGCTCGTCGGAGAAGAGAGATAGCTCCAGCGACGCACGGTTTGAGTCGCGGTATTCGCGGAGCCGCTCGCCGCTGGGCTTGGCTGCCTCGGCGGTGGCCCGGAGGATCGTGCGGGCGTTGCCGAAATACTGGCTGTTGAAGCCGATCGCGGCCTCCAGAAGGTTGTGTCGCAGAGCGACCCGGGCGATCTCATCCTCGGCCTTTTCGATCCTTTCAAATGGCGACGACCGCGCGGCCGCTGCTGCCGTCACGGCTGGCTTGTCGGTCAAGACCCGCAGCTTCTCCTCCGCCAGTTGTTTCCTCCCGATAAACTTTGGGTCGAGCAGCCCCGCCAGAATGCCTTCCCGAGCCTTTCGGCTATTTTGCACGCCAAAGAGATCGCCCAGCGCCTGCCGCTTCTCTTCGGGGCCCTGTTCACTGTAGGCGCTCAGCATCGTCTCCAGACGGTTCAGCATAGCAAGTGAAAATGGCAGCTGCCGGTCCCGCATCGCGAGCAGTTCACGGACGGTGCTGGCGCGGTCGGTGTGGCCCGGATGGCCGGAGACAAAGACCAACTCACCGGCGACGACCGGCTGCCGACTCCAGACCAGATGGTGCGGCACCCGCGCTGGCTGGCCATTCTCATATGCCCGGAAGAAGCAGCAGTCGAGGTTAAACCGCGGAAACTCGAAGTTGTCAGCATCGCCACCAAAAAATGCGATCTGCTGTTCCGGCGCGAAGACGAGCCGCACATCGGTATATTTCTTGGCTCGATAGAGATGGTAGAGGCCGCCCTGATGGAGCGTGACCACGTCGCTCCGCAGACCGGTTGCGGCCAGCGACTCTTTTTCGATCTCCGCCATCACTTTCCGCCGGGCCGCAAACGCGTCGGTGGGGCTCATGCCGGCCGCGACCGCCGCCTGCACGCGGGCGGTGACGTCTTCGATCGAGATTAAAACGTTGAGCTCAAGATCGTGGCACTTGAGTTCGTCGGCCCGCGTGGCCGCAGCAAACCCATCCCGGTAATAGTTGTGCGTCGCGTCGCCAAACTTCTGCAGGCTATCAGCGCCGACGTGGTGGTTGGTGAGCACGAGGCCGTCGGCTGAGACAAACGACCCCGAGCCGCCTGAATTAAACCTGACCGACGACTGCTGCAGGTGGGTCAGCCACTCGGGCGAGAGATTTTTACCCTTGAGAGCAGCGGCATGGTCCCGCCCCAGTCGCTCAAGCGGCGGGTGGCTGAAGAGCCACATCCCCTCGTCGGCATGAACGGCCGTAGCGGCAGCCACGACTCCCAGCAAGCAACACAACACGTTTTTCATTTGACGGCAGTCGACCTGCGTGGCAGCCATGCATTTGCTCCTAGTGATGACGAGTTATCGTTGTACCTTTTTTCTGGCCGCTCGCTCAGCCCAGCATGAGAGTCAGTCTTGATTCTCGTGGGATAAGATTTTCAATTTGTACGCTTTGCATTCGGCAATTTGGAAAACTCGCCTTCACGGGGGCACGGCCTTGCATGCGGAGGTGTACTTGCGTATACTATTTCTAGCCTCGGCGGGCGTGGCCTACCGGACTGAGCTTTCACGTCCTGCCGGAGTGTCACCATGCTTGCCCGTATTCAGACCTTTTCGCTCTTTGGGATCGAGGCTTTGCCAGTGGACGTGGAGGTAGATGTCTCCACCGGTGCCCTGCCCTCGACCGTGCTCGTCGGCCTCCCCGATGCGGCAATCCGCGAGAGCACGCATCGCGTGGCCCGGGCGATGGTCAACTCCGGTTTCAACCGGCCCAACGATCGGATCGTGATCAACCTCGCCCCGGCCGAGATGCCCAAGCAGGCGGCAACGTTTGACCTGCCGATCACGCTCGGCATCCTCGCGGGGAGCGGGCAGTTTTCCGCCCAGCGATTCGAGGAGTATGCGGTCGTCGGCGAGCTGTCGCTGGAAGGCTCGACTCGCCCGGCGCGGGGCGCCCTCTCTGTGGCGATCGCTGCCGCGCGGCAGAAAAAGTTGCGGGGCATTGTCGTGCCGTCGGCAAGCGCTTCTGAGGCGGCGGTGGTGGAGGGCATCGAAGTCATTCCGGTCGCGTCGCTGATTGAGGCCGTTCAGTTTTTCTCCGGCGACCTTGATATCCCGCGGTGTCCGCCCCGCGTCATGGAATGGTTTGAACGCTTCGCGGCTTATGACGTCGACTTCGCCGATGTCCGCGGCCAAGAAGCGGCCAAGCGCGCCATCTGTGTCGCCGCGGCCGGGGGTCACAATGTCGCGATGGTCGGCCCACCGGGGGGCGGCAAGACAATGCTCGCCAAGCGAATTCCCACGATCCTACCGCCGCTCTCGGCCCCCGAATCGATTGAGACAACGCAGATCTACAGCGCCCTGGGGCTGCTCTCGGCAGGCCAGCCGCTGCTAGCTACCCGGCCCTTCCGCGCCCCGCACCACACGATCTCTGAGGCCGGTCTGATCGGCGGCCGCTCCATTCCGATGCCAGGGGAGATTTCACTCGCCCACAACGGAGTCCTTTTTCTTGATGAATTACCAGAATTTAACCGGCGAACGCTGGAGGTTTTGCGGCAGCCACTAGAAGACGGCTACGTGGCGATCAGCCGGGTGAAGGGGAGTAGCCGGTTTCCGGCCGACTTCATGCTGGTGGCGGCATTCAATCCCTGTCCGTGCGGCTACCGCGGCGATCCAAGGCGGGAGTGCCAGTGCACATCGCCTCAGGTTGAAAAATACATGGGGAAGATTTCCGGGCCGCTTCTCGACCGGATCGACATCCATCTGGAAGTGCCATCCGTGCCATTTCGCGATCTCTCGGGCAGCCGGGCCGGCACGTCGAGCAGCCAGATGCGGGAGGCCGTAATGGCCGCCCGACTGCGGCAGGCGGAGCGGTTTGCCGGCCTGCCGATTCGCTGCAACGCGCGCATGAGTAGCCGGCTTATTCGCGAGCTCTGCCCGCTCGAACCGGCCGCCGTGGAACTCGTGCGAGCGGCCGTGAACAATCTGGGGCTTTCGGCCCGCGCCCACGACAAGGTGCTCCGCGTGGCCCGCACGATCGCCGATCTCGATGCCGCTGAGAAGATCGGCTGCGGCCACATCAGCGAAGCGATTAATTACCGTGTTCTTGACCGCGGTCTCTGGACCTGACACATCAGTAGACAGCGTCGAAAGGCTTCTGCGACAATTTCATTATGATCCCCACCGCGTCGTCCCGCCGCAGCACCACCGCTAGCCTTTTTATCAGCAGCCGGCCGCGGCGGCTCATCGCGGCCGCACTGGCGCTGGCCTGCTTGGGCGGTCTCATGCTTATTGTCGATGTCGATGTCGCCCGGTGGTGCAAGGCGGGCCACACTCCGAAGGAATTGATGCGGTTTTTCAACTTCTCGGAGGTGTTTGGCCATGGGATTGGCGTGGCCACGCTCCTCCTGACGGCAGCCGTTCTCGACCCGTCGCTGGCCCGGCCCAGGTTTGGCATTCTCCCGGTGAGCCGTGACTTTGTGCGGATGGTCGCGACAGCCTTTGCTGGCGGCATCATGGCAAACATTATCAAGGTCACGCCCCTCGACAGGGTGCGGCCACGGGCGACTGATCTTACGGCCGCGTTGACAGCGGTGTCGACATTTGGCGAATCGCTCGCCGCGACCATCGCCAGCCACAGCGATCGCAACAGTTTTCCTTCTGGCCATGCCGCCACCGCCGCCGGCCTCGCTGTGGCGCTCTCTTGGAAGTATCCCCGCGGCAGATGGCTCTTTGCGCTGCTCGCCGTGAGTGCAAGTGCGCAGCGGGTCGCGAGCTCCGCTCACTACCCCAGCGACGTGTTCTTCGGCGCAGCGCTCGGCCTCGTCGGCGCGGCATTGATCCTCGGCTCGCGAGAGCCCGAAACACCGCTTCACGGAGCCGATGTCCCGCAGCCTGTCCGCTGAGTGGTTTGGTCTTTGTCACCGGCAAAGACTTTAAAATTCTTGCGATTCCTGCGTGAACATGGAGTCTGCGGCCGCTTCGTGCTATTATCCTGGGCCTACGGAACAGTTTCCTTTCGTTTGTTTCCCTTCCGCTCGCCAGCACGTGGCCCGAGGTTTCCGATGCCAGTTCCGAAGAAGGTCCGCAAGACAGCCGCCAGCACTGGGGCCGAAGACACTGCCGCTTCGGCGGTTGCTCCTGCGACCGTGACTGCGGCCCAGCCGGCAAAAAGTGGCGGTAAAAGGGTACTGATTGTCGATGACGACAACGAGATTGTGGAGTCGATGCGAACAGTGCTCGTATCGCGGGGCTATGAGATCTTGATCGCCCGAGACGGCAATCAAGGCCTGATGATGGCAGAAAAAGAGAATCCTGACCTCGTCGTGCTCGACATGATGATGCCGAAGCGAAGCGGCTTCTTGGTGCTTGAAAAGCTGCGTCGCAGCCGGCCGGTGCCGATGAAAGTGATCATGATCACGGCCAACGAAGGCAGCCGGCATAAGGCCTACGCTGAGATGCTTGGCGTTGACGACTACATCCGCAAGCCTTTCGCCATGGACCGTCTTCTGCAGAGCATCGACCGGCTCCTCTCTGAGTGATTGCTTCGAGCGGGATCAGCCCGGGAGCCCACTTCTGCATTCAAAAAAGGCCGCAGACAGCCTAGCTCGCCAACGGCAAATCAGGGTGAATACGCAGGCAATTCCTGAGATTGACCTGTATTCTGGTGAAGCCTACATTCCGGCGGCAGTTTCTATTGAGAGCTGCTTTTCGGCACGATCGTCTCGTAATCGGTTTTAGGTCGCCCGTGACGCCTTCCTCCGCACCTCAAAGCTCGCATGACGATCTTAAGGAACGCGTGCGCGATGCGATTGACATCGTCGACCTGATCGGGACCTACCTTTCCCTGCGGCGGGCGGGCAAGGCCATGGTGGGCCTCTGCCCCTGGCATGAAGATTCTCGCCCCAGCTTCCACGTCAACCCAGATCGCCAGACCTTCCGCTGCTGGGTCTGCAACCTCGGCGGCGACGTGTTTACGTTTTTAATGAGAATGGAACGGCTCGAGTTTCGTGAGGCTCTCGAACAACTTGCCCAGCGGGCGGGCATTGACCTGCCCCGGGGCCGCGGCGGCCTACCGACCGATGAAAAGGCAGCGATCCTCTCCGCAGTGGCCTGGGCAGCCGACCGTTACCGCGACTGCCTCCGCTCTGCACCTGAAGCGCAGGCCGCCCGCGAGTATCTCACCTCCCGGGGCCTCACGCAGCAGACCGTCGACCGCTTCCGACTCGGCTACGCGCCGCCGGTGTGGGACTGGCTCCTGCGGCAGGCCTCGGCGGCTGGCATCGCCAGCGACCATCTTGCAAAGGCGGGCCTCGTGGTCGAGCGGCAGGATCGGTCTGGCCATTACGACCGTTTCCGCGACCGGGCGATGTTTCCGATTCTCGACGTCTCCTCGCGGCCCGTCGCCTTTGGTGGCCGCGTTTTGCCGGGAGCGCCGCCCGACTCTGCGAAATACATCAATTCCCCCGAGACGCCGCTCTTCTCGAAAAGCTCGATGCTTTACGGCCTCGATACGGCCCGCGAGGCGATGAGCACATCCCGGCGGGCGATCGTCGTCGAAGGCTACACTGATTGTCTCGCCGCGAGGCAAGCCGGTATCGACGACGTCGTGGCGGTGCTCGGCACAGCCCTCGGTGAGCGGCATGCCAAACTGCTCCGGCGTTACGCGGACCGAATCGTGCTCGTTCTCGACGGTGACGACGCGGGCCGCCGCCGTGCCGATGAAATTCTCGATGTGCTTCTCGCCGAGCCGATCGACGTGCGGATCGCCCGGCTGCCCTCTGGCGTAGACCCGTGTGAGTTTGTGCTCGAGCGTGGCCCTGATGCCTTTGAAGCGCTGATTGAGTCGGCCGGTGATCCGCTCGAATACCGACTCGATGAGGCGGTTGCCAAACTCGCCCCCGACGCGGGCGACGACGCGTGCCTAACCGCCGTGGAGAGTGTGCTGAGGGCGCTTGCGAATGTGTCGCCGAAGTCGGCGCTTTCCCCGTCGCAGATCAGGCTCCGCGAAGATCAGGTGGTTGGCCGGCTGTCGCGGCGGTTTGGCCTCTCCCGCGAGGTGCTCCGGACGCGAATGCTCGCTCTGCGCAGCACCACGCCGCGGCACGCGAGCCGAGCGGCCGCGTCTTTCGATCCTGGCCACACAGCCGATGCCAGGCAAACCTCGGGGATCATTCGCAAGCTCCCGGCGTGGGATCGTGAAGTGATTGAGGTGCTCGTTGGCGTGCCCGAAGGCGCCGGTCTCATCGTTCGCGAGGTGCAATCAGCGGAACTCGAGACTGTAGAAGTTCGGGCTGTGCTGGAGGCTGCCCGCCGCCTGCATGCTGACGGCCGGCAGGTGGCGCTTGCGCAGCTTTTGCTTGAGATCCACGACCCCGTCGTACAGAGCCTGATGGTGGAAGTCGATGAGACAACCGCCGCGCGGGCGTCTCACGATCCCCAAGAACGCATCAATCATCTCGAAGACGCTCTGCGACGCCGCTCGGCCCAGCGGCAGGCGCATCGAAGCGCACGAACCTTGAAAACCTCTCAGCTGGATCCCAGCTCGGAGGCGGCTCTTCTTGAACAGCTTGTCACCGAACGGCGGGCTGTGCAAGGCATGACTGATTTCGATGTGGGCATGACCAAACCCAAGGATGGGTGAAGTTGCCCGTCTCGTCGCTGCAATCGGCCTGGGCAAGAAGCTATTTCTGCCAGGTCGGGGGGCGGTGCGCGAGGTGACGGTATTATGGTGAAGGAGAACCTACTGATGCGTCGTTCCGTAAGCACTCTGTCCATGACTCAATCTCAATCCCAGACTCAAACTCCAGCCAACAGCCCGCATGATCCGGCTGCCGACGCCACCGCAGCCGCGCCGCTGACCGGCTCGTCCGCCCACGCCGACGCCGACCTGTCGACCTTGATCTCACTGGGCAAGTCGCAAGGGTATCTCACGTTTGACCAGGTCAACGATTACCTCCCCGACGAGGCCATCCATCCGGAAAAGATCGACAGTCTGCTGGTGGCACTTGATGAGCAGGGAATTGAACTCGTCGACACGCCGCCGGAGCCAGACGAGGCCGAGCCTACCGCAACGCCTGCTGCCAAGTCGCGGCCTGGCCAGCCCCGCCGCGATGAGGCGATCACAACAGCACCGTCCAATGCTGGTAACGACCCAATCCGGATGTATTTGGCGCAGATGGCGGAGATACCGCTGCTCACTCGGGCCGAGGAAATTTCGCTTGCGAAGCGGATCGAGGTCACCAGGAAGCGGTTCCGCCGCGCGATCCTCGGCTGTTCGTACTCCATGCAGGCCACGGTAGAAACGCTCCGCCGCGTGCACGAGGGCAAGCTGCCGTTTGACCGCACGATCAAGGTGTCGCTCACGGAGCGGCTCACAAAAGAGCAGATCCTCGCGCGGATGCCACACAACCTCAAGACGCTCGAAACCTTGATCGAACAAGACAAGGCGAACTTCCGGATTTTGATCAGCAAGAAGACGACGGCTGCAGAGGCCCGGGCCGCCCGCCTGCAGTTTCGCCGCAGCCGTGGTAAGTCGCTGACGCTCGTCGAGGAGTTGAGCCTGCGAACGCGGCGGGTGCAACCGCTGGTGAAACTGCTCCTTGGTATGTCGAGCCGCATGGACAGCATCCAGCGGAACCTGCGGCTGATGGACGCGGGGGAGATGTCCCGCGACGACCGGGCCGACATGCGGAAAGAACTTCGCGACCTGATGCTGACAACACTTGAGAGTCCGCGGTCGCTCCACCGTCGGGTCGATATGTTCGCCCGTCTCAAGGCTGAGTATGAAACGGCCAAGCGGAATCTCTCCGCGGCGAATCTCCGACTCGTCGTGTCGATCGCAAAGAAATACCGCAATCGCGGGCTGAGCTTCCTCGACCTGATCCAGGAGGGAAACACTGGTCTGATGCGGGCGGTCGATAAGTACGAATACCGCCGAGGGTTTAAGTTTTCAACCTACGCAACCTGGTGGATCCGGCAAGCGATTACGCGGGCAATTGCCGATCAGGCCCGCACAATCCGGATTCCTGTGCATATGATCGACGTGCTTTCGAAGCTCCGGAACACGGCCAAGAAACTCCTCCATGAACTTGGCCGTGAGCCAAGCACGGAGGAGATCGCGCTGGCCGCTAGCGTGCCGTTTGAAGAAGCTCGCAGGGTGATCGACATGGGACGGCAGCCGATGAGCCTGGATCGGCCCGTGGGTGAGAGTGAGGATGCAAGCTTCTGCGAATTCGTTGAGGACATCGGCACGACGAGCCCCACGCATTCGGCCACGCAGGGCCTGCTCAAGGATCGGATCGAGTCGCTGCTCAAGACCCTTACCTACCGTGAACGGGAGATCATCAGGCTGCGGTATGGCCTTACCGACGGCTACACCTACACGCTGGAGGAGGTTGGCAGGATCTTCCGCGTGACGCGGGAACGCGTTCGCCAGATCGAGGCCAAGGCTGTCAAGAAACTCCAGCACCCGGTCCGCTCCAAGCAGTTGGAGACGTTTATGGAAGCGTTACCAGGCTAGCCGCCAACACGATCGGCGGTCGTGTTTGTTAAGCATTTTTGCTGGGCGGACGTACTTTGGCGGCAGTTCAGTCACCGCGGTACGACAGTTCTAGCCAGATGAATCTGGAGCGGGCCGGGCGCAAGAGCGTCTGGCCCGCTGATTTTTGGCCTTAGTTGTGGTAAACTCTGCGGGCGGGAAGACTCCTAAGAACAGCGCCGAAAGCTATTTCATGTCCACTGCCGTCAACATTGAGATTATGCGGACGCTTCACCGCATCCATACGCAGCTCTCCGATCTACAGGGGCGGATCAGTGCCGGTCCACGGCAGATCGCGGCCCACACCGCACAGGTCGAGACGGTCGAGGCAGGCAAAACCGGCGTGTTAGAAGAGATTAAGAAGGCCAAGATGGCAGCTGACCAGAAGCAACTGCAGCTGAAATCAGCCGAGTCAAAAATCAACGATTTGGGTGCAAAGCTCAACGCTTGCAAGACGAACCGCGAATACCAGCTCCTCACCGAGCAGATCGCGGCCGACAAGATGGCCACAAAAGTGCTCGAAGACGAGATCCTTGAGGGGCTCGAACGGATCGACACGGTCAAGAAGACGCTTCCCTCGGCTGAGGCCGCCGTGGCGGCTGCCCGCCAGACACTCGCCGAGATCAAGGCCCGCGTAGCTACCGAGGCCACGCAGCTCGACAGCGAGGTGCGGCGGCTTGGCGTCGAGCTCGCAGTCACTGAGAGGGAACTGCCCGACGACGTTCGCAGCCTCTACGATCGAGCGGTCAAGCAGAAGGGCGCCGAAGGCATGGCGCCGCTTGAGGGCGAGAGCTGCGGGGGTTGCTTCCGCCAGATCACCGGGAATATGTATTCCGAACTCCTCACGGGCAAGGTGGTGATGTGCCGGAGCTGCGGCCGACTGCTCTATCTTCCCGAACGGGTGTCGGGCTGACGCAGTTTACCGCTCATTCTGATCCTCGGCACGGTTCGCTCAGTGCCGCCATCTCCGGAATCGTTTCCCGTATTTTTCCGCCTCATGTTTCTCACTTTCAATTTCCCTCTTTCTTTTTTTGGAGCACACCATGTCCTCCGACCGCATTCCTATGACCCGCGTTGGCTACGACAAGCTGAAGGCAGAGGCCGACCAGCTTGATAATGTGGAGATGCCAAAGCTCGCTCTGCGGGTGGCGGCCGCCCGCAGCGAGGGAGACCTCAGCGAAAATGCCGAGTATCACGGGGCCCGTGAGAGCCAGGGAATGACGCAGGCAAAGATCAACGTGCTCCGTGACAAGCTCGCCCGAGCGGTGATCGTCGAACGGGCAAAGGAGGCGGGTGACGAAGTGGTGTTTGGGGCGACGGTGGTTGTCAAGGACCTCAAGTTTGGCGACGAAGAAGTGTTTGTCCTCGTGGGAGCCGGTGAGGAAGACTACGACACCGGTCGAATCAACGTTGCCAGCCCGCTCGCGCAGGGGCTGCTAGGCCGCAAAGTAGGCGAGAAGGTCTCAATCGACGTCCCAGCCGGAACGATGAAATTTGAGATCCGCGCAGTCCGCTTCGACGACTAGTTTTCTAACCCGATGGACCATCTCGAATCCCTCCGCTTCACCAACCGTTTCACTCAGGGTTTGCCCGGTGATTCGGACTTGCATAACAGCCGCCGACAGGTGCGGCAGGCCTGCTGGTCGCGGGTCACTCCCACGCCCGTCGCCGCCCCCCGACTCGTGGCGCATGCCCGGGAAGTGGCCGCGCTGCTCGACCTTGAGGTCAGGCCTGACAACGAGCAGGCCTTCGCCGACGTCTTCGGCGGCAACCGACTGCTGCCCGGCATGGACCCGTTTGCAATGTGCTACGGCGGCCATCAGTTTGGCAACTGGGCCGGCCAGCTCGGCGACGGACGGGCCATCAATCTCGGAGAGATCGTAACCAGCCGCGGCACACACTGGACGCTGCAGCTGAAGGGCGCCGGCCCCACCCCCTACTCCCGCACCGCCGACGGTCTGGCCGTCATGCGGTCGAGTGTCCGCGAGTTTCTCTGCAGTGAGGCGATGCATCACCTCGGCGTGCCGACCACGCGGGCTTTGTCACTGGTTGCCACCGGCGAGTCTGTGATGCGCGACATGTTCTATGACGGCCATCCGCGGGCCGAACCGGGCGCGGTTGTCTGCCGCGTCGCGCCGTCCTTTACTCGGTTCGGTAACTTTCAGATCTTCACAGCCCGCCAAGAGCTCGTCCAGCTGCGGCAGCTCGCCGACTTCACGCTGCAGACCGATTTTCCTGCCTTGGCTCCAACTGCGGGCCCAGCCACGCCCGAGCACTATGCTGAAATGTTCGCCGAGGTCTGTCGCCGCACCGCCGTGATGATCGTCCACTGGATGCGAGTCGGGTTCGTGCATGGAGTGATGAACACCGATAATATGTCGATCCTCGGGCTGACCATCGACTACGGACCCTATGGCTGGCTGGAAAACGTTGACCCCGACTGGACACCCAATACGACCGATGCCCAGGGACGCCGCTACCGCTTCATCGCTCAGCCGCAGATCGCCCACTGGAATCTGCTGCAACTGGCAAACGCCCTCGTGCCGCTGGTGGGCGAAAAGAACCTGCTGGAGGCGGCCCTCGACACCTATGCCGACCACTTTCAAACAGGCTACCGGCAGATGATGGCCGATAAACTCGGGCTCAGCCTGCAGGCAGCCGGCGTCGATGATCCGCTCGTCGCAGACCTCTGGCCGCTCTTGGCCGCAGCCGAGATCGATATGACGCTCTTCTTCCGGGGTCTGGCGATGATCCCAGGCAGAGCTGATGGAGCCGCAGACCCCGCAATCCTGCTGGCCGCCATCGCTGAGAGTTTCTACGAAGCCGATGCGGCAGCGACGGCCAGCCGGGCGTTGCTTGGCGAGTGGCTGGGTCGCTACCAGACCCGCATCAGCCAGGAGGCCAGGCCAGACAGCGTTCGGCAGACACGCATGCAGGCGGTCAATCCGCTCTACGTGCCCCGCAACTATCTTGCACAGCTGGCGATCGACAAGGCAGAGACCGGTGATTATTCCCTGGTGAGAGAACTGCTTGATGTCTTTCGGCAGCCCTATACCGAGCAACCCGGTCGCGAACAGTTTGCGGGCAAGCGGCCCGAGTGGGCCCGCCACCGCGCCGGCTGCTCCATGCTCTCGTGTAGTTCGTAATCACGCATGGGTGGAAAAGAATGCCGCAGTCAGGAAATCCCTTCCCAAAGCGTCGAGCCGACTCGCACGAGCGTGGATCCTTCCAGGATCGCTGATTCGAAGTCGCCGCTCATCCCCATCGAGAGTTCGCTGAGGCCCGTCGGCGTTGGTATGCGGGCGATGAGTTCGTCGCGCAGCTCACGTAACCGGGCAAACTGCCGCTGGGCCGCGGCCCCGCGCTCATCCCCAGTGGGCTCCGAGGCCATCCCCATCAGACCCACGACCCGCACATGTGCCATGCGGCTCGCCACCTCAAGGACCGTCGGCACGTCGGCCTCCATGACGCCAGTCCGGGCCGGATTGCCCGTGAGATTCACTTCCACAAGTGTGTCGCAGATAATTCCCGCCGGAGCTGCCTCGGCCTCGATCGCCTCAGCCAGCCGCACGCTATCAAGCGAGTGCAGAAGCGTCAGCAGCGGCAGCGTACGACGGATTTTATTCCGCTGCAGATGGCCAATCAGGTGCCAGTGCGGCCGGGGCTCATGACCGGCGAGCGCCGCCCCCTTCTCCCAGAGCGACTGCGGCCGACTCTCGCCTAGATCGCTGCAGTCGGCATCAAGTAAAATCCGCGTCAGGTCGGTGGAGACATATTTTGTGACGCCAACCAGCCGCACTTCGGCGGGATCTCGGCCGGCCTGCCGACAGGCCGCGGCGATCCGATCCTGCACCGCCGCGAGGTTGCGCCTGCACCGCGCGACGATATCGTCTTCAGCGGCCATCACTCACCTCGCTCCTTGTTTCGTCGATCGGTCAGTCGATCTCGATCGCGCGGTCCACGACGCCTGTCTTGTCGATCCGGCCCGCCACAAAGCCACACGAGATATTGCAGCCGAGAACGGTGCGGTTGCGGGCCTCGTCGAGCGTGCGGTAGACCAGCCACTGGTCGAGCCCCACCTGCACACGGAAGCCCACGGCCTGCTGCGGCGGCAGGTTCTGCCGTGTGTCGGCCACGGTCAGCTGCCGCCACGTGAGTGGCCGTCCCTGACGCTCTGGATCGAAGTCGAGCCAGAGCGGTGCATAACACCGGCTACCGGCCGTCTGATGGTCGATCGCCAGGCCCTCTGGCGTGGCTGTAAAGCTCCCGCGGCCGGCGGACTTCCACTCCGGCAGCGACAGCGGCAGCACCATCAGCCTCGGCTTCGTGTCGTAAATAAGGATCTCGCGTGTCTCATCGGCCGGCTCGCGTTCGAGCGACGCCGCGAGTGGCAACAACGACTGAATCCGCAGCCCGCTGTTGGCATGCGACCGGAGCGGCTCCGGCAGAGCGTCGCCGGTACGGTCGTCGCTGCGCTGCGTGATTGCGTCGGCCAAGAGCACGATTCGATCCTGCGGCAAGAGGACAATCTGTCGATCGAGTTGCAGGCCGCCGGCCAGCGGTGCGATGATCTCAAGATAGGTCGCCTTCTGATCCGACTCCCAGCAGGAGAGCGTCCACGGGCCCTCCGCCTCAAGCGGCTGTCCACCCTTGGAGGCCCGCCACTGCCACGGACCCTCGACGAGCAGCCGATCACCGACGGCGATTTCTAGGTAGGGCACGGCGTCGCGGTATGCAAGCATCACGCGAATTTCATTCCGCTTCCAGCCCGAGCGAATGATCGCCACGGCCGCAGTGGCATCGTGCAGATCCCGCGGTAGCAGTTTGTCGGGGTTATCGTCAGGCGTATCATCGCGATTATTCTCATGCTTTTTCAGCCGGACCGACTTGCTGAGCCGCGACGACTTTTGCATCGCTTCAGCTGTCTGCCGCACCCGCTTATGGCCTCCATCCGCAGCTACCGCGAGCACCGGATCGGAAAACGCCGCCGGCATCCGGCCCGCGCCCACAAGGAGGCGGCCCTGGCCGCCGAGCAGTCGCAGAGTTGTCGCCACCGACTTCACCAGAAGTTTTTCAGTGACTGCGTCCCAGGCCACGGAGCCGGTCGCCTGCGCGACATCCCGCACCGAGCACCACCGCGCCACCCGCTCAACCACCGCCGCTGATCCCCGCAGGTTCACCACCCCCTCGGCCGATACGAGTCGGTCAATCTCGGTAGTGAGGGCCGTCGCGGCATCACGCTCTAGGCAGCGGCAGGCTTCGATATCGCAGAAGAGACGGGCCAGCGTCAGCACAGACCGGGCCGCGAGCGTGTCGCCCTCGGCGAGCGAAGGTTGCGCCGATCGCGCGGCCTTCACGAGCCGCTCCAGCAGCCCGCCCGCCGAGCCGCCCGCGCGGCGAGTGCGTGCCATCCAGGCGAGGCCCCACGTGGCCGCCTCGCAGAGGAGCCAGCGCTGGCGGTCTCCAGCCGTTGCACTGGCGTCCTCGAGACAGTCGCTGATCGCAGTCTCAAGAAACGCCATGTGCTGCGCGTTGTACGAACCCTTCTCGATCTGCCGCGCCAGCCGCCGTAGCTGGCGACGAACATCAAGCGACTCACTCACGTCGGCCAGTCCACAAATCCGGGCGGCGGCTCGGGCAGCGCTCACCTTCACCGGCGTGCGGGCGACAGTGCTGGGCGGGCCTGCCGGCGGCGTAGCCTCGGCCCCCCGTTGGGCAGCTTCCACGATTTCATCCAGCGAAAGCTGCTCGGCTGGAGCCTTGCCCCGCTTGCCGCTCTTTTTGTTGGCCTTGCTAGGCTTCCCGTTTTGCATCTGGCTGATGTTCGTTGAGACCATGATTTCGTGCTTCCGTCCGTGCCTGGGAAAGAGTCTGCGGCGGGCCCGGATTCGCACCGGCCGTGAAGGTCGAGTATGGTACCTCACTCGAGCCTCGGCATCCACGACCCCGGCCTTCCTCGCTTATGGACACGACACTCTTTCGGATTTCACACTCTCTGATTTCAAACTTTCTGGGGACCGTCGGAGCCTTTCTCTTGCTGGCGCTGCCGGCGAACGGGGCAGAGCCGCCGACGCCAGAGCCCGCGGCACCGGCCCGCGTCAATCGCCACCCAGAACTCAAGCAACTCTCCCCCAAAGAAGAGGTCTGGATTGATGCGGCCGGCAAGCGGGTGATCGTGGGGGGAGAAATCGCGGTTGAAAAAGGGCCAATCGAGTATTTCGCCTGCCCGCACGGCACGAAGGAGCATGAGTCGATTGTGGGCACGCGGTCGACCGCCCAACTCGTGCACGCGGCTCTCCTCGCCGTCGGCCTTGTGCCGGGCAAGCCGGTGTCGTTTGACCCAGACTATGTGGCGGCCACCGGGCCGGTGGTTCGCATCACCATGCGGTGGAAAGATGAGCAGGGCAAGACGCAGGATCTCCCCGCCCAGCAGTGGATCCGCGACACCCGCACAGGCAAGCCGATGCGAGAAGACTGGGTGTTTGCCGGCAGCGTATTCTGGACCGATCCGTCGGACGGTAAAGACTACTACCAGGCCGACGGCGGCGATCTCGTCTGCCTGTCGAACTTTCCCACGGCGATGCTCGACCTGCCGATCGAGAGTTCGCAATCGAACGAGGCGTTGCTCTTCGAGGCCTTTGAAGGCCGCGTACCGGCCCGCGGCACGGAAGTCGACATGATCCTCGAGGCTGGAAAATAGACGTTCCTCGCGAGCGGGACGATTGAATCTTCCTTTGGCAAGTTGGAAAACGTATCCCACGGGGGCCGGAAAATCCAATCAGCCTTGCGGATCGTTGAGCACTTGCTCGAGCCGCGGCCGCAGGGGCAACGGGAGGCGGTCGAGCGTTGCCGTGTCGATCAGGCCGACCTCAATCATGTCCAGCAGATGGACACGATCCTTGAGCCGAAATGCAGTAAGCTTCATGCCGATCAGTCGATCGAGCCCCATGATCCGATAACCCTCAAACTGCTCGGCCGAAGCCAGATCGGGGGCGGGCACCGCATCAATCGGCTTCACCCGTTCGCCGGCATAGAGGATGTGCACCGCCTCGCGGGCCTTGCCCTGCGGCCCATCGACAAAACTATCGATTCCAAATGTGAAGGAGTGAACGAAGCCAACCTTCTCCAGGGCCGTCTTCGCCCTCTCGAGATCAGGCCGGTCGAGGAGGATATCGACATCGACTGTGGTTCGCACAGCCGCCGGATCGATCCGCGAGACCCAGGCAGCCACGGCATGCCCGCCCACAACGGCGTAAGGGATGCCTGCAGCCTCCAAGGCCGCCACCGCCCGTTTCAGTCGTTCCTTGACCATGGCCACCGCCTGTTCCACTCGATCGAGCACGTCGAAGCCAAACGTTACGATCCCAGCAGTCAACAGTGCCTTGTCAGACCCTTCGGCGACGGCTTCGGCTGCGACGGAAACACGTTCTGTGGGGCTGGACGACATGCCGAAAGTCTACCCGGCTAAGGAATCAGTTGCCAACCTCCGTTGGCCCGAGGCAGACACCTCATCCGACAGACCCTATCTCTCGCTTGAGGCCACGTGGCAGTGGGCAAGAATCTCGGCAGGCGTGCTGACATAGCCCGTGTAGAACGGTCCAAACTCGGCATACCGCGCGCTCGCCTCGTCAAACCGCATCGTATACACGATCTCTTTGAGAAACTCAGGCCGGCGGGCCCAGAGTGTCACGCCCCACTCCCAGTCGTCGAGGCCCACACTTACGGTGATCAGCTGTGTGACACGGCCGCCAAACGTCATGCCCGTTCGGCCATGCTCTTGCATCAGTCGGCTGCGTTCGGCCATGGGCAGTGCAAACCAGTTCTCACCGACCTTTCGCTTCTTATTCATCGGATAGAAACAGGCGTTGGGCCACGGCGGTAGCTCCGGCTCGAGCCGCGCCTTCCGCATGTGGTCTTCACGACCGGCGTAGCCCTGCACCTTGGCGTTCCAGGTGGGGCTGTCGCGGGTCTCCCCTTCCACAATCAGCCGCTCACCGAACTGTTCGACGGTCGGCACGTATTCGCTGACCTCAGTCAGGCCCACGAATGAATAGGTCGGCTCGATCACCTGCCCAAGCGGGCCGGCCAGGAGCCGCTGATGCACGCCGTCGACTTTCAGCGGCGCGGGATCCATCGCCATCACGCCGAAGTCAGCCTTGTGGCCGGGAACCAGCCAGGTCTGCAGGCGGGTGGGAGCCAACGGACCGGCCGGATCGAGCGCCTCGTGAAAGAGCCGGATTCCCTCCGCCCGTTGCTGCGGCGAGAGCGCGGCCAGCTTCGCCCGGTCAAACCTGTAAAAGAGATGGCTCACGTGCCAACCGGTGGTCGGCGACGTCGAGACCTCGCTGCTGGTCTGCGGGCTGGCGTGTTGGCCGGGGCGGCCGGCTGCCGGGGCGATGGAACTTGGCGGGGCGGTGGGTTGCATCGTCGCGGGGGCTCCCTGAAATATGGAAAACCTGTTCGGTTTTCCGATCCGTTCACACCGTGAGTCTACGCCCCGGCCCGCGAATCGCACAGCAGCCCACAGCGTCGGCCAAAACCCCAGCTACCGCCGGTGCGTTTTTGGCTTGAAATCGATACGATGAAGGGAGGGTGTGAAACGGTTCCCCCCCGGCGGATTCAGACCAACACGTTCAATCGCGGCGGGAGCGGCCGCCCCGAAGAGAGGATCCACAACATGGGACAGGTCATCGTCGATCCGCAGGAGCTACGGCGGTTTGCGTCGCGACTGCGTTTTTTCAGCACCGAAGTCATGGCCCAGATGCAGGGTGTGCAGCGGCAACTGGCGGCCCTGAGCTCCACCTGGCGCGACCAAGAACAGCAGAAGTTTACGGAGGAGTTTGAGCAGCAACTCAGTACCTTCGCTCGCTTCGTCGAAGCCACCGAAGATTATGTTCCCTACCTCATCCGCAAGGCAGAGCGGGTCGAAGAATACCAACAGCAGCGTTGACGCCAGCAAATCCAGGAATTTATTTCATGTCAACGCAGGCTGAAGTCAAATCGATCGATACGCTCGCCTTTGTCAAGGCGGCGCTCGCTGCGTTTGCCCATGAGAGCGGCCAGGCTCTCGGCGAGGTCGAGATGCAGTCGCAGCGAATATCCGACTGGATCTGCATCGATCAGGCCGCCTACTGGAAGACGGAGGTCCGGCGGGCGGCTGAGGCAGTCAATCAGGCGATGAAAGACCTGCAGCACTGCCGCACCTATAAGAAGGTGGGCGACACTACGCCGGCCTGCAACGAGGAAAAGAAGGTTTTGGAAAAGGCCAAGCACCGGCTGGCCCGCGCCGAGCGGAAGGAAGAGGCGGTGCGGAAGTGGACGCCGGTCGTACGACAGCAGACGCAGGAAACAGGCGTGCGGCTCACCCGCTTTCGCGAGGTGATCGACATCGACTGCCCCAAGGCGCTAGCACGTCTAGAGCGAATGCTTCGCGCGCTCGACCATTACACTCATACAGCGTCGCCGGCTGGCGGTGCCGGCACCGGTGCTGGAAGCGGCACGGAAGCGTCGGTCGCCCGACCTGTGGATGAGATTGTGGGTGGCCACGCGTTGCCTGCTGCCGCGCCGCAAGCCCCACCGGCCGATCGAGCCAGAGGCCGGGCATGAGGGGCGATCTCTCCGGCGGTGCGGCGAAACTGGCACTCGCCCTGAAGACACTCCACTTGAAGTGGGAGGCGGCCCGTGACACTTGGGACGATTCCACCAGCAGGGCCTTTCACAAGGAGCACATCGAGCCCCTGACTCCGCGGGTCAAGGAAACGCTTGAGGCAATCGGGCGGCTGGCCGAGGTGCTCGCCCGAGCCAGCCGAGATGTTAACGACGTCGATGATTGACACCCCGATCGATTTTCCCGCCCTGCTGACGCCACCGTTCAGCAGACCCCCGTGGAGACGAGTTTCCCAACGTGCCGAAAAAGACGAAGACGAAGCGGACAAGTTGGAAACTTATCCCACGAAAGACGGCAGACTGCGTCGCAAGGATGCCCTGGGCAGTCACCTCCGAAGCAGATATTTCCATCCCTCCCGTTCCTTAGTCCCTTTGGATCCGCCGCTGTGAGCCACAACGCCTACGACCTCCAACTGCTTCGTGAGCAGGTAAACCGCCTCCGCCAAGCCGCCTCCGTCCGCAGCCAACTTGAGCGCGACATCACCTTGGAACACGAGACGGAGACCGCAGCCGCGCAAGCGCAGGCCGCTGCCTCTATAACGTCGGTGGAGGAGAAGTACGTCCGGGAGAGTGATGCGACCCGCCGTGAACAGGCCGCGGTGATCGACAAGGCCACCAGCGAGGCGGCCGCCGATCTCGTTAAGCTCAGCACCCAGCGGAAGGGTCTGGCCGCGACGATCGCCCGCGCCTGGGAGAAACAGGCCCAGCAGCTCAAGGAAGATGCCCAGTATGAAGAGAATTCGTCGAAAGAGGTCTTCAAGGAGAAGCGGAAGGAACCGGCAAAGATTCTCCGGCGGGCTGAAAAAGAACTCGCCGACACGGGCAACCAGCTCGACGAGGCTGATGCCCGCAGCCTGAGTGTTTTGACCGCCTGCGGCATCAAGTCAGCCCCGTCCATAGAGCCCGCGACCGCCGCCGAGCCACTGCCTACGGGGTCGGCGCTGCTCACGACGCTCGAACAGCTCCGGAAGGCCGTGGCTGAAAAACTCGCCGCGCTCGTCGGCCTCAAGACAGTGGCCAGAGCATTCTCCAGCAGCACCCGGGCCGCTGCGATTCTGCTGCCACTCTTGCTGGGGCTCATCGCCGCGGCGGCGGCCTTCTTCTTCACGCCAGGCACGCTCCCTGAGGCTCTGTCCACCAAGGCGGTAGCCGCCGGCGCGGGGCTGGTCACGATCGCGGGAATCGGCATGGGGCTTGGGCTTTGGCAGATCGGCCGGTTGCGACGGGCCGCCCGTGAACAGGCCACGGCTCTGCGGACCGAACTCGCACGCTCGATCGACCAGACGCGGCAGTGCCTTGCCGCCACCACTGTTTATGTGAAAAAGCGGCACGACGCCCAACTCGTGAAGCTCGACGCCACGTTTGTCGAGGAGACGCAGCAACGCAAAAGCAAGGACGCGGCAGACATCACTGCGGGCGTTGGAAAACGCGATCAGCAAAACGCGGATCTCGAAACAAAATACAACGACGCCGTCGCGAAGATCGAGAAAAAGAAAGCCACCACACTCGAGGCGGCCGCACAGAAATACCCTGCGCGGCTGGAGAAGTTGGCCGCCGATCGCACCGAACACCTGGAACAGCTCACGCGGACCCGTGACGAAAGGCTAGTCAGCGCCGAACGCAACCGTGACGACCGTTGGCGGGAAATGACAGAGGCCTGGCAGACCGCCCGCACGGAGACCGCCGCCAGCTACGACGAAGCCAACCTGATCGACGCCGCGGCCTTCCTCCCTTGGAATGAATTGGCTCGCGACGAAGTGCCACTGCCGACCGCGTCGCCGCCGGGGCTGCGGTTTGGGCAGCTCAGTCTCAGCCTGGAGAAAATGCCAGGAGGTGTGTCATCGCGACCGGCGCTCAACGCCTTCGGCCCGACTGCCTGGACACAGCCCGCGTTGATGCCCTTCCCCGTGGGAGCGTCACTGCTTATTAAGACGACTGGCGATCAGAAGGAGACTGCCTCCGACATGATGCAGGCGCTCATGCTGCGGATCGCCACTGGCATTCCGGCGGGTCAGAGCCGCTTCACGATCATCGACCCGCTCGGTCTCGGCAAGCAGTTTGCCGGCTTCATGCATCTGGCCGATTACGACGAACTGCTCGTCACGAGCCGGATCTGGACGGAGCCACCGCAGATTGAGCAGTGCTTGGCAGACATCACCGAGCAGATCGAACTCGTGATCCAGAAATACCTGCGGAACGAATACCACTCAATCGGCGACTACAACGCCATCGCCGAGGTGCCAGAGCCGTATCGCTTTGTCGTGGTGGCGAATTTCCCCGCCAACTTCACTGAGACCAGCGCCCGTCGGCTGGCGAGCATTGCCGCCTCAGGTGCCCGCTGCGGCGTCTACACGATCGTCTCGATCGACACGTCGCAGCACATGCCGTCGAATTTTAGCGCAAACGACATCGAGAAGTATGCCACGGCGCTCACGCTCAAGGATGGCGTCTATACCTGGAACGACCCTGAGTTTGGCAAATGGCCGCTGACGGTGGAACAGGCGCCATCGGATGAGCTGTTTACGCAGATCATCCAGCGGGTCGGCAAGGCGGCCAAGGCGGCCAAGCGAGTGGAAGTGCCGTTCGATCGCGTGGCGCCTAAGGAAGAAGACTGGTGGACGGGCAGCACGGCGAGCGAGGTGCTTGCGCCGCTAGGCCCCGCCGGGGCTAAGAAGACGCAGTATATGAAGCTCGGCAAGGGCACGAGCCAACACGCGCTCATCGCCGGCAAAACGGGCTCTGGAAAATCTACGCTCATGCACGCGCTGATCACGAGCCTCGCCCTCAACTACAGCCCCAACGAGATCCAGTTTTATCTCATTGACTTTAAAAAGGGGGTGGAATTCAAGCTCTACGATCACTACAAACTGCCGCATGCCCGCGTGATCGCCATCGAGAGCGAACGAGAGTTTGGTCTGTCGGTGCTCGAGCAGCTCGACCGCGAACTGAAGCGACGTGGCGACGTGTTTCGTGAATTTGCGGTTCAGGATGTGGCCGGGTTCCGCAATGCCAGCAAGTCGGAGCCGATGCCCCGCATCCTGCTGATCATCGACGAGTTTCAGGAGATCTTTGTCGAGGACGACAAGATCGCCCAGGATGCGACCTTGATTCTCGACCGGCTCGTCCGCCAGGGCCGAGCCTTTGGCATGCATGTCATTCTCGGCTCCCAGACGCTCGGCGGCTCGTATAGCCTGCCCCGCGCCACGATGGGGCAGATGGCGGTCCGCGTGGCGCTGCAGTGCAACGAGGCCGACTCCAGCCTCATCCTCAGCGAAGACAACACCGCCGCCCGCCTACTGACGCGGCCCGGCGAGGCCATTTACAATGACGCCAACGGCATGGTCGCGGGCAACAATCCGTTTCAGGTCGTGTTTTTAAACGACGAGCGGCGGGAGCGCTACCTCGGCGCACTCCGCAGGCTGGCCGACCGGCGGACCGATATCCCCACCCTGCCCCGGATGGTGTTCGACGGCAACGAGGCGGCTGATCCGGCGGGGAATCCGCTGCTGGCCGAACTGCTTCGGGCCGGCACCGTGGGCGGAAAGTCACAGACACCACCCCTGGCGTGGCTGGGTGACGCGATCGCCATCAAGGATCCGACCGCCGCGATCTTCCGCCGTCAGGGCGGTGCAAACCTCCTCATCGTCGGCCAGCGCGAGGATCTGGCCGTGAGTCTGCTGGCGATGTCGATGGTCAGCCTCGCCGCCTCGCACGATCCCTTTCATGGCGGTGCACTCGGGCGAGCGGCCCGGCTCGTCGTCTTCGAGCCGGCGATCGCCGAGGAGAAGCCCGACCTCCTGCTCTCAAAACTCGTGCCGTCTTTCCCGCATGAGATCGAGATGGTGGGCCGGCTCGCCGTGGGCGACGCGATGCAGCGGCTAGCCGACGAGGTCCGGCGGCGAATCGATGAGCAGGTGCTCGACGGCGAAGCGGTCTACGTGATCATCCGTGATCTGGCCCGCTTCCGCGAACTGCGGCGCAACGAAAACGACTTTGGCTATTCGTCGCCGGGCGGCGAGCAGAAGGCTACGCCCGCGCAAAACCTAGGCACGCTTCTCAAGGATGGACCGCCAGTCGGCGTCCACCTGCTGATTTGGTGCGACTCGCTCACGAATCTGCAGCGGACGTTTGAACGTGGCACGCTCAAGGAGTTTGAACTGCGGGTGCTCTTCCAGATGAGCGGCTCTGACTCAAGCCAATTGGTCGATAGCCCCGCCGCCGTGAAGCTCGGCCCGCAGCGAGCGCTCTTCATCCACGAGGAGACCGGCACGCTGGAAAAGTTTCGACCGTATGCCTTCCCAACGGCTGAGTGGCTCGCGAGCGTGTCGGCCACGATGAGGGCACGGCCACAGGGCACGCCGTCAGACCGGCCCACGGCGGCCGCGGTCCAGCCGACTGTGGGCGGGGCTGGCGACAACTTCGGTTTTGCGTTGAAAGGAGGCTTTGGCGACGACGACTTCAACTTCGCTAAGCTTCTCGACGAGCCGTCCGCCGAGGACGCACCTCCGGCCGATCCGCAGCCATAGTCGAGTCCCATTCGCTGTCCACCTGGGAGAGGGTGCAGGGGTTCCCCCTGGAGGTGAGCTTTTAAAGCTTGCCAATTCCTACCGGTCGTGGGGCCGGCGGCCGACTTTCACAGTGATCGTCGTGGGCTCACCGTCGCGAAGGATCTCAAGCGGTAGCTCGGCACCAATCGGAGACCGCGTGAGTAGCAATACGAGCGTTGTTGGTTCGGTGATATCTTCCCCGTCAAACCTGAGCACGATGTCGCCAGCCTTGACGCCAGCCTCTGCGGCAGGCGATTTTGGCTCAACCGCCGCCACGGCGGCGCCCGGCCGGCCCGCGAAACCCACTGGCAGTTCCCGAAGCGCCATGCCGAGGTAGCCGCGTTCAACATGCCCCGTCGTACAAATCTCCTCGCAGACCCGCCGGGCCGTGTTGCTCGGAATCGCAAAGCCGATCCCGCGAAAGCCCTTGCCGATAATCGCCGTCGTGATCCCCATCACATGGCCGTGCACATCGACCAGCGGCCCACCAGAATTGCCCGGATTGATCGAGGCGTCGGTCTGCAGAAACTCCTGAAACGGGTTGCCCACTACGCCCCGCCGGCCCACGGCGCTGACGATGCCGTAGGTGATCGTGCGGTCGAGCCCGAAGGGATTGCCAATCGCCCATGCCATCTCGCCCACTTCGACTTCGTCGCTGTTGGCCCACTCGGCCTTCGGGAGATTTTGGGCTTTGATCCGCAGAACAGCCAGATCAGTGGCGGCGTCGGCTCCCACGAGATCGGCCTGGAAGCGGCGGCCGTCTGATAAGAGCACATCGATCTCGTCACTCTGCGCGACGACGTGATAGTTGGTGATGATCACGCCGTCGGCTTCGACGATCACGCCCGAGCCGACCGATTCGTCGGTGATTCCAGTCGGCGTCTCGCCACGGAGCGCCCCGATCTCATCGGCGAGCGACTGCAGCCGCTTCTTCGACGTCACGTTCACAACCGCCGGCCCAATGACCCGCGCCAGGGTCGTGAAGAGTTTGCCAACCGACCTCAACTCAGCGCCGGCCGCCGCATCGCGGATCGCCGCCAGTTCGGCCCGCGTCTTGGCATACTGGATGCGGCCGGCAAGTGACGGCCAGACGATCAGTCCGACAAGTGTCACGAGCCCCGCAAACAAAACAAGCGTGCGGCGGCCAGACCCCTGCCCCGCCGCGGCTGGCTCGACAATAAAACTCATGGTGAAAGCGTCCGGGGTTCGAGCCGCTGCCGCACCAGTTCCATGGCGGTCTTTGCCGCCCGCGACAGGGCGAGCAGGGGGCCACCTCCCAGCATGTGCTCGATCCGCTGGATGTGCTGCCCGTCGGCCAGAGCAATATCGACCACGCTGCGGCCCTCGGGCCCGAGGCGGGCCGCTCCGATCGCGAGGCCGATCATGGCCCCGAAATCGGTCCGGGCCCGTTCGGCCAAGGCGTCGATTTCGGCCGCGATGGCCGCGGTGTTACGAGTCAGCACTGTACCCCCGCGAAACAGGTTTTCCGCTGCATTTTCTGCCTGTCGCCGCGACTCCGCCTGCGCAAGGAGCGCTGCCACGCGGCCCTCAGTGCCGATCTCAACCGTGCCGAGCGTCTGCCCGGCGTGAGCCAGAGCCCGCACTGCGGCATCCTCCACTTCGTCGTCGTCTGTGCCATAGATGATGGCTCCGAGGCACTCCCGAATCGTCTGCTCCGTCGGGGCGATCTTCGCCAGGCACTCTGCTTCGTCGCGACCACGGGCGACGATTCGCAGCGTGATCGTCGCCTCGTGCGCCGTGATGCCGACGAGCGGGTCACGGCCGCGGCGAATCAAGTCGGGCAGCATGCCCTCAACGGCGCTCTCACCCGCCCCAAAACATTTGATCCGGCGATACACAAAGACACCCGCCTCCGGCAGCATGGCGAGCAGGTCGCCAGCCACCGTGGCCTTCCACATCGTCTTCATTTCGCCAGGCACGCCCGGCAGCGTGAAGACCCGGCTTCTGCCCCCGTCGGGCCGCTTGAGATCGAGATCGATCCCGGGAGCGGTACCGTCGGGATTCGGAATCATCCGGCTGCCCTCGGGAAACTCCGCCTGCCGTCGATTGCTCGCCGGCATCGTCACGCCCCGCCGCGAAAACCGCGACTCGACCACGTGGAGGGCCGCGGCAGAGAGTTTTAGCGGTACGCCGGCGACCGCCGCCAAGACGTCCCGCGTGAGATCGTCGGCCGTAGGCCCGAGTCCGCCGGTGGCTACGACAATATCAGCCCGGGCGGCGGCAATGCGAAAGGCCTCAATCCCGTCTGCAAACGTATCGCAGACGGTGGTATGGAAATGGACCGGAATGCCCATCAGCCCAAGCTCCGTGGCGAGCCACTGGCTGTTGGTGTCGAGCCGCTGCCCGGTGGTGAGTTCGTCACCAATCGCAATTACTTCTGCGTGCATACCCTGTTTTTACCCCGCTTCACCCCCGCCCGACCAGCCCGGGCTGGCCGAATGCGGGCCTCCGGCAAACAATGGCATGATGAAACTCGGACTCCTTGGCATCGACTCTTGGATCGCGCAGGCCGTTGCGGCTGCCGGCCCGCGCGGCGACTCGATCGTAATCGCCTGCGATCTACCCGCCAGCGAGGCACTTGCCGCGGCCGTCAGCGTTGACGTGCCCCGAGAAACCTCCTGGGAAAACCTCCTCGACTCTCGGGTCTGCGATGCCGTGCTCGTTGGCGGCGATGGCTGGACCGACGCCCGGGCCAGCGGCGTGCGGGCGCTCGTGCAGGCCGGCCGACCGCTCCTGCTTTCCCATCCGCTGGTGCTCTCGATGCTCTGGGCATACGAGCTCGACATGATCCGCGGTGATTCCGGGGCCCGGCTGATCCCCTTTCTTCCCGATCGGCTGCACCCTTTTATCCGCCGCCTGCAAGAGAGTATTGAGATGGGCCTCGCCCGCGTTGGCCCGCCGGGCCCCGTCGAGACGATCACAATGGAACGGCGGCTGGTTGACCGCTCGAAGGATGCGGTGCTGCGGGCCCTCGCGGTCGATGCCGACCTCGTGCGGGTGCTGGCGGGCGACCCGTCCCGACTCTCCACACTCGGCGCTGCCGACGCCGACTCGGCTTGGGCTACGCTTTCGGTGGGCTTGAGCGGGCCGGCACAGGTGCCCTTACGCTGGCAGGTGGTCCGTGGCGATCAGGCTGGGCTTTCCATCAAACTCGTTCATGCGGAAGGCTTCACCGCCGTTGATATTCCGGATGGGCCGGGAATCCCGTGGACCTGGTCGGGCGACCATACCGAAACAGCCAGCTTTGACCGTGGTGCCATCATGCTCGACCTGCTGCATGGCGTGCCGCAGGCCGATGGCGTGCCCGCCGCCACCTGGTCTGACGCGGCCCGGGCCATCGAACTGGCCGAGACCGTGCCACGCAGTCTGGCGAAAGGCCGGGCCATCGACCTCCATCAGGAGGAGTTTTCCGAACTCAGTACATTCCGCGGCACCATGGCCTCGCTCGGCTGCGGACTCGTCCTGGCGGCGCTGATGCTCCTCGTACTAGCGACGCTCGTCGGCGGCATCGCCCGCGCAGCCCGCTGGGAATGGGGGGAACGGATCGCCGGCATCTGGCCCCAGGTCGTGCTCTTGGTGATGGGACTTTTTCTGCTCATGCAGGTCCTGCCGCTGCTGATTGGCACCGTGAAAACCGGCCCCTCCGAAGAGGCCGACGGTGACCGGCCGCGGCGTGAATAATTTTTACCAGGCCGTTACTCTAGGGCGGCGAAACGGCGGCCACCCGCCACCCGCCACCATCTGGGAAAGCTGTGCCGGCCCGCGTCGAGGGTGGTAGAGCGCGGGGCGCGGGTGGTCGATGCAATCTGCATATTGCAGGCTGTGTCGCTCCGTTCGCGGACCGCACAGAAGTGGGGAGTCTGGGGAGCTGATTGTTCATGCGCTGTCAGTGGGCTGTTTTTTCGGTCGTGGCATTGCTGGGAGCAACCGCAAGCCCGCGGCCAAGCCAAGCAGCCGAAGGCCGCCGCACCGCCATCGTGCGGGCGATCGAATCGCAGCGTGACAGCGTCGTCAATATCCACGGGCAAAAGCTCGTGCCGAATCCAGACGACGAGACGACCGCCGAACTGAAGCGAGTCAACGGCATGGGGACCGGTGTCGTTGTGGATGCCCGCGGCTATGTCATCACCAACTACCACGTCGTCGAGGGCGTGCGGCGGATTGAGGTCACGCTCGCCTCGGGCAAGACAACCTCAGCCACGCTTGTCTCTCACGATCCTCGGACTGACCTCGCCGTCATCAAGATCGAGAACGACGCACCGCTCCCCGTGATCACGATCGGCACCTCTTCCGATCTCATGATCGGTGAAACGGTGCTGGCACTTGGCAATGCCTTCGGCTACGAACACACCGTGACCCGCGGCATTATCTCGGCTCTCCACCGCGATGTGGAGGTCAGCCGTACGCAGCGTTACGACGATCTCATCCAGACCGACGCCAGTATTAACCCGGGCAACTCCGGCGGCCCGCTCCTCAACGTCGACGGCGAGATGATCGGCATTAACGTGGCGGTGCGGGCGGGGGCTCAGGGGATCGGCTTCGCCATTCCAGTCGACCGTGTCCTTGAAGTAGTGGCCGAACTACTCTCAGTCGAACGCGTGGATCACACGTGGCATGGGATTGTGACACGGATCGACGGCCCGCGAGGCGTGATCGTCGAGGCAGTGCATCGCCAGAGCCCTGCCGAAAGCGTGGGCGTGAGGGCGGGCGACGTGATCACCCGGATCGGTGGACTCCCAGTGGCCCGGCCACTCGACATCGAGCGGGGACTGCTCGGCCACCGGGCGGGAGAGAGCGTGTCGTTGACGGTGATGCGGGGCGACGGTGAAGAGAAGATCGACCTATCGTTGGCGGCCCTCCGCCGCGACGTGCTCTCTGTGGATGAACGCTGCTGGCGGGAGCTTGGCTTACGACTCGAAGCGATGCCTGCAGCGAAGGTGCAGCGGCTCCAGTCGCGGTATCGCGGCGGCCTGCTCGTCAGCGAGGTCCGTCAAGGAGGATCCGCAACCGAACAGGGAATTCGGGCGGGCGACATCCTCGTGGGCCTGCATGTCTGGGAGACGATTCTTCCCGACAACATCGCCTACATCCTCGATAAGGCGGAGGATGAGCACTTAAACCCGATCAAGTTTTACGTGCTTCGCGGCCGGGAAACGCTCTTTGGCCATCTCGTCTCTGAGACGATTCGCCGGTAGTTGATCTCAGAGGATCGGGCTGCTCTCGCGTCTTCGGCTCCCCCGTGGAGGCGAGTTTTTAAAGCTTGCCGAAGAACGAAAAGCGGACAAGTTGGAAGACGTATCCCAGGAAAGACAGAAGACCCCCGATTTCCAAAACAGTTACAATCTGGGTGTGGAAACCGACTTCGTTCACTGGCTGCTCGACCGCATTCCTGCCGATCCGCGGCTGGAGGTGCCCCCTGGCGATGATGCTGCCGTGCTACGGCCGCCGGCCAGGCGGCGGACCGTTGTCACGGTCGACATGCTCACCGAGGGCGTTGATTTCATCCTCGGGCCCCACTGCCTGCCATGGATGGTTGGCCACAAGGCGGTGGCTGTCAGCCTGAGCGATCTCGCAGCGATGGGCTCTCGGCCTGAGGCGATCTTCGTGGCGGTCTGTCTGCCCCGCGCGGGTGGCGATGCGATTGCCCACGGACTGCTTGAAGGCATTCAGGCGATCACGGCCGAGCACAACTGCACACTCGCCGGCGGCGATACCAATTCTTGGGACGGTCCGCTGGTCGTGAGCGTGACGGCCATCGGCAGCGTGCCTCCCGGGCAGGCCTGGCGGCGGGACGGCGGCCGCCCCGGGGATCTCGTCGTCGTCACCGGGAGCTATGGCGGCAGCCTGCTGGGCCGGCACCTTGCCGTGCAGCCCCGCTGCCGCGAGGCGATTTTCATTGCCGAGCGGTTTGAAGTGCATGCCGCGATTGATGTCAGCGACGGTCTCTCGCTCGACCTCTCGCGGCTGCTGGAGGCCAGCGGCACGGGCGCGGTCGTGCGACTCGATGCCGTGCCAATCCATGCCGACGCGGTCCGCATGAGCCAGTTGCCGGGCGACGGTCGCACTCCGCTCGACCATGCCCTCTGCGATGGCGAGGATTTTGAACTGGTGCTGGTGATGCCGCCAGACGCGGCCCAAGCCCTCGTCGCGGCGGCAGGCCAGCCACCGCTCGACCTGCCAATGACGATCATTGGCGAATTGACCGCCAAGCAGGGCCTCGTGGCGATCGCTGCCGACGGCACGCGGCAGCCGCTTGCGCCACAAGGATACGTTCATGCCTTCGACTGCTGAGGACGACCGTTCGCCGGCCGTAACTGTCGTGCTGCCCGACGAAATGGCCCTCACACCACTTGCGCGGCGGCTCGTGGAAGCCCTACCCTCCAGCGGGTTTGTGACGCTGGAGGGTGACCTCGGTGCGGGTAAGACAACGTTCGTGAAGGCGGTGGCCGCTGCGATAGGTATCGACCCAGTCGAGGTGGTGAGCCCAACCTTTGGCCTGATCCATGTGCACGACATACCGCCACGGGCTGGCGGGCCGGAGCGACTGGTGCATGCCGATCTCTATCGGCTCTGGGGTGCAGGCGACCTTGCCGAGATCGGCTGGGACGACGCCACCGCAGGAGCGGCTTGGGTCTTCGTCGAGTGGCCGCAGCGGATCACCCCAGCGCTCCCCGCTGATCGGCTCGAGATCACGATCACGATCGATTCTGAAACCAGCCGCACGTTTACGTTCACGCCGCGCGGAGGCTTCAGGATTTCCAACTTGTAACAGCGCGGATTCGCCGAACAAAGGTCGGCTTGTTTCACACGGGAAGACGAAAAACGTATGATCCGTAATCCACCCAGGAGCCTACCGTGCGACTCTTCGTCCCCACCTCCCTGCTCTGCGTCGTCGACCTTCAGGAACGCCTACTCGCTGCGATGGCTGACGGCGATCGGATAGTCGCCAGCACCGACCGCCTCGCCGCTGCGGCCGGGCTACTAGGCGTGAGGGCCGTGCTCACGGAGCAGTATCCGCAGGGGCTCGGCTCCACGCCGCCGGCCCTTGCCGCAAAGTTACCACCAGCGATCTCAAAGCTGGCCTTCAGTTGCTGCGGCAGTGAAACCTTTACGCAGGCCCTGCCGGCCGACATCGAATCGGTCGTGCTCTGCGGCGTCGAGACCCATGTCTGCATCGCGCAGACAGCGCTCGATCTGCTGGCCCGCGGACTTGTCGTCATGATCGCCGTCGATGCGGTGACCGCGAGGCACGGTCTCGACCACGAGATCGCGCTGCGGCGGTTGGAGTCCTCGGGGGCGATTCTCACGACCACTGAGGCTGTGATCTTCGAATGGTGCCGCACCGCCGAGCATCCACAGTTTCAAGCCGTCCGCAAACTCGTGCTTACCCCAATCGCCGCTTTCAAGACGCCCGCCGTCTCACGGTAACGGAATCGACTGTCGCGGCTGCGCGACAGGGCGTGGTTCAGCTCGTTCGGCTTCCTCCGCCGCGACTGTCAGATCGATTCCGCCATCAGTGGCAGCGGGCTCATCAGGGTCTGCTTTCAGCGACCGCAGCCTGGCAATCTTTGCCGCCGCTGACGGCTCTCCCGGCGTCTCCCGGCCCGGCGCCGATCCAAAGAGGATCGTTCCCAAAGGTGACCCAACCAGCTCCCAGCGACGCAGCCCAAACTTTCCCTGTGGCCGACATTCGGTCAGCCCCAGCGGCTTCCATTCGGGGCCGATCGCCAGGGCAAGCGCCGCCCCTTCCTCCACGATTCCATCGCCCCACGGCGAGCCCTCGGGTCCCTGCGGGCTTGAGTCTACGCCAGAGATGCGCGGATAAAGGGCGGCGGAATCGGCGGTGAAATCGGCGCTCGGCAGTACCACGCCGTCGGCATCGACCGCCAGGAGGCCACCCTTCACACCCACCATGGCCACCGGTTCGCGGCAGAGGATCTCGACCGTGGCAGCGGCGGGATGCACCAGGCTGACATCCACGACCTGCTTCACCCAGGGGTGCATGTCGAAGGCCCGGGCCAGCCGGCGGGGCAGTTCCGGATCATCCAGCGGCAGGCCGCCATCGAGGCTCGCGTTGCGGAGCGCCTCCGCCTTGAGGTCGCATCGCACCCAGGGGGCCAAGCCCCGCAGAGTCACCGCTTCTTGGGTCAGCACCGCGTCGGGATGGTTCCGGGCTGAATCGGCCACTCGCGACCAGAGAGACCAGCCGGCAACGGCGGCCGCAACGAGGATAGCGACCGACCCGATCCCCGCCCGATGCTCGGCGAAAAACGGGGCAATGCCGCCCTCATTCGGCACTTCAATAGGCAGCGGTCGACCACGGCGGGGCGGGGCACCCATGTTTTACCGGGTTCCTTTCACCAGACTTCAATCAGCGGCGCAAGCTCTACTCCCAACCGCTCACGGACTTTCGCCCGCACCAATTCAATCAGCGCCCGCACGTCGTCGCTCGGGCAATTGGGTGACGCCACAACATAGTTGGCATGGGGCGTATGAACCGCTGCCTCGCCGACCCGCAGTTCACGGCCGCCGGCCTGTACGACCAGCGACTCGGCAGTGGTGCCGTGAGGATCCTTAAACATCATCGCGACGGTCCGCTTGCCAGAGGGCTGGGCGGCCCGCTCCACGATCCACTGCTTTTGCATCCGCTTGGTGAGCCGCTCGGGATCCTCTGCGTCGAGTTCGAGCCGGCAGCCGATGATGATGCAGTCGTCGAGGTTACTCCAGCGTGATTCGAAGGCCAGTTGGCCGCCAGTGCGGGTTTCGGTCTTGCCGTCGGGCAACATCACAGTGACCTCGCGCACGCATTCGCCGATGTCGCCACCGTGGCCACCGGCATTACCGACCAAAGCGCCACCGACCGTGCCCGGAATGCCTACGAGCGTCTCGAGGCCGGAGAGGCCCGCCTGCACCGCCGCAGAGACGACGTGCACGAGTTTCGCACCGGCCCCGACGCGGAGCATCGGCCGCTCGACATCGATGCCGCAGAAGGCGGGCGCTGACAGTCGCACGACCATGCCCGGAAAACCGGTCGAGGGAACGAGAATATTGGAGCCGCCGCCAATCACGTGGAGCGGGAGACTCCGTTCGTGGCAGCGGACGACCAGTCGCGAGAGCGCATCGACATCCACCGGCTCACAGAAATAGGCCGACTCACCGCCGATTCCAAGCCATGTGTGGTGGGAGAGCGGTTCGCGGCAGGCGACCGCCAGTCCCAGATCGTCAAACAAGCCGTCGGCGACTGCGCCACCGAGGAGAGCATCCGTCGGCTGAGTATCCACGGCCTTCCCATTCTGACGCGACTTCATCGATAGCACCTAATGTCATGTCGATCGTTTTCATTCTTGTCCCAGATCGGACCCATGACCAGTATTCTGCCTCAGCCAGCGGGCCGGCGTCCAATCGGGACCACCAGGGCGGTGTTACGCTGCGTAACGGCCCGATACAAATGGCTCAGGCACATGGGCCAGTTGCAGCCAGCCGTCCACGATGGCCGCTAACGAGAGCGGATCGCCGTCAGGCTCCGTCGGACCCAGGCTGCGGCCGCTGACATCGCCGAGGATAATCAGGCAGTCGTCGCCGCCGAGTGACGACAGGAGCCTATCGATGCGGGCGTAGGCCAGCAGGTCCGCGGTATTGCCGGCATCGTCCATGAGCGTGTTGGGGACAACCAAGCAGTCGTCGGCCCACCGCATGATCCGCCTGCGAAATGCGCCGGCCTCCTGATATTCGTCATCACTCAGCTGCGCATCTGAACCACAGCCTTCGCTCATAAGCCGGGCGGCACAGGCTGCCTCCGCCAGCACGACAAACCGGCCGCGGGTTAGCCGGCGGAGCCCGCCAAGCGTGGCCGCCAGCGCGTGGCCGCTGGTGGGATGATCGATGAAGGCCGCGTGGTCCTGCCCACGGTCGATCGGCTCCATGCGTCCCGACACGCTGCCGGCCGCCTCGATGCCCCGCACAATTCGCTCGAGTGGCACCTGATAGCGCAGGCCAATGGCGGCAGCTAACAGCAGATCGCGAATGAACGACGGCACTGGCGTGGAGACTGCCACCGGCATTGCATGGCCACCAGCGCGGAGGAGAACCGTCTGGCCCAGCAGGGTTCGTTCAACGGGTGAGGCGGTGACATCGGCGGGGCCCTTGAGGCCGGTCGTGATGACGCGACCGTGGCCATCGACCGCCAGCCATCGGTCGATCAGCTGAGCAACCCGGGGATCATCTGAGGTGGCGATCAGACAGCCCTGAGGGCTCAGTGAGTCGAGGATCCGCGCCTTCACCTCGCGATAGGCGGCGGCTGTGCCGTGCTGATCAAGATGAGCCGCGCCGAGATTCGTGACCACGACCGTGTCGCAGAGAATCCCCGCGAGGCAATGCGTCGCGAGCATCGCGCTTGAGACCTCGATGACGGCATGTGTGCAGCCATCCGCTTCGAACCGCCGCAGCCAGTAGGCGAGCACCTCAGGGCGACTGAAATCGGCGGCTACCGGCTCAAGCTCGTCGGCCGAGAGGCAGCCCAGATCCGACACCACGCCGACGCGGAGCCCTGCCTCGGCGAGCACGGAGGCGGCGAGCCAGGCGGTGGTCGTCTTACCACTGGTGCCGGTGATGGCGATCACCTTGAGCCGGCGAACCGGTTCACCCGCCAAAGCATGAGTGAGCCGGGCCAGCGCCCAGCTGCTATCGGGCACGATGCACAGCGGTGTGCCAAAGGTGGGGATCATCCGTTCGGCAACGACGCCTGCCACCCCGCGGGCTAACGCGCGATCGACCTCATCGTGGCCGTCACCATCGGCCGTCAGTCGGGCGACAAAGATATCACCCGGACCGCAGCGGTCGGGATCGTCCGTGCAGCCACTGGCGAGGATGTCGTCGCCAGCGAAGAACGTGGCGTCGGGCAGGATCTCAGCGACGCTGATGACACGGTCATCGGTCTTGGCCGCGGACACAGGGGCCTTTCCAGCCTTCTCGCCGCCAGCCTTCTCGCCGCCAGCCTTCTCGCCGCCAGCCTGCCGCGGGTGGCGGCCTCTGGCGTTGCCCTGGTCCTGACCGCTTGAATCACCGCGCAGATCGTCACGCATACCGGCCTCCTGCCTTATTTTTTGTCGCTGGTCGCCACAACCGTGCCACAGCGCGATCGCACAACCACTTGAGATCGATGCCACGGGCAGCGATGTCACGTTCATCCTTGAACGCGACCGAGGGCAAATTGTCCGCCGACCTTAAAACCGGTCAAGGCCGGCTTTCAACACTCCAAAATCGCCCCCGCAACCCGCCCAGCTTGCCGCCTCAGCAGCCGCCGTGGGACGATAGAGAAGATGAATACGACCTCAATCAAATCTCCGCTGCCAATCTTCAGGATCGGCTCCGTGATCGTGATCGCAGTCGCGGCCTGGGACTCGGCAGCTGCTGCCGATCTCGACCTGCTGCAGCCGATCACGCGGATTGCGGTGGGTTCCTGCGTCCGGCAAGACAAGCCGCAGCCGATCTGGGCGGCGGTGGCCCGCTCTCAGCCCGATGTGTTTCTCATGCTCGGCGACAATATCTACGGCGACACCGAAGACATGACCGTCCTCCGGCAGAAGTACGCCCTGCTCGCGGCCAACGAGGGCTTCGCCGCGTTCAGACGCAGCGTGCCGATCATCGCGGTCTGGGATGATCACGATTTTGGCAGCAATGACGCCGGCCGCGAATACCCCATGCGCCGCGAGTCGCAGAAGGTGTTTCTCGATTTCTTTGGCGTGCCGGCCGCCGCGCCGCTCCGCAGGCAGGAGGGCATCTACCAGGCGGTGACCGCGGGCCCCCCTGGCCGTCGCGTGCAATTCATCTGCCTCGACACGCGGTATCACCGGTCGCCGCTGGCGACGCTGCCCGCCGTCGATCGGAGGCCAGGAGACGGGCTTTATCGCCCTACCGACGACCCGGCGGCCACCGTGCTCGGCGATGAGCAGTGGGCCTGGCTCGAACATTCGTTGCAAGAGCCCGCCGAGGTGCGGATCGTGCTGTCAAGCATTCAGGTCGCCTGCACAGACCACCACTGGGAGCACTGGGGCAACTTCCCCGCCGAGCGGGCCCGGCTCTTCAAACTCATCCGCGACTCCGCAGCCTGCGGCGTGATCTTTGTCAGCGGCGACCGGCATGCCGCGGAGATCAGTCGGATTCCCGCCAGCCCCGATGCCGCTGGCTATCCGCTCTACGATCTCACGGCCAGCAGCCTCAATCAGCCGAAGCCGGCCGTCATGGGCCGCGACGCAAACCCCCTGCGGCTCGGCCCGCACCAGCGGGGCGTCAACTTCGGCACGATCGAAATCGATTGGACCGGTGGCGAGGCCGCGGGGCCTGCCGGCGCTAGCCTAACGCTCGCCATCCGTGACGTCGCAGGCACTACCGTCCATGCCGAACGCGTGCCCCTCGCAGAGCTCGCCCCGGCCATCGCGGCGGCCCCCAGCCGATAGAAGCGTCTCGCCCATGCATCTCCCCACACCACACCCCGCGTGTTCCGGCGGACTTCGCCGGCCTCGATCTGGAGTCGCGGCAGCTGGCCGGGCTCGATACCGCCGAGTGGAACAAACGCTGGGCGTCGCTGCCGATCCTAAAGCGGGCCGATGTTCAGTTGCTAGGAAGTGCGCTCCACGCCCGTCAGCTACCCGCCGGCCACGGGGGCGTTGGCGAGAGCGTGACCTCCGGATCCTCGGGGCGACCGGTGCGGATCATCCGCAGCACGCTCGACTCGTTCTACTGGCAGGCCTTCCAACTCCGCGAGCATATCTGGCGGGGCCGCGACCTGTCGGGGAGTTTTCTGTCGATGCTCCGTAATGAACAGCGATCCGTTCTCGACGACACCATCCACCTGCAGCGAAATAACGACTGGGGAGCGCCGGTTGCCACGGTCTGGCCTACAGGCCCGAGCTATCTGCTCGACTATCGCGCGACGATCGCCGCCTTCATCAAAGCACTCTGCGACATCGCGCCCGACTACGTCTGCACGTTTCCCTCGTTGCTCTTCGAAATCCTCCGACGTGCCCGGCAGGACCAGATCTCGCTCCCACCGCTCAAGGAGGCAGTCGTGGTCGGTGAAGCGAGTCCGCCAGAACTCTCCACCCTCTGCCGCGAGGTCTGGAACGCCCCGCTCTCGAGCACCTACACCGCCGGCGAGGCCGGCGCTATCGCGTATCAGTGCCTGGAAGAGGGCCGCTGGCACATCCAGTCGGAGAAATTGATCGTCGAAGTGCTCGACGCCGCGGGCCGGCCGTGCGCTGCCGGTGAGACTGGAGATGTCGTTCTCACGCCACTGCACAATTTCGCCATGCCGCTTCTGCGGTATGAAATCGGCGATCTGGCCACGGTGGGCAGCGGCCCCTGTCGCTGCGGCCGCATGCTGCCTGTGTGAGACGCCATTCCCGGTCGGGCCCGCGACCTGCTCATGCTGCCAGCGGGCGATCTTCGCCCGCCCTACTACGGCCACCGGGCCGTGATGGAAGTCCGGGCCATTCTCCAGCATCAGGTCGTTCAGACCGCCCCTCATCGAATCTGTTTTCGGCTGGTCGTGGCCCGTCCGCTGAGTCAGTCAGAGGAGCAGCACGTGATCATGAAGGCGACCGAGGCGTTGGGCGGCGGCCTGCAGGTGAGCCTCGACTACGTCACCGAGATCGTTCGCGGGCCGAACGGAAAATGTGCCGGTTTTCAACGGCTCTTTTCGCTGCCCTCACCAATCAGCCACGATTCAGCCACGGTACGGCAGCCGCAGTTTGTTCAGCGCGTTGGCCGGGCAGACCCACACTTCGTAAACCGGCGGCCGATCAAGACCGCGGCCAGGCCGCAGGCCAGCAATATTCCCGCACCGGGTTCGGGCACCACGGCAAACACAAACTCCGTCTCGTGGGGAGCGTAAGCGAGGGCCGGACCCCAGAGAAGTCGACCAACGTAAATCGCAGCCCTTTGATGTCGTGAGGGGATGCAAAATCTGTAAACGTGTTGTTCGTGATCGAGGCGAGCGTCTTCGTCTGAAAAAAGTCGCGCAAAAACGTGGAAGGAAACAGGCCGTAGATCGCATCATCAGAAGCGATCGCCTGGATCGTGAGAGACGCTGCCTCGCCGGTGTAAACGGAACCGGCGCTGATCGACACGAGATCGGTCACGCTCTCGACCGGAGTGAAGAAAACGTCGAGCGACAACGGCGTCCCGCAGTCCCAATTTGCCGGCACGGCGGCCGGCATGAGACAATCGAGGAATGCCCGCGAACTCAAGCACGTCTCCGCTAAAAATCGACGGTTTTCCGGCCACAGGCGGCCGGCGGCGGGTGTTATGGATTGGGGGTGCCAGCAGCCTAGAGTTGGCCGTGGCCCGCACCGCCGTTGCGGCCCAGGTGCCGGTCATCGATGCCGAGAGCCCACAGGCCGCTCTTGCAGTCGGCGGGCCGACGCCCACATTCGCGGTGCTGGCCGCCGATCGGCCGGGCCGGTTTACAGTCGCCGACGCCCTGCTTTTATCGCGGGCCTGGCCGCTGATGCCGATCGTCTCGGTGGCATCGAGCCTGGTCGACGGCCGGCGGCGGAGCGGTCCGCAACTGCCTGGCATTGAGGAGATCCCCTGGCACGACCTGCCCGGTCGTTGTAGCTGGTGGCTGACAGCGCTCGATGAGGGCCGGCCCACTGGCCTCGGCCTGCCGGCCACCTCGCGGCGTGAGGATCGACTGCTCGAGCCTCTCGGCGGCATCCGGAGTGGTGGACGGCCAGTTGCAAGTGAGGTGTCTGTGGCCGCGGCGCGGGCCGACGATCTTGAGGGACTCTGCGACCTGCTCCAGGTTGCCGGACACAAAGTCGTGCACAGGCAACTCGGCCGCCCCCGGCTGGATGAGACCGCCACAACGCTCGTCTGGGATGTTGGCGACCTGGTGCCACCCGAGCTTGAGTGGCTGCGGCTCTTGGCGGCCAACCGGCCGAGCCTCTTCATCGTAGTTCTCGACAGCTTTCCGCGGGGCGACACCGTCCTCGCCGCCCTGCGGGCCGGCGCCGCCGTTCTCGGCCGCCCTATCTCACTCGAAGCCCTTGCCGGCACCCTCCAAAACGGTGCCTGGCACCAATCCTGTTCGGCACAGCGGTTGCTGCCCCCGTGGGATACGTTTTCCAACTTGTCCTCTTTTCGGGATTGAGGTTGAGTTGCGCGTTCGGTTCCGATCCGACGTTGGAGTTTGCATGACCAACCATGACCAACCATGACCAACCATGACCAACCATGACCAACCATGACCAACCGCAGCGTGATAAGGCGGGTAAGCGTGAACTGTGTATTGATCAGTACTGCATGCTGTGATCGCGACACAGGCGTTGTCATCAGCGAGTTCTCTCGGCATTTTCGAGGCGGTCTGCCTCTAACTCTTGGGGTGGGTGAGTCGGGAGCTTCCATGGTCGCGGTCGGCTCGGCGGCGCGTTGCCACAGACGGTAGCAAGACGTAGTGGACAAGTTAGACAACGTATCCCACGGGGAACCATGAAGAGGCGTTACCCAAATTGCCCAGCCTTGTGGCTGGCACGTTTTTCTTTTTCTATTGGCCGGGGGGGAGCAGCTCGCTACCCTCCGCGGCTTGAAACCACGCCTCTTTTATCTGGCGATTGCGAGCGTAACGGCGCTGTCTGCGGTGGTCGGCTGCGCCCATCTGGCGGCTCGACCAGACTGGAATGCGGTTGCTGGAAAGGGCCTGCCCTCACGGTCGGAAATTATCGCCGGCCAGCTGGTCATCCACGCCGACTTCCCGCTGGCAGAACAACACCGCATTGTTCGCGAACTCGAAAGCCTCCGGTCAGACGTGAGCCAGCAGCTCGGCCTGCCGATCTCCGATGAGCCGGTCCACCTCTATCTCTTCGAAAGTAAGGACCGCTACGACGCCTTTGCAGCCCGCCAGTTTCCCGGCTTTCCCGCGCGACGGGCCTTTTTTGTCGAAACCGATACCACGCTTTCCGTCTTCGCCGTCTGGCAGGATCGGATTGCCGAAGACCTCCGGCATGAGACAACGCACGGCTACGTGCATGCGGTGGTGCCTGCGATCCCGCTCTGGCTCGACGAAGGAGTGGCAGAGTTTTTCGAACTGCCACGGAGCGAACAGGGCATCCACGCAGCGCACGTAGCGCAGCTCGCCGGTCGATTGCTCGAAGGCACGTGGCGGCCCGACCTCGACCGGATGGAGGCGCTGGCATCTGCCGGAGAACTCTCGCAAGACCACTATGCCGAGGCGTGGTGCTGGACGCACTGGCTCCTCAACACGACAAAAGAGCGGCGTCGCGTGCTCCAGGATTATCTTGCCGACCTCCGCCGCGACGGCCAGACGGCGCCCCTCTCCGCGCGGCTGCGGTATGCCGAAGGCTCGGCCACCGACCTGACCGCCACCCTGCGGTCGCATCTTGAATCGCTTACGCCGCAGGATCGCTAGGCTGCCGCGAGGGCCGGATCGCTGTCACAAGATCGACCACCCGCCAGTCGAGCCAACGTCTATCGGGATCGGTGCCACGCCGACCGATATAACCAACGTGGCCACCGTGGCGAGTCATCACGAGCCGCACTGCCTCCGGCAGCTTCACACAATCAGCGGCGAACATGGCAGCGGGCACAAGCGGATCATCCTGCGACGTGATGATCACAGTGGGCACTCGGATGTCGCCGATCACTGGGCAAGCGCTACTCGCGCGGTAGTAGGCTTCGGCATCGGGAAAGCCCAGGGCCGGGGCGGTAAACCGGTCGTCAAATTCCCACAGCGACCGCGGCCGCGGCCCCGGCCGTAGTGGCGGCGCATCGGGCCGCACACGTCGCCAGGCGTCGAGGTGCCGCAGGAGGCGGCGGACAAAATACCGGTCGTACACCCGACGGATGCCGCCTGAGGCCAGACTCTCGACACCCATTAAAAGGTCGATCGGTGGATTGACTGCAATCGCCAGCCGCACCGCCGCGGGAATCCGCTCGGGCTGGTCGCCACCATTCTCACCCAGGTATTTGAGCAATACGTTGCCCGAGAGCGACACGCCAAACAGAGCGATCGGTGACGGCCTGCCCCGAGCATCCACACCACACCAGTCCACCACCGCTTCAACGACGCGTTGCAGGTCGTCGGAGCAACCTGCATGGTAGGGCCGCCGGGCCAACGCCATTCCAGCGCCGCAGCCCCGCATGTCCCAGCGGAAAACCCGCACACCCCGGGCCACCAGCCGGGCGGCGAGCCGGGAGATCAGCGGACCACGGTGGCTTTCACAGAGACCATGCGAGAGGATCGCCACCGGGTCTTCCACGGTCCACCCGGGCGGCAAGTCGTCATGGACGACGACCGCGTCGCCGTCGCCCAGGTCAACCTCCCGGGGCACCGCCTGATGCTCGACATCCTGCTGTGGCCAGACCGCAGTGGCCAGCGTCTGGAGATGCCCATCCCGCAGGCAGGGGTGCGGCTGAAACGGTGGCAGTCTGATCTGGTGATGAAACATCATGAAGCGGGGCGACTTTTACGGGAGGCGAAAGCGGACCCTGCTCAAGTCAGCAGAGTCATCCTGTCACTTGTGGGATAAGTTTTCCAACTTATGCTCTTCAGCAAGTTTTCAAAACTCGCCTCCACGCATCACATCCTTCCGAAAGCGCGTGCCATGTTCGGCCGCGACAAACCCTAACTTTTGGAAGAGCTGCAGCGCTGGCTCGTTCGACTCCGAGACATGTGTCTCCGCAAGTGAAACCCCCTCCTCCGCCAGGTCGTGCAACGCCTCTGCGACGAGGTAGTGCGCTAGCCCCTGCCGCCGCCGCCCCCCCTCGATGCCGATATGCATCAGCCCCGCGGCCGATACCCCCCAAGCCGCGGCCAGCGGCTGCATGTCCCAGAACAACGCGGCGCCGAGGAGGTCATCGCCGGACCCATGCAATTCATAGCGTCGCAGTGCCATGCCTGTTGTGGTGGCGGCCTCCCACCAAGTGCGCCGCGACGGCTCGTCGATCGCCCGGAGCGTTGTCTTCCGCCGGATCGCTAGCTGCAGCCGGTTGACCGGCGGTCGAAAACCGGAGAGCGACCGCCGCAGCACGGCGACGCGGGCCGCCTCGACATATCCCGCACTGCGAAAGACCTGCTGCATCGCCGGCGACGAATCGAGAATCCCCGGCAGATCGGCCCCGCCGTAGAGCCCCATGTAGAAGCTCCGCATCTCGGCCGATCCGCCGCCCAAGAGCGTCGTCGCCCCGCGGCCCCGCAGGTAATCCTCACAGCGGGCCAGTAGGCCGGCGCCGATTCTTTCGTGTTCCGCATGCGGCACGATCACCGCCAGCAGAGTCGTACCCAGACTCCAGTCGATCCCCGACTGATCGGCATTGGGTCCAAATGCGGCATGGGCGAAGCCGATTGTACGATCGTCTTCGACCGCGACGATGAGGCCTTCTCTATCGAAATAGGGCTTCGAAAACACGGCTGCCTCAAGCAGGGCAGATGTCATCGGCTGCATCGCCGACGGTCCCAGGTCGGCCGACCTCCAGGCGTCGGCCAGCCGCGGCGGATCGTCGTTGCGAAAGCAGCGAAACTCGATCACGCCTGCGACTCCACTCTCGGGGATGGGTTGTCGGCGAGTCTGAGAAGGACCCGGCCATGCTCGACCCTGACCTCATAGACGTGCTGCCGCACCGTAGCACTGAGCCGGTGCCGGCCGGTGGTCACGTCGAACTGCCAGCCATGCCAAGGACAGGTCAGCACCGTGCCGCAGAGCGGCCCCGTGCCCAGCGGACCGCCCTGATGCGGGCAGAGCCCGTCGATCGCATGGAACGTCCCCTCGACATTCGCAATGGCCACCATACGGCCGCCAGCCAGTCGCTCAATGCTCATGCCAGAAGGGCACTCGGAAACATCGGCGATGGCGATCCAGTCGTTCATGTCCAAGGCCAAGAGGTCAGACCGATAGAAGAGGCGGGCGGACGGCCGAGGCTTGGGATCAGGACGCACAAAGCGTCTCTGCATCAGGCGGCTGCCCGCTTCACTTTAGCCTTTGGCGGCGATCCCCGCCATCGCCTGTGGACCCACCAATATTGCGTGGGGTCGCGGCGGATCGCCCGCTCAAGGAGCGCCGTATACCACTGGGAAATTGCTTTGAGATCAGCGCATTCTCGCCCCCCCTGCGCCGGATCGGCGATGCCCTCCAGCCGCAGGTCGTAGTCGAAGAGCCGCCGTCGCCGCGTGGCCGACAAGACGAGCATCGGGGCCGCCGAGGAGAGCGCAAACACGCCGATCGCCTTGTGAACGCTGGCCGGCCGGCCAAAGAACTCGACCCAGCAGCCCTTCGGCCCCGCCGCCTGATCGCCGAGCAGGCCGATGACGCCATTTTTTTCAAGCACCACTGCCACGTCGGGCGCGCTCCCCTTCTTGGGGAGGATGATCTGGCCGCGGGCCTCGCGAAACCTGGTCACGAACCGGTCGAGATATGGATTGTCGAGCTCGCGTGCCACCGAATAGATGCGAAAGCCGAAGAGCCCGAAAATAAAGGCCGACATCTCGAAATTGCCATAGTGGCCGGAGAGGATCACCTTCGGCCGGTCGGTCCAGAGTTCTCGCACCATCTCCTCAATGCCATGGATCCGCATATGTTTCCGCCAGGTGGTCTTGCGGATCACCCTGTCGGAATGGGCGATCTCAATCACCATCAGGAGGAGGTGTTCCCACATGCCGCGGGCCGCCTCACGGCTCTCTTCTACTGTCCACTCGGGAAAGGCCTGCGCGAGATTGTCGCGGACCACACTGCGGCGAATCTTCAGCCGGTTGGCAAGCAGATCAGACAACGCCCGCGCAGTCCGCTCGCAGGTGCTCCGCGGCAGCGACTGCACCACGCAGATAGCCACGCGGACGGCCACGTAGGTGAGAACATCGCTGATCGGCTTGAGAGATAAACGCGGCATCAACTCTCGTCCCTGACTCGGGCCCTGGTGGCGGCGCAAAGCGAATCCATCCACTCGCACTCTCATTCTTGCCAACCTTGGGCTGTTGAACCAGATCGGTTCCTGGCCCTGTCCGGAATCACCGGCCGTCACTCTGGGTAGACCTTTTGGGCTACGTTTTTGGCAGACTTTCCCCTTTACCCCACCCCATCAGGGCCAAGCTGGAGGAGAACCAGGACCACACTCACGGCATTAAACAGCCCGTGGAGGATGATTCCAGGCAGAATCGAGCCGGTCTGCCGGGCGAGGTAGCCGACGACGAGACCGAAAAAGAAGAGCGGCACCCAGGCCAGCCCCTGCCCCACGTGGGCCACCGCAAATGCCAAGGATGAAAGCAGGATCGGCCCGGTCTCGCCCCAGCCTGGCGGCTCCCCCGTTGTTTTGGCATCGAGACGGCCCTCGAGCCAGCCCTGAAGCACCCGCCGAAATAGAAATTCCTCAGCGATCGGCGCGGCCACTACGGCCGAGAAGGCGACCAGGCCAATCGAGATCGGATCGCGATGTTGCACAAGAAAATCGACGATATCGTGGTGGTAGGGCACGATCCAATCGAGCACGGCCGCGAGGCCCAGCAGCGGCGCAAGGAGCAGAAGCAGCCCTGCCACCGCCAGGCTCGTGTCTTCACGCAGTCGACCGAGGCCACATCCCAGCGACGCCCACGATGCCCCCCGCAGCAGGAGCTGCAGCATCGAGACGCCGGTGGCGGCCAGCATGGCACCGCTACCGGCCGCCAGCTTCGCTTGCATCGATGCATCCACCGGTAGGCTACTACCGGCCAGCACCTGAAAGCCGAGGAACGAAAGCACGACAGCCATGACTTCGGCGCCATTCCACGGCACCGCCGCATGCGGCCGCTCGGTCACTGCGGGCAGCCCACGGCTCCTTCGTCGCGCGATCAGCCAGAGCACGGCCAGACTGGCCGCAAACCCGCAGGCAGCCAGCGCCCAGGCAGCCGCCAGTTCGCCGGCCGCTGCTGGCGGAGCAAGATCAGGAATCTCAATCTCCATTGCCCGACTTCCCCCGGAGCAGCCCGCGGGCCGCCACCAGATATTCCAGGCCCGACCAGAGCGTGGCCGCAACCGCGGCCCAGGCCGCCACCAGAGCGAGCGTCCGCATGCCGACGCCACCGATCGACTGATCAGGGGCCGCGCGGGAAAATAATTCCAGACCGATTGCCGCGCACTGCAAAACCATCTTCAGCTTGCCGGAAAATGCCGCGGAGAAGTCCTGCCCTGTGCGTTCTATCTCCGCCCGAATGGCAGTCACCATCAGCTCGCGGACCACGACCACCACCGCCATCCACGGCAGGATTGCCGACTGTCCATCGCGAGCAGCCAGCAGAATAAATGCCCCGCAGACGAGCACCTTGTCGACCAGGGGATCAAAGATCCGGCCGAGCCGGCTCATCTGTCCAAACCGTCGCGCCCACCAGCCGTCCACCCAATCGGTCGAGGCGGCGACGAGAAACACAGCCGTAGCAGCGGCCTGCCACTCCTGCTCGATCAGCACAAACAGTGAAATTGCGAGGCCAAACCGGGCCGCCGAGATCATGTTGGGCACAGTCCAGACACGGTCGATCGACGAGGGGTTGGTCATGAGCAAAACAGGATGTTCATGTTTTTTCTTCAACCGGCACGCCCGCGAGGTCGTAGCCACTTGAGGCCACGATCTCTACTTTCATGATTTTGCCCGTCAGCGGCCGCGTCGCTGAAGTTCCCGGCGCGGTGACGTAGACCACACAGTCGATGTCCGGGGCGTCGGCCTGCGTGCGGCCGACCCAGACATCTTCCCGTTCTCCGCTCTGTCGGTCGATGATCACGTCGAGCGTGCGGCCCACCTGCCGCCGCGTGTGGGCATGGGCAATCTGTTGCTGCGCTTGCATAAGCTCGCCGCGCCTGGCCTCCTTCTCCTCCTCGGGCAGGTGGCCGTCGAGGCGGGCCGCCGGCGTGTCGGGCTCGAGTGAATAGGTGAAGACGCCCACTCGCTCAAACTTCCAACGCTTGACAAAATCGACCAGTTCCTCGAACTGTTCACGGGTCTCGCCTGGGAAGCCGGTGATAAACGTCGTCCGCAGCACGAGGCCAGGAATCCGGCTGCGAAGCTTCTGGAGCAGCTCCTCCGTCGGCCCCCGTGCCACGCGCCGCTGCATCCGTTTGAGCACCGGGTCGCTGGCATGCTGCAACGGCATGTCGAGGTAGGGAATAATTTTTGGGCTCCCGGCGATCTTGTCGATCAGTCGGTCGCTGAAGTGGATCGGGTAGAGATACATCAGTCGGATCCACACGATGCCGTCGACCTTCTCGAGTTCGTCGAGCAGCTCCACGAGTCGGGGCTCGCCGTAGAGATCCATCCCGTAGTAGGTCGTGTCTTGAGCGACGATGACCAACTCCTTCACACCGTCAGCCGCCAGTTCCTTCGCCTCGCGAATCACCTCCTCGATCGGCTTGGTGGCATGCTTGCCCCGCATCTTTGGGATCGCGCAAAACGTGCATGTCCGGTCGCAACCCTCGGAGATTTTGAGGTAGGCCATGTGCCGCGGCGTGACCCGCATCCGGCCGGAGTCGTCGAGAGCGCGGGCGGGCGCGGGCCGAAAGATGCTCCGCTGATCGCTGAGGCCACCGATCAGCCGTTCGGCCGCCCGACTGATCTCATCCCGTGAGAACACGCCGATCACGGCATCCACTTCTGGCAGTTCATCGAGCAGTTTTTCCTTCTGCCGCTCGGCGAGGCATCCCGAGACGATCACGCCCCGCGTGCCGCCGGTCCGCTTCAGTTCAAGCATCTCGTGGATCGCCGCATACGACTCCTGCCGCGAGGCTTCGATGAAAGCGCAGGTATTGATGACGACGATGTCGGAGCCCCGCGGCTCGCCCACGAGCTGCCAGCCATCCTGCCGCAGGAGGCCGAGCATCCGCTCACTGTCGACAAGGTTTTTAGGGCAGCCAAGGCTGACCATCGCAAACGTGCCGCGGCAGGTAGCGGGGTCGACCGGCTGCGGTGCGACAAGCAGAGACGGTCCGCTTCCGCAGGCGTCGCCCGCGGCTGCTTCGGTGACGATCGGCAGGGATAGGGATCCAGCGTGTGGCATGTCAGGCCCGCCCACCGATCAGCTTGTCGAGCTCCTCGCGGAGCTTCGGCAGAATCGCGTCGTAGGAAAAGGCTCCCAGCTCCGCCGACCGCCGCTTGAGGTTTACATGGGTCGGCCCACACCAGAGGCCGAGGTCGGCATCGTCGGTCTCGCCAGGGCCATTCACGCGGCAGCCCATCACCGCGATTGTGATCGCATGGTCTTTGGCATAGGAGGTCATCTCCTTGACCTGCTTGGCAAGTTCGATGAAGGACTCGTTTTCGACCCGCGAGCAGCTCGGGCAACTGATGATGTTGAGCGACGAGAGGCCGTAGTCGACAACGGACCGTACCCGGCCCGCCGCGATGTCGGTGAGGATGGCTTGGGCGGCGGCGATCTCCTGCGGCTTATCCACATTCGGCACGGTCAGCGACACGCGGACTGTGTCACCGATGCCGCGGCTGATCAACTGCTCAAACGCGATCCGCGTCTTGATGATGCCGTCGGGCGGCATGCCCGCCTCGGTCACACCGAGATGCAGCGGCACGTCGGGCCGAACCTCGGCAAACCGCCGATTGACCTCGATCACCTTCTTCGGATCGGAGTCTTTCAGCGAAACTGCGTAGCGGGTGAAACCGATCGAGTCGAGGAGTTCGCAGTGTTCTAGCGCGCTTGCGAGCATCGGCCCGAGCGAGTCGTCTTCCGCAAACTTTTCCTTCTTGGCAGGATCCACACTGCCGCAGTTGACGCCCACGCGGAGAGCGCAGTCGTGCCTGGCGGCAACGTCTGCAATAAACTTCACCTTCTCCTGCCACGGCTTCGTCGGCTCGTGGTGGTAGAGGTGGCCGGGGTTGTAGCGGAGTTTGTCGACATGCGGGGCGACATCGACGGCCAGCCGGTAGTTTTCCTGGAGATCGATGGCAAGATTGGCCGGCGTGCCGGCCCGGATGGCAGGCAGGGCCGCGGCGTCTGACTTACTATCGACGGCGATCCGCACGACGCCCGCGCCGGCTGCATGGAGGGCGTTGGCCTGCTCGAGCGTCGCGGCGATGTTTTGCGTGTGGGTCGCGGTCATGCTCTGGGCCGCGATGGGGTGACCAGCCCCGATCGTAATGCTTCCGATCCGCACTGCCCGCGTTGGATTCCGCTTCAACTCGACCACGTCTTGCACTCCGGAGAGACTCGTTCCATGCTCCAACAATAGCAGACGCCCGCCTGCGGGCGAACCCTTCCTGGGCCACCATGCGCTACGATCCCGCCCTGCATATCGTCCTCCACGAGCCCCAGATTCCACCCAATGCCGGCAACGTGGGGCGAACCTGCGTCGCCATTGGCGCGAAGATGTGGCTTGTGCGGCCGCTGGGCTTTAAACTCGACGACTACTACCTCCGTCGTGCGGGCCTCGACTATTGGGAGGAACTCGAATGGGAGGTGGTCGATTCCTGGGACCACTTGCTGGCCGCCCTGGCCGCTGTGGGCCGCCAGCCCAACTGGCTTTTTTCCGCGCGGGCCACACGGTTTTATACGGATGTCGGCTACCGCCGCGGCGACGTGCTCGTCTTTGGGAGTGAGACGAGCGGCCTTCCCAAGGAGCTTCAGGCCACCCATGCCGACCGTCTGCTCACGATTCCCTCTCGGCCGCAGGTGCGGAGTTTAAACCTCTCCAACTCCGCGGCGATCGTCGCCTACGAAGCGGTCCGGCAATGGGGCGGAGTGGTCTGACGCCGCCTCACTCCTCCGCCGCTGGTAGCCCCGAGTAGAGCGGTAGGTGGCGGTAGTAGACCTCAAGCATGTAGGTACAAAAGCACGTCACGAATAGCCGACCACCAATGTGGCCCCAGTGGTCGAGCGACGGATCCCAGCTGCCCGTTTCCCGTCCCTTGGCCACCTGCTCGCGAGGCAGCACATCGCGAAGCCGATCGTTCCATCGTTGCCACGGCTCGCCCTCCATGTGGTGGGCCACCTGTGTGATGTAATACCACGCATAGACATCCTTGTTGTTTTCGAAGTCAAACAGGTTGTCGGCCATCAGCAGTTCAAGCCCCTCCACGAGCCTGGGATCGCGTTGCGGCCAGCCGAGATACTGTCGGCAGAGAAGGCCTTCGGCCGTCACGGCCGCCGTCATGGGGCTGGCCGGTTTGAGCGCGCTATTTTTTAAGTAGCCGTAGCGAGTGCCCTTTTCGTTGGCCACGCTCTCGAGGAACTGGCCGATGTTTTCCAGCGTCTGCCTGGGCACTTCCAGATCAGCCATCTCGGCGGTCTTCACCGCCATCATGAACCAACCGGTCACCGACATATCGCCGGGCTGGCCCGGCTCATACCGCCAGCCGCCGTTGGGGCCCTGCGCGGCGACGCAATACTCAATCGCTCGGGCGGCCGGCTCAGCCAGCTTCGGATCGTGGGTCATGCCATAGATTTCGCAGAGCGCCATCGTCGTCTGGGCATGGGAATAGAGCTTGTGCTGCCCTGGCAGAGAGCCCACGTCAAACGATCCATCTTTCTGCTGCGTCTTGAGCAGGCCGTTCCACCCGCGGGCCACCACGCCACTGTGTGGCCCTGCGGAGAGCGTGTTGCCCGCGCCTTGAAACGCCATCAGCGCCATGGCTGATGCCGCCAGTCGGTTTTCCTGTGAGCCACCATCCGTATATTCGCCGGTCAGGCTCCAGAGGCCGTCCCGTGGGCTTTGCTGCCGCTTGAGCCAGTTGAGCGCCAGCGCCACCGCCGCCTCAGTCTCGCTGCTGCCACCCGCCGCCCCGAGGAGCACCCGCTTGCGACCGGCATCGCGGCCTGTAAGCAGCATGCCGACCGCCGGCGCTACCAGTGGCGCAGCGATTGGAGCCCGCCCCACCTCGGCAACTAAAGTGACTGCCGGTGCGGCCATCGGCTTCTCAACCGGCCGCAGTTCGGTTTCCGCGATCTCGGTCTTTTGCGCTGGCTCGACGACTGGTTCCTTGGCGGGTGGCCCGACGTCGATGCCGGTTTCCCGCGCGACGACAGCAGCCGGGCCAAACGCGAGCGTGAGCCGCAGTTTTTTGATGGGCCGTTCCCGTACGACCCAGATGGCGAGCAGCAGGAGCAAGAGGCAATGGACGGAGAGGCTGATCGAGAAGGCCGGGCTGTCGTGGACCAATCTGGCAAGCTGTTCGCCGAGCCAGGCTACGACTGAAGAATCTGGCGGTACCCTGAGGTCAGGCCGGGCAGCGTCTCGAGCCCGCGGGAGGCCATCGAGCGGGAGGCCAGCAAATGGTTCCGATTCGATCGATTGGGCCGGCGGGATCCGCTCGTTTGCCCACGGCAGGCCACCGACAACGGCTTTGGAAGTTGGTGGACCGGCAGTGACCTGGGTCCAATTCGGCGACGGAGGCTGCGAATCCTGCTGTTTCATGCGAGAAAAAATATCGTCGACGTCGGTTTATTTGGGGCCGGGCTTCATTTCCTGAGCCTGCCGGTGTATTATCACTGAGAGATCGGTTGGAGAAACATCCCGAAACGGACAGTCTGTTCTCGAAATCGTCCGTTTAGGAGCCTGTAACTCACAAAAATGTCGCGGGGTGGAGCAGCCCGGTAGCTCGCGAGGCTCATAACCTCGAGGTCACAGGTTCGAATCCTGTCCCCGCCACT
>JBAXUW010000399.1:0-2196 GCA_037129495.1 Planctomycetota bacterium | reverse complement strand
GCAGCCCGCTGGTGGCCGAGGCCAGCGTGATCGTGGCATAGCCCGACATGGTCACGGACGCCGGCGCCTGTGTGGCGGCAAACGTGCTCGTGAAGCTCGCACCCGTTCCGCTGACTCCGGCGAGCGAGAGGGCACCCGTGCCGACCGAGCCAGTCGTCAGGCTGCCTCCGGCGCCGATCGAGACCGTGCCCGAGTTGGCAAGGCTGTTGGTCACGGCCGTGAGCACGTTGAGCGTGCCGGCGGAACCAACCGTGACGGTGCCGCTGGAGAGCCCCCCGGACGCGGTGACGCGGACCGTGCCAGCGGAGACGTTGAGGCTGCTAAACGAGTTGGTCCCGCCGAGCACGATCGTGCCGGGGCCGTTGGTGGTGAGCGCATAGGCGCCCGCAATGGGAGCGTTCACGATCAGCGAGTACGAAGTGCTGTTGTTCGTCCACGTCTGCGCAGCGGCGAGGATGATGCCGGCCGTGCCGACATTGGTGGCGTTCGTGCCCGTACCGCCCGCACCGCCACCGAATTTCCCGAACGTGATGTCGCCAGAGACGTTGCTGTTGACCAGGATACCGGTTCCTGAGCCGATGGCGTTCGTAGCTGATCCCGTGAGCGTCACCGACATGACGTTCGCATTGCCTACAGCGTTCGTAATGGTATAGCCACTCGTTCCCGACGCATTGAAGATCAAGGCCCCGACCGTGGGCTGATTCGACGTGCTGGTGCTGTTGCCAATCGAGACCGCGCCGCCGTTCGTGTTGTTGGTCGGCGCTGCCCCGAAGCCAAACTGGAACGATTGGGTGGTGCCCACGCCGCTGCTAATGGCGAACGTGAGCGGCGACGTGCCCGACGAGGAGGTCGACCAGGTCGTGCCGCTGGCGCTCGAACGAAAGATGCCTGCACCGTCACCGTAGGCGGTGGTGCCGTTCACGTCCCAGTAATAGTCGGCGGCGACTGCCTGCCCGGACACCGCGACGAAGAGCCCGACGCCAAGAAGAACCGTCGAGGCCAGTCGACCCAACGACACCCGCATCGTACGCGTCACGATAGCCCCCTCTCAAGACAAGAGATCACAGCCATGTATACGAAGGACGTCGTACCGCGCCCCCCCTCTGTCACACCGAAGAATATCCAACCCCCACCAAGATGCACAAGGGGCAGAGTATCGACGCTCGGATGCGGCAGAAACTCCCTGAAAAACATGGCCGTGGCGAATTGGAGCCGAAGTGCCCCCTCGCCAAGCAGATACCGGACCACCCCTCGCTCGGGCGGCGCGTCGGCCCCCGGCCGCAGCCGGTGCTTCAGGGAACGAACAAGAGTTGGAACCGGTCTGCTCTCGCGCTGGGATACTTCTCGACGATCGCCTCGAACGCCGGTGCCTTGTAGGCCAGGACTGCACACCGCAGGATCGGCAAGAAGTCTTCCTTCTTGACCTCATCGATCTGCTCATACGGCCATTTTTTGGCCGGCTCATCGAAGTAGGGCGCGACGAACTCGATGCCCCGCCGGATGCCGGCCCCGTCTGGGCCGGCATAGCCCCAGAGATCGACGCCCGCATGCTCGCCGAGCGTCGCCAGTTCGCAGAGCGCCTCGAGATTGAACCGCGAGTAGCTCAGCGACTTCGTCCGCTTCAGTTCGTGCGGCTGGCTGCCGTCGGCGGCGATCTGCGCCGTGATGCGGCGATTCTTGGCCGCCACGAGAATTCGCCGGGCGTAATCCTTACGATCGAGGCAGAGCTCCAGTCGCACCACCTGCACGTCGTAGTAGGTGCCGTGATTGTTGTCGGTGGCCCGCGGATCGCGGCTCTCGGGGTTGCGCTCGCCGTCGCGGCGGACATCGGCTATCTCGAGTGCGGCATCCTCTGCTTTGGATTCGCACGCGCTCTCTGCACGGGCTGCGGCCAGGGTTTTGTCGTGGCCTTCTCCTGTAAGGGACGGGGTGTGTGTCCGTCCTGCAACGGTCGGCACATGGCCCAGACCGCAGCCCATCTCGCCGATCACGTCATCCCGCCGGTGCCCGTGCGGCAGTGGGTGATCTCCGTGCCGAAGCGGCTGCGATGTTTTCTCGCCGACCGGCCTGCGGCCGTCAGGACCCTCACGAAGATCTTTCTTGCCGAGATCGAGCGACTGCTGTGCGCTGCGGCAGGCGTGCCGTTTGAGTTTCTCGACCGGATCGCGGATCTGGTCCCGCCACCGCGCAAGCATC
>JBAXUW010000398.1:0-2198 GCA_037129495.1 Planctomycetota bacterium | reverse complement strand
TGACCAGCATGACGAAGGCCGAGCCCACCAGCCAGAATCGGTCATCGACGAACCGCATTTCGTACGCCGCATGAACGCCGTCGGGCGAGCCGAAGACGTGCGTAGCTAGCTCGATGCGACGCAGTCTTTCGTCCTTTGTGGGATAAGATTTTCATCTTGTCCTCTTTGTATTTGCAAGTTGGAAAACTCACCTCCACGGGGGCAGCAACTGCCGTGGTACCTTATTCGCGATAACTACTTCTTAGGCGCTACCGCGGCCGCCCAGGATTTCGGACGGCAGATGATGAACGTGCCCAACGCGATCAGCAGCATCATCATCAAATAAATCGGGGCATACTTTATCAGGCTGGTGATACCGCCGCCCGACGTGGCTGCAGCCGCAGCCGGTGCAGCGGGAGTCGCGACAGCAGCGGCCGCCGCCACCGGCTTCACCGCCTCATTGAGTGGCGGAGCCACGAGTCCCGCCCCGACCTGAGCCAATGGCAACGGGGATGCCCCCGCCGGCGGCAGGCTACCGAAGCCGTGCGCCTGCGGAGCGCAGGTCAGCACAACAACGACAACGACCACCCAGAACCTGCCCATGCGGGCCAAAACGCCTGCTGCTGTGCTTGTCCGCCAGACCCCAGCTACCATCGGTGTAATCTCCTGCTTGAGAGCGCTCAGACAAACCGTAAATAGTCTACTGAGCAGCCAACTTGTCGGCGAGGTACATTGCTGCATCGCGAAGTTGCCGTCTGCCCGATCCCGTGGTGGGCCCGGACTTAGGCAACATACACCGACGAGCCCCGTGCATGGCCCCAAAAACGAAACGTGCCCCGAAGTCCGCCGGTTCCATCGCCATCAAGCTCCCGCTCGTCGACGTGAAGACCCGCGGGCTGATCATTGGTCTGGCCGACGACGTCGCCGTTGCTGCCGAGAAACGCCGCGACCCACACTTAGAAATCCCCACCCGTAGCCTTTCGAACGTCCGCTTTAATAAGTCGCGGAAAATTATCGAAATGTGCGGGCAGACCAACCGCCGACAACTCTTCAACCTCTCCCAGGCCAAGAGCTACATGCAGACACTGCTGGTGGCCACCGGCTGCAAGCAACTGATCGAGCAGCAGAAGACCACCAGCATCCGAGGTCTCTACTACCTCCTGAAGCACACGATCGAGGGCACTCGTGAGGAGACCTTCGCTTCGCAGGAAGAATGCGACCCGATCATCGAGGATTTGGAGGTCACGCTCGAAAGCCTTCGCGAGGAACTGCATGTCTACGCCAGTAACCGTGGCGGCTTGGTGGGGCCGATCACGCTCATCGATTCTGGTGACGAAATCGACTGCTCTCGCATGGGCTCCGGCGGCTACAGCATCCCGTCGATCGTCGAGGCCGACATCGTCAAATTTAAGTCGTGCGACGCCAAGTTTATTCTCCATGTTGAGAAAGACACTGTCTGGCGGCGATTCAACGAGGATAAGTTTTGGAGAAAGCATAACTGCCTGCTCACGCACGGCGGCGGCCAGCCGCCGCGGGGCGTACGGCGGATGCTCTACCGTCTCCACCACGAGCTGAAGCTGCCGGTCTACTGCCTGCTCGACAATGATCCCTGGGGCTATTACATCTACTCCGTGCTCAAGCAGGGCTCAATCAACCTCGCCTACGAGTCGAAGCGGATGGCGATCCCGGAGGCGAAGTTTCTCGGCATCCGCTCCCGCGACTACGACCGCTGCAAGCTCAACCAAAGCGTGCAGATCACCCTCAACGACACCGATGTAAAGCGGGCCAAGCAAATCGCTGCCTATCCGTGGTTCGCCGACAAGAAGGGCTGGCAGAAGGAGATCGAGACGATGCTGAAAAACGGCTTTAAGCTCGAAGTCGAGTCGCTTATCTCCAAAGACATCAGCTACGTCACTGAGGTCTACACGCCGGAGCGGCTCGAGGAGAAGGACTGGCTAGACTGATTCACGCTCTCAAAACGTATCCCCACCACGAATCCGGAAAGCCGGGATCGGCTGAAGCTCGACGAGCGCTTCAATTTCGCCCTGTTGAGGTTTGCACCCCCACGAAGCCCCACGGCGAAAGTCCCCGCGAAGGAGACTTCTGCCGGCCCGGCGGTGCAGTACCACAGGCGGTAGAGCAAAGCGCAGAGGACAAGTTGGAAAACTTATCCCACAACTTATCCCACTAAGGAGCCTGCTCAGGCCTCCTCGCGGAGG
>JBAXUW010000397.1:0-2199 GCA_037129495.1 Planctomycetota bacterium | reverse complement strand
ATCGCCGAGTCCATCGAGTAGCGGCCGCCCACCCAGTCCCAGAAGCCAAACATGTTGGCCGTGTCGATGCCGAAGGCCGACACCTCGGCGGCGTTTGTGGAGACAGCCACACAGTGACGGGCCACGGCTGCCGGATCGGAAAGCTTTGCGAGCAGCCAGTCTCGCGCCGATCGCGCGTTGACGATCGTCTCCTGCGTCGTGAAGGTCTTTGATGAGATCACGAACAGCGTCTCGGCGGGGTCGAGATCGCGGGTCGCCTCGATAAAGTCGGTGCCGTCAACATTCGAGACAAAGCGAAACGTGAGGCCCCGATCGGTAAAGTGCCGCAGTGCCTCGTAGGCCATCACCGGCCCGAGGTCGGAGCCGCCGATGCCGACGTTGACCACCGCGCGGATCGGCTTGCCGGTGTGTCCCTTCCAGGTGCCGCCGCGAATCTGCTTTGAAAACGTCGCCATCCGCTCGAGCACCTCGTGCACGTCGGGCACGACATCGCGGCCATCGCAGAGGATCTTCTCGTCCCGCGGTGCCCGCAGTGCCACATGCAACACGGCGCGGTGCTCGGTCGAGTTGATCTTCGCGCCAGAAAACATCGCGTCGATTCGCTGCCGCAGGCCGCAGGCCTCGGCGAGCTTCACGAGCAAGGCGACCGTCTCGCCGGTGATCCGCTGCTTGGAATAGTCGGCATGGAGGCCGCAGGCATCAAGCGTGAATCGCTCGCTACGGGTGGGATCCTGCGCAAAGAGGTCGCGGAGGTGGGTCTGCTTGAGGAGGGAGGCATGGGCCGATACCGCCCGCCACTCCGACAACGTTGCACGGCTGGGAACACTCACACTGCTCATCGGGCACCCTCGGCAACAGCCAGTGACTTTTTCTCGATCACATTCAACAGTTCGTTCCAGCTTTTCACGAACGACTCGGCGCCATCCTTCTGGAGCTGCTCGCCGAGGGCGTCGAGATCGACTCCGGCCCGGCGGATCGCAAACAGCGTCTCTTCCGCCGCTCCACCGCCGGCCGACACAATGCCCGAAACTGAGCCGTGGTCGGCGAAGGCGAGGAGCGTCTGCTCCGGCATCGTGTTGACCGTGTGGGGAGACGCCAGACCGGATACATAGAGCGAATCGGAGAGCTTGGGATCCTTGGTGCCGGTGCTCGCATACAGCAGCCGCTGCGGCAGGGCCCCGAAATTGGCGAGCCGCTGGAAGCGGTCGGAGGCGAGCAGATCGCGGTAGGCCTGATAGCTCTGCTGGCCGATCGCGATGCCGAGCGTGTTCGCGAGTTCAGGCGGCAACGTGGCCGCTGTGGCGCCATCCCAGCGGCTGATAAAGAGCGACGCCACCGAGCAGACCCGCGGCGAAAGCCCCGCCTCGATCCGTCGTTCGATGCCGCGGAGATAGGCCTCGGCCGCGGCGAGGAAGTGATTGCGGGTGAAGAGGAGCGTGACATTCACCGGCACGCCGGCAAAGATTGCCTCCTCGATCGCCGGGAGGCCGGCAGGGGTGCCGGGGATTTTGATGTAGAGATTTTCGCGGCCGGCCCGGGCGTGGAGATCGCGGGCGGCGGCAAGCGTGCTGGCGGTGTCGTAGGCGAGCTGGGGCGAAACCTCAAGCGACACCCAGCCGTCGAGGCCGCCGGTGCGATCGTGGGTCACCCGAAAGAGGTCGGCCGCCCGGGTGAGGTCTTCGATCGCCAGTTCGAAGAAGAGCGACTCGCCTGCCAGCCCAAGTTTCACCTTCGCGGCAATCGCGTCGTCATAGAAGCGCGTGTTTTTGACCGCTGCGTTGTATATTGAGGGGTTGCTCGTGAGGCCGGTGACAGAGAGGTCGCGGATGTAGCGGGCGAGTGTGCCGTCGTCGAGCATGCCGCGGGTGATGTTGTCGAGCCAGAGACTCTGGCCGAGACGGTGCAGCTGGTGGGGGGCGTTTGTCATAAAAAAACAGACCTCAGCAGGGAATAAAACAGCTGGAAGCGGCGAAGAGGCGGGAGTACGGCAGGAGAAATACTCGCCCAGCCGCTGTCCAAGAGTAGTTATACTTCACGCTCGCCCACCGCGACCACTGGCGGCCTGAGAGCCGCAGCGCAGTCTGGCCGCCATCGGTTATTTCCCGGAGACATTTTGCGATGGTGCCCGCTCCCGACCTTCATGCCGACGATGTCCAGAAGCTCGACCGGCTGCGCGAGTCATACCACCGCCTGCGGCAG
>JBAXUW010000396.1:0-2208 GCA_037129495.1 Planctomycetota bacterium | reverse complement strand
CGGTGGCGGCGTTCGGTGACGGGGGTGGGCCGGCGGTGTTCGAGAGCTGGTTTTCGGCACGCAGATTCACGCCCGACAGGTCCACATACGACCACCGCGCCGCCAGTTCCCACGCACCCCATCCGCGGATGCGGCCCTTGCGACCGGTTCCGAAGAAGGGCGTGTAGGGCACGACCGTGTAATCGAAAGCGCCCGCCTGCTTGAGATAGCCAATGGACTCGCCTGTGAGCATGTAGCCGCATTGGAAGTAGGCCGCCGGCTGGAGGATCGCAGGCCCGCCGAACTGGTTGACCGTCGTGAGCATGGCCTCGGTCTGGAAGTGCGCCCGGCCATAGCTCCCCGCGAGTTCCACATGGAAATCGTTGAAGTCGGTCGCGAGAAACCGGCCCGTGTCGGCCACGAGCGGCGTGCCCGCGCCCGAAAACCCGAGCGCCGTCGGATCGCCGACAAAAAACTCCGGAATGATCGCCGACCGGTAGGTCTTGGCAAACGCGCCCCTCTCACTGGGCGAACCGCCCGTCGTTCCGTAGCGATAGCCACCCCCTATGTGCAGCAGGTAGCGGTTGTCGGCGAGAGGGTCATAATACAACAGGTGTGTGAGTCGGGATGCGAAGCCGACTCCGCCGTTGTCGCCGATCTGGGCTCCGTTACGGTTCTCGCCGATGGTGCTGTAGAACGTTTCCTGGCCATTCCAGAACGTGAGCCCCGTCGCGTAGACGCTGTACGCCCACTGGGTCCGCTCGTCCTCGGTCATCGCGTAGGCCATGATCCCCACGCGGCGAAAGGGTTCCACGGCCTGGAAGGCCACGCTCCGCTCCAGGAACTGGAAGTGCCGAATGCTCGTCCAGCTCTCCATCGTGCCCGGCTGCCGAAACTGGCCGATCCGGATCGTGCCAAAGAAGGGAATCTGCTCCTGCTCTCCCCAGACGTCCATGAAGCTCGGCCGTCCAGCCTGCGCGAAGTCAAACATGATCGAGTAGTTGGTGAAATCGGTGAGCTTGCCAAACGCCTAGAGTCGGGTTCGCCGAAAGCTCACCCCGTCGAGCGCGTTGCCGATGCGCTGCTGGCTGGCTTGCGGCTGGCTGAAGAGGCCGTCATCGAGTTGGAAGAAGCCGCTCAGGCGGATGATCGGCAGCTCGTCCTCCGCTCCCTTCCCCGCATCGAAGCGGCTGGATTGCTGGAGGCGGAGATCGATGTTGCCCACCTGGTTCGGGTCGATCACGGTTCCGGGCCCCGTGCGGGTGCCACGATCGAGCGGATCTCCTGCTCCCAGGTCGATGTTGCCAGCCTGGCTCGGATCCAGAACGGGGCTGGGCGTGGGAAGCACTTCCTGGGCACGGCCGATGCGAGCGGTGATGCCGAGGGAGCACGCGAGGTATGCCACCACGCCTGCGACGAACAGTCGCCGAAGCGACATCAGCCCACGCCGCCACGTCGATACGAAGTCTCGGTTGCCTGAACCCATTTGCAGATATCCGTGCTGCACCGCCAGCCGCTACATCCCTATTGATCGGCACAAACCTCCTTGCACAATCACTCAGCCCAAGCACCGCAGGTTGCCTAGTCGTCGCCGCTGTCCGCCCTCGTCGGTTCCGCACTAGACTATTGACTCCATGCCCCCCGGGCCCTCCCTCCTCCGCGCTGAAGCCATGGCACACCTCCTGAACAGCTGGACGATACTCGCCCCAATCACAGCCGCGGCGATTCTGGTTCTCACGGCCGCCCTCGGCGAGCAGCCCTGGTTGCTCGTGGGCTGCGGTGCGGTGCTCATCGCGGCCGTGCTCGCCGCGGTGCACCATGCCGAGGTGATCGCCCACCGGGTCGGCGAGCCGTTCGGCACACTCGTGCTCGCCCTCGCCGTCACCGTGATCGAGGCGGCCCTGCTGCTGTCGCTGCTCGTCGCGGGCGGAGCCGGCATGGAGGCGCTGCCCCGCGACACCGTCTATGCCACCGTGATGATCATCACGACGGGCGTCGTCGGCCTCTGCACGCTGATCGGCGGCCTGGCCCACCGCGAGCAGTCGTTTCGCGTCGAGGGTGCAGGCGGGGGGCTCGCGGCGATGATCGTGCTCGCGGTCATCACGCTCGTGCTCCCCGCCTGCGTCCTCACCTTCATCGGCTCCGCACAAGCCGCACCCGCCCCCACTGCTGCCGCGCCAACAACCCCCGCGCGCCCGACGACCGTTGAACCAAACGTATCGTGGCACG
>JBAXUW010000395.1:0-2215 GCA_037129495.1 Planctomycetota bacterium | reverse complement strand
ACGCGGTTGCTCTTCCGCATGTCGAGCACCACCTCCTCGTAGACGAGCAGTTCGTCGTGGAGAGAGAGGTTGTAGCTATTCGGATTGAGCCGCTCGTCATCGAATGGCTCGATGATAATATTGCCGCCGAGTTGACGCCTGATCTCATTGCCAGAAAGGATCATGGATGGTGCCCTTGCAGGAGCAGAACCGATCGGCCGTGAACGACGATGAACGAGTCTACGCCATGGAACGCGGCCTGCCCATGGTCTGGGTTTTTGGCCCAGTTTTTTGGCCCGGTTTTTAGACGGTGGCCGCGGCCGGCTTGACGCCGACACGTGGGCAGAGTTCGGCCAACAGGCAGCCCGGGCACCGCGGCCGGCGGGCTAGGCAGACGGTGCGGCCGTGCTCGATCATCCGGTGGCTGAAAGCGATCCAGTGTGGCTGTGGGATCGCCGCCATCAAATCGCGTTCGGCACGGACGGCGTCGGCATGGCGAGTGAGGCCGAGTCGCCGCGAGATCCGGCCGACGTGGGTGTCGACAACCACGCCCGACGGTAGGCCGAAGCCGCTGCCGAGGACGACGTTGGCCGTCTTCCGGCCAACGCCTGGCAGGCGGACAAGCTCTTCGAGCGTGCGGGGCACCTCCCCTTCGTGTCGTTCCATGAGGGCGGCGCAGCAGCCGCGGATATTTTTGGCCTTGGCCCGGAAGAAGCCCAGAGAGTGGATCACCACCTCCACCTCCGCCTGCGTTGCTGCGGCCAGCGGCGCTGGCGTCGGCCAGCGGCGAAATAGTTCGCCCGTCGTGGCGTTCACCCGCTTGTCGGTGCACTGGGCGGAAAGAATTGTGGCCACGAGCAGCTCAAAAGGACTGGAAAAATTGAGCGAACACCCGGCTTTCGGATAGCCTCGGGCCAGCCTCTCTGCCAAGAGAGCACCCACTTCCGCGGTTTTCTGGACTCGGTCGGCTCGCCCCCGATTGCCCCGAGTCGGGCTCTGCTTGCTACTATTCTTCTGGCTGGTCTTCCGGCCGGAGCCTGCACTGGTGGCCGGTTTTCGTGTCGGCTTCATTCGTGCTGGCTTCATCTCATTGCCTTGCTTCCGTCTCTCGACGCCCTTCCGCGAGCCCCTCATGAACGCCCCCGCCTACGAGCCCCTCTATCTTCAGGGGATCGAGAAATTCAACGAGTGCGAATACTTTGAGAGCCACGAGGTCTGGGAGGAACTCTGGACGGAGTATCGTGGGGATTCAAGAAAGTTTTATCAGGGACTCATCCAGGCCGCAGTGGCCCTCTATCATTTTGGGAACGGAAATATCCGCGGAGCCCGTAAGCTCCATAAAAGTGTGCACGGTTACCTTGAGCCCTACGCGCCTCACCACCTTGGGCTCGACCTGACGGGATTTCTGCACTCTTTCGACACCTGCCTTGCCGAGGTGGCTGCCAGCACGGCCGATTCTCCGGCGATCGAACTCAATCCAGAACTCCTCCCCGAAATCCATCTCGACCCGCCGCCGGAAGTTTCCGGCCCACGACATCATGCCTGACGAACCTCTGGCTTTTTCACCCGATCAGTTTTCCGGCCTGGCCCGCGTCTTTCCGCTGCCAAACCTGGTGATGTTTCCGCATGTGATGCAGGCGCTGCATATCTTCGAGCCACGGTATCTGGAGATGTTTGAGGAGGCGATCGAGGACGACCGGCTGATCGCCCTCGGCCTGCTGGCACCCGGCTGGGAACAGCATGCCGACGAACGCCCCCCGCTGCATCCCACCGCCTGCCTCTGCCGGATCGCCACCTACCAGCGGACTCCGCAGGGTTCCTACAACGTTCTTCTGCTCGGCGTTCGGAGCCTGCGGCTGGGGCGGGAGCTACCGGCCACGAAGCTCTTTCGGGTGGTCGAGTCGGAGATCCTCGAGGATTACGAGCCCGAGACGGCACCGTCCGGTGCGGCTGGGCACATGCAGCGGCAGCTGCTCACCGCCTTCAAGGCTGCGATGCCGAAGATCCCTCAGGCCTACGAGCAACTCGACCAACTTCTCGGCAGCCAGATCTCGCTCGGCATGCTGACCGACATCGTCTCGTACACGATCGAACTCGACATCGACACCAAGCTGCAACTGCTCGCGGAATGCGACGTGTTTCGCCGCACCCGCCTGCTGATGGATGCCATCCGGGCCCGCGGCGCTGGCGGCATGAGCCGACCCTTTCCGCCCGACTTCAGCCTCAACTAACGGGC
>JBAXUW010000394.1:0-2217 GCA_037129495.1 Planctomycetota bacterium | reverse complement strand
CATGCGTTATCGGTCTGCAGTGGGGCGATGAAGCCAAAGGCAAACTCGTCGACATTCTCACCGAAGAGCACGAGATCGTCGTTCGCTATCAGGGCGGTGCCAATGCCGGCCACACCGTCGTTTCAAACGGTCAGACCTGGAAGCTCTCCCTCATTCCCAGTGGCATTCTTCGCGACAACGTCACCTGCGTTGTCACTGGCGGCGTGGCCCTTGATCCCGTGACGTTTATTAAGGAGATCGATGAGCTTGAGTCCCGCGGAGTTCAGGTCAAGGGCAAACTGCGGCTGAGCGACCGGGCCCATCTCGTCTTCCCCTGGCATGTCGCTGAAGACAAACAACTCGACGGCAGCCTGGCAGGAGGTGAGGCGATCGGCACGACCGGCCGCGGCATCGGCCCCTGCTATCGCGATAAGGTGGGGCGATCGCTGGCTATCCGTTTCGGCGATCTCTACCGCGATGATTTCCGTAGCCATCTCAACCACATCGTCGGCATCAAAAACCAACTCCTCGGCAACTGGCGGGCCGGTAACTCAGGCGGGTTTGAGCCGCTCGATGCCGCTGGCATCTATGCCCAGTCCATGCAGTCTGCGGAACGCCTGCGGCCGTTCATCTGTGACACCACGGCCTACCTGCTCGATGCGATCGAGGGCGGCAGCCGCATGCTCTTTGAAGGAGCGCAGGGCGCGCTACTCGACATCGACCACGGCACGTTTCCGTTTGTCACCAGCAGTAATTCATCGGGCGTGGGCGTGGCCAGCGGCTCCGGTGTACCCGGCCGGTGGATCGAACGCGTGATCGGCGTCGTGAAGGCCTATTCGACCCGGGTCGGCGGCGGGCCGATGCCGACCGAACAGCCTAACGCGATCGGCGAACACCTCCGCGAGCGGGGCCGGGAATACGGCACAGTGACGCGGCGGCCGCGGCGTTGCGGCTGGTTTGACGCTGTCGCGGCCCGCTACACAACGCGGCTGTCGGGCGTGGACGAACTCGCCGTCATGCTGCTCGACGTGCCGGCCGGCCTCGACGAACTGAAAATTTGCACGGCGTATAGTATAGATGGTCAACAGATCAATCACTTCCCCAGCCACGTCGACGACCTCAAGAAGGCGGTGCCGGTCTACGAGTCGCTGCCCGGCTGGACCGAGGATCTCTCGACCGTCCGCAGCTACGATGCCCTGCCCACCGCCGCAAAAGGGTATCTTGCACGGATCGGCGAACTACTCGGACGGCCCGTTTCGATTGTGTCGGTCGGCCCTGACCGCGAGCAGACAATCTTCTGCGACACGACCGCCCACCAGCAGCAACCATGGCCACGCCCCCAGCAACGCAAGCCGGCCAACGCCTGATGCCACTTGGCATGGGATCCGCGGCAGAGCCCTGCGAGCATGCCGCCGACGCTGTCCACGGGCAGCCCAGGCACATTGCGATCATTATGGATGGCAACGGCCGCTGGGCCGTTCAGCGGGGCCTGCCGCGGATTGAGGGGCATCGGCAGGGCGTTGCCAGCGTGCGGCGGATCACCGAGCACTGCGCCCGACTTGGGATCGAACAACTCACGCTCTACTGCCTCTCGAGCGAGAACTGGCGGCGGCCCGCCCACGAACTCGACTTTCTCATGAAGCTGCTCGAGCAATACATGATCGACGAGCGTTCGCTCCTCATGCGGGAGCGAATCCGCCTGTCGATGATCGGCTGCCGCGAAGGCGTGCCCGAGGCCACGCTGAACGCACTTGATCGCACGGTCAAACTCTGCGCGGGCAACGATGGGCTGCGGCTCTGCCTGGCGATCAACTACGGCTCGCGCGGCGAGATCGCGACTGCCGCGCGGGCCCTTGCTTGTGAGGCCCGTGACGGTCTGATCGATCCCGCGCAGATTGACGAAGCGGTCATTGCTGCCCGACTCGATACCGCCGGCATGCCCGATCCCGATCTGCTGATTCGCACCGCAGGCGAGATGCGGATCAGCAACTTCCTACTCTGGCAGATCAGCTATGCCGAACTCTGGGTGACCGACGTCTGCTGGCCAGATTTTGCCGAACCGCATCTCGACGCGGCGATCGCGGCATTCGCCGTCCGGGAACGGCGGTTTGGAGGGCTCAGCCAGCCGTGACCACCCCTTGTTCCTCAGTGACGCCAAACGCCGCGGCCCGCGACGTAGCCCTTCAATCGTTTGGCTCGCGCGCCGTGTTTGCCGTGGTTGTCACGGCTGTCTTCTGT
>JBAXUW010000393.1:0-2224 GCA_037129495.1 Planctomycetota bacterium | reverse complement strand
ACCGTTGAGGAAGTGCCATTGACCGGGCTATCCTTTATCCTTCCTGGGAAGACGGCCGAGCGACGGTGAGGAAATGTCCATTTGTCTCGGCTTGCGGGTATTAGATGAGCCTGACCTTCAGTTCTCTTCTCACCGCTGTCCAAGACCGACACTCCGCAGGAGGCCATCTCGTGGGCATGGTTGTTTACCTTCGTTTCGTTGTGACCGGTGTCATAGCGATCGTTCTCATGCTCTCCCCCGTCGGCGATACCGCCCCGGCCGCCGAGCCCGCGGCTGCGCCGCAGGTGCCTGCCCTACCGGCCACGATTCCGGCGACCTGGCTGACCTACCACCTCGCCCACCCTGGGCCGGGCTGCGCGTTCCCTGGCGACCCGAACCCGGCCTACTTCTACAAGGGCCGGTACCACCTCCATTACATATACAACGCGTCCAAGGGCTTTGCCTACGCCCACGTTTCGAGCCCCGACATGGTGCACTGGAAATGGCATCCCACCGTAGTCGAGCCCGGGTTCACCGGCCACGGCATGTTCAGCGGCACGGGATTCTTCACGAAGGATGGCCAGCCGGCGATGATCTACCACGGTCAGGGCTCGAACAAAAACTGGATCATGCTCGGCCTCGACGACAGCCTCGACACCTGGTCGAAGCCGATGGCCGTGGAGGTGAAGGACGCATCAGGCGAACCGGCGAAGATGCGGCACTGGGACCCCGACTGCTGGGTGATGAACGACGCCTATTACGCGCTCTCGGGCGGCGGCGATCCTCCGCTCTTCACGTCGCCCGACATGAAGGAATGGCGGCTCCTCGGGCCGCTCTTTCATGAGCAGACGCCGTGGGACAAGCTCGGTGTCGGCCGCGGTGAAGACGTCTCCTGCGCCAACATGTTCAAGCTGGGCGACAAGTGGATGCTTCTCTGCATCAGCCATGCGCTCGGCGCCCGTTACTACATCGGTGATTTTCGGGAAGGAAAGTATCGCCCGGAGCGACATGCCCTGCTCAATTGGGCCCGCTGGGATTTCTTTGCGCCTGAGTCGCTTGAGACTGCCGACGGCCGTCGCGTGGCCTGGTCGTGGTGCACGCCCCAGCACATCGGAATGCAAAAGGTCGATCGCAAGCAGGATTTTCCGTCGCTTTTGAATCGAGCCGTCTGCCAGGATGGCATCCAGAGCCTGCCCCGGGAACTGAGTCTGGCCGAGGACGGTTCCCTGAAAATACGGCCGCTCCGCGAACTGGAGGCCCTGAGGCACGACGAGATGACGACGGGGGAAGTGACCGTCAAGGGTGATGGCGTGCAGGTGCTCGATGCAATCGCGGGCGACACGCTCGAACTGGAGGTCGTGTTTTCCAATCCCAAGGGTAAGCCGCAGGCCAAGGAATACGGCGTGACGCTCTTCTGCGACGACACTGGAAAGAACGGCATCGAGATCGGCCACGGTGCCGGACGCCAGTCTCTGACGGTGGACTACATCGAGCCGCCGTTCGAACTGGCCGAGGGCGAGGATCTCACGATGCGGATCTTCATCGACAAAAACATGGTGGAGGTGTTCGCCAACGACCGGCAGGCAGCGGTTGCATGGCATGAGTCGACCCCGGAGCGGCTGCGGATCGGACTGTTTTCGCGCGGTGGCGACAGCACGGCCCGCGTGAAGGCGTGGAAGATGCGGTCGATCTACAAGCCCGCCGAGTGACGCAGGCCGGAGGAGCCGGTCCGTGCTGACGCATCGACTTATCCTCGTAGCGTTCCTGGCTGTCCCTGTTCGACGCCGAATCAGATCACTCTCGCGGCAGAATCAGGGGCGACCGTGAAAGTACCGGTGCGGCATGCTAGCGTGCTCAGCAAAGCGAAGAGGGACTGAACAATGATTACCCGGATGCGGCTCAGAGCCTGCGTCATGCTGGCCGCATGCGGGCTGTTCCTCGGTTGCGGGCGATCCGCAGACACACCGAAGCCCACCGCCACGTCGCGAGGCACGATCTGCGTCTCGCTGCTCGCGCTCGATAACCCGTTCTTCAAAGTGATCGGCGACGCGATCGCCGCCGAGGCGGCAAAGCAGGGCTTTCAGGCCACCGTGGTCAGCGCCGACAAGGACGTGGCACGGCAGGGCAACCAGATCAAGGATTTCATCGTCAAGAAGGCGGCGGCCATCGTGCTCTCCCCCTGCGACTCGAAGTCGATCGTGCCGGTGATCCGCGAGGCCAACGCGGCGGGCATCCCGGTCTTCAC
>JBAXUW010000392.1:0-2230 GCA_037129495.1 Planctomycetota bacterium | reverse complement strand
TAGTCGAGGTGCGGTGACCTGCCACATGATCGCCCACGTGATTGCCCATGCCATGCCGCGGGTGCGATGCAACATCTTCGCCATCGACCCGGTGCCCGGCGGCGTGTTTGACTTGAGTCCGTGGTGGGAACTGAGCGACGCCGAGCGCGGGCATCGTGATCGGCGCGGGTGGCATCTTCACGCCTGAGGCCTGGACGCAGGCCACGCATGTCCACTTCGGGTCACGTGGGGATCAGGTGGCGGTGTGCTCTAACAGGCCGTGAATAAAGTCTGCCTCGCCTTCATGCGACCGCCACGGACGTTGAAAACCTTGGCTTTTGTGACGCTCGCCTTTGTGGAAAAAGCCCATGGAGGGTTTTTCCACAGCCAACTAGTACCGCTCGAGGTCGGCCATTGCCTCATCGAGCATATCGCGGAGTTGGCTCTTGTCGTCCTGGCTGAATCGGTTGTTCTTCGACGTCTTCAGCGGAGATTCGGGCTGATAGTCCTTTTTTTTCCCCATCTTTTCTCCCAGCAGGAACCGTACCTCCCGGACCAGGGTTTCATCATCACGGATACGCTTCAGGTGCGTGAGAATACCCTTTGACTTTTGGCTGGGAGCGGACCACCATTTGTTCGACCGCTCCTCGTAGTCGTTCAGAGCCTTTCTGACCTTACCGGCCGTCGCCACGAAACGCCCCTTCGAGAAGCCGTCGAAATCCCCCCCGAGCGCGCCGACGCTCCTCAGGAACTTTTCAGCCGAAGTAGTCGTAGAAGTTCTATCGGCCTGCTGGCATTCCACCTTCGTTTGGGAGAGATCCACGCCCCGGGCCTGAAGCGCCTGCACCGCCAGCAACAGTTGTTGCTGGCTCGGCTGGTAGTGGCCGCTCCAGTTGTTGATGTATGTGAGCTGGCCATCGACGACCGTAATGCAACCCGTGCAGAGAACCTCACGGCCTTCCAGATAGCACGAGTGATAGAAGGAGCCCTTGGCTGCGGCGTAGTTGGAATGAATACGGGCATAGATATTCCGATTCAGCCCCATCGCAAACCCGGCGACCCCCTTCGCCCAGTTTTTCTCGTCTCCTCTACGGGCGGGGTTGCCCGTTGCTACGCCGGGTGTGATGTCCTGGTACGCCGGCCCGGAGCAATCGAACGGGTCAAGTTGGCCGGGCCCATTGAGGATCATGAGCTTGCCGTCTTCTACTTGCAGTTGGAACGCCAATGCCTCCTCGTCGCTGATATAGGCGAGTCGCGATGTCTTTTGCCCGCTGGCATCCGTAAACATTTTTTTTCCGACGTATGTGTCGACTCCGACACCATGGGTCGACATGAAGATGAGTTGATTTCGGAGATACACGTCGATCTCCGCACCGTTGATGCCGAAGACTTTTCCAAAGGCATCTGCGGCTGCAAAATGGAGGGACCGATACAGCGGAAATAGGGCGCAGTCGAGGTCGGTGCGCAATTGCTCGTTCCGCGTGATGCTCCTCATGAACTGGCCCGTCACGGTGTAGATGTCGACGAGCAGGGAGCCAAGAATGGACTGTGCGAGCTGGTTGTTGGGTTCACCTACGTGCCCTGCACCGACGTGGTAACGATTGATCGCTGCTTCGACGACTGTCAACTTGGTTAAGTCGCCCGCGTCCCGTGAATAGCTCACCAATGGGATCGGCGCAACGCCAGGCTGCGACTAAGCGAGTTCTTGCTGAAACCTGTTAAGGCGATGCTTTATCGTATTGATCGTACCGTTGATGTCACCATTCCATGCAGCCTGCGTTGGGATCGATTTGTAGTCCGGTATACCCGCGGTCTTCATGAGACCGCGGTGGAATTCGTTGTTCTTGGGCATGTGTTGGTTGCCTGATGGAGAAAAACCCCGTTGCAGCCCGCTAGCGTATGCATTCGGCCGACCATGGAATAGCCAACAGCCGGCCACCGTATGCTACTGCTTGAAGTTTAGCAGGCGTGAGCGCCCACAACAACCACTCTTGACCGCCCTGATAGCCTCGCGGGTTGACACTTTTCAACCCGTTTTCAAGGAGGCGACTCATGGCTCGACCAATAGACCCGCGGAAGTCCGCGGCATGGCAGCGACGACTGCAGCAGTTCGCGGCAGGCGGCGTCATGGAGATCCCCGAAGACCGCGTCGATCTATCTGCATTTCGCCGCCACCGACATGCGCTAGCCTCCGCGTTTGCAGTTTACACAGCCATTGCGACAGCGTTTTCCAGCAGTCTGATCAGCTTTC
>JBAXUW010000391.1:0-2262 GCA_037129495.1 Planctomycetota bacterium | reverse complement strand
ACACTCCTACCGGCCGTGCCACGATTCGGTGCTTGGCAATCAATCACGCCGATGCAGTCATCCTTCGGGAGCTGCTGATGGCAGATGACCGGTAGAGCTGCATCCGCTTTTCACGATCCTCTCTTTACCGTCAACCTTCACGTACCGGTGCCGCTCTCTTCTGCCTCGTAGCATGCAAACCCGGCTTGGTGCTCCCACGTAAGCATTCCAGCCCGCGGTGATCCAGGCTTCGCACACACGCCCCAGTCATATGTGTATGGCTCTGTCAGCGGCACAAAGAACCTGCATCCACTGGAGCAGTCTGGGTAGTCGAGTTCCGGATCGGCCCAGCGTTTCACCTCGCCGCCGTAGGCGTCGTAGTCTGTGGGCAGCACCTTCAGGCATGGGAAAAGATCTTTTTCCATCATACTCCTCCTTTTTTCTCACACGACTCCGTCCAGAGTCGCGATCCAACAGTTCCTCACTTCGCTATGAGAGTTCGCCGCATGCTCTGGACCATCCTAATGATTGCCGTGGGCCTCTACGCGTCGATCTGCCTTTTCTTCTTCGTCTTCCAGCGGTCGTTCCTCTACATGCCCACGCCAGCACATCCGACGCACAACGCGTCGGATGTGCTCGAGGTGCCCGATGCCCGCCTGCGGTTATCCACCCGCCAGTTCGATGGCCCGAAGGCGCTCATCTACTTCGGCGGCAACGCGGAAGACGTGGCTTCCACGGTACCGGAACTGGCAGCCATGTTTCCCGACCGTGCCATCTATGCCCCCCACTACCGGGGCTACAGCGGCAGCACCGGCCACCCGGCTGAGGCGGCGATGCGTAATGACGCCCGAGCACTCTGGCAAATGGTGCACGGCCAGCATTCCGATGTGATAGCCGTCGGCCGCAGCCTCGGAAGCAGTCTCGCCATCCAACTGGCCGCCGAGGGAGATATCTCCCGACTCGTGCTGGTCGCGCCCTTCGAGAGCATTCTTGCCATCGCGAGCCGTGTCGCCCCGTTTCTGCCCATGAGGCTGCTCCTTCGCGATCCCTGGCACTCGTGGCGGTACGCGTCCCGCGTCACCTGTCCGACGCTTATCGTCGCGGCGTCGCACGACGAGATCGTGCCGATGAGCGACACCAGACAGCTCTTCGAGGCGTTTCAGCCGGGTGTGGCAACGCTCCGGGTGATCGATGGCACCGATCACAACTCGGTGTCCGGCCCGGAGGAGTTCTGGGAGGCTCTCGTGGAAGGGCGGTAGCGGTTGCCGCCGTCGAAAGGCATTGCATTCCGCTCAACCGTAGCGAGTCTCATCTGGCCGTCGTGTGATCGCAAAATAGATGACGTAGAACCAGCTGAGGATGCCCGCCAGGACGGCCCACAGGATCGACCGGTTCCGCTGCCAGGAACAGACCACGGCGATCACCGCGCCTAGGCCGACGCCGTCACGAACGACGCTGATGGGACCGCCTCCTGGAAAAGACTCAAACACGAATTCTGCGAAAAGCAACATTGAGATTTCTCCTCCCTGTAGCATACCGATGGAGCATGAAGAACGACTTCAGCCCAAGGCTCGATTCATCCACGGGATCGAGAACTGCAGCACCGTGGCGATTGAGACCCAGACGAAGTAGGGCACCTGGGCGTCAGAAAACGAGCTGCGTCCCCTTTTCATCCCCAATATGAAAGAATGCCGAAGGTGACACGTTGACACTCAAAGTGTACGGTTGCATACTCCCCGAAAATCACGCAGGTTGGCACTATGAGCACTATCGACGCGCTGCTCGCTGATGCGGCACAACTTCCGGTCGCGGATCGGCTTGAGTTGATCGATGCCCTCTGGGACACGTTTCCAGATGACGCGCTGCCACCGTTGTCGGATGAGTGGATGGCTGAGATCCGACGTCGATCGGCCGAACTTTCTGCCGGCACGGCGACGACCATTCCCTGGGAAGTCGTTCGGCGCGAGGCCTTGGAAGGGCTCTGCAAGGCTCCGCAGACAAATCGGGACGAATGATGACGGAAGTTGAATTTCTCGCTGGCTCGAGGGCAGACTTTGATGCCGCCCTCGACTAATACTCTGCAAGAAGCGACTCCGCTGCGAAACACTTCATTGAAGAGGTACAAGCCTCTCTTGATCGTATCGCACTCGATCCGGAGAGGTTTGCCCATCTGGACGATGTTTTTCGGCAGGCACGCATGAAGCGGTTTCCGTACCGCATCATCTTCCAGCACGAAGGAAATCGAATCACCGTCATAGCGATCGCCCACCACAGCCGAAGACC
>JBAXUW010000390.1:0-2277 GCA_037129495.1 Planctomycetota bacterium | reverse complement strand
GATTCGGTGGTGGTGGTGCGGCAGGCTTGGCAGCCGGCCCGGCCGCGAGGGCTCCGGCGACCACGACGAGCAGCGCAACGACGGGCCACCAGCCCCGTCCGCCGTCAGCCCTGAGGACGTTCATTCCGAGTTCTCCAGCGTTCAAGCCTACCGAGGCGTCGGCTCACGCCGTCATACGAGGCCGTTGATCGTGGATTGGCCGGAGCCGAAGGCGTCGGTCTCGACGCCGAAACGCTGGAGCATCGAGACGAAGAGCTTGCCCAGCGGCGTGTTGTTCTTCGGATCCCCTGCCACGTGGCGTCCGTGCTTCCAGCCGCCGCCGGCGAGGATCACCGGCAGGTTGGAGGTGTCGTGCCACGCGGCGCTGCCGAGATTGCTGCCCACAAGCACCTGCGTGGAATCGAGCAGGCTGCCGGAGCCGTCGGGGGTGGCGTCGAGATCGGCGAGGAATTCTTTGAGCGCCTTCATCTCCTCCTTCTCGATGATCTTGAGCTGTTCGATCTTCTTGGGATCGTTGCCGTGGTGGCTGACGTTGTGATGGTCGTCGCTGACGCCCTCGATCGGCGGGCGGATGTCCTGGCCGCGGATCGCCAGCGAGATCACGCGGGTGGAGTCGGTCTGGAGGGCGAGCTTGATGATGTTGAACATCAGCTTGGAGCGGCCCACGATGTCACCCCGTTCCTTGGAATCCGTCGGGGGCTTCGCGTCGATCGTCGGCTTGGGCCGGGCCGCCCAGCCCTCGTCCGACTGCACCTGCTTCTCGAGTTCGCGGACGGCCTCCGTGTAGTCGGCCACCTGCTGCCGGTCCCGTTCCGAGAGCGTCCGGCTGAGGTCACCGAACCGCTCCTCCATCCGGTCGAGCACGCTGCGGCCCCGCTTGAGCCGCTCGATCTCGGTCTGCATCTGCTGCGGGGTGCCCGTCACGAACATTTTCGTGAAGATGTCCGATGGCGTGGTGAGCGGGGGAACCCCGGCTCCCGTCGACGTGTAGGTGAGACCTCCGTCGACCGTCGAGAGGCTCAGGAGCGGAAACCGCGTCGCGCCGGCCACGTGCCGGGAGGCGAGGAAGTCGAGCGACACGCTGTTGCGGAAGCCGGGGGCCGTGGGCCGCTTGGCGCTCGTGAGAAAGCAGCTTTCGGAGGCGTGGTCACCGCCGATGTCGGGATGCGAGATGCCGGAGAAGACGGTGAACTTGCTACGAAGATCGTCGAGGATGGAAAGGTATTCACTCGGCTTGTAGTTCTCGCCGGCTTCGGTCGGAAAGAAGGCCGACCCGAGAAAGCCGAAGTTGTTGCAGATGGCGACCAATCGCCGGGGACTACCGGTAGCGGCGGCCGCGCCGGCAAGGCTTTCGAGCCACGGAAGGGCCAGGAGGCTCGAGCCCACGCGGAGGAACTGGCGGCGGGATGGCGTGTGGTGTTCGTAGAAAGAAGTCATGGATTCGATCCTCCAGGGTAAAAGGTGCCGACCACCAAGCCTCCCATGCAAGCTTGAAGCGCGAGCGAAGGAAACTTGTTCTTGTTCTTGGGTCATGCCGTCCCTCGCTTTCGCTTCGGGCTTGCATAACACTTTTGTTCAGCGGGCTGTCGATCGCCGGGGTGTGGTGGCTGGCACCTTTCTTATTTGTTTCGGAACAGGTCGCTTTGGATGACGGCGTGGACGATTGAGCGGAAGCCGTAGGCATCTGCCTTGGACTCGGCGGCGATCTTCTCGACGGCGAGGGCGTCGACGCCGATCGGCCTCATGCCGGTGGCGTAGGTGACCAGGTGGCTACCGACGCCGTAGGCCAGTTGCGACGGGTCTTCAGCGAGCCGTTTCCGCAGGTCGGCGATGCCAGCGAACTCTCGGCCGTCCGGCGTCGAGCCGTTCGACTCTACCGGCAGATGGTTCCGCCAGGTGGTTCGATCCTTGATCCAGCCGGCCGGCCGCTTCTGGACCGCGATCAGGCCCGCCGTATCGAGCCGCGGGGCTTCGGCGAATGCCACGGGCTCGGCGGCAGCGGGCTCCGCGACGGGCTTGGCCTTGGGGTTTTCCACGAGCGTGATCGTCACGGCGTCGTCGGAGTAATCGATCTTCGCGATGTCGTCGCTTTGGCTCGCAAACTTCCCCGTGATCGCCGGGCCCCCCGGAGCGCGGGCGAGGATCGTGAACGTGCGACCGCCGAGCTTGACGTCCGGCTTGTTAGGGTTCACGAGCGTCGCGATCTCGAGCCGGCCGTCGAGCGTGATCGCCCCCCCCTCCTTGCCGCCGACGGCGATGCCGGCCTTCTGCTCCACC
>JBAXUW010000039.1:0-19291 GCA_037129495.1 Planctomycetota bacterium | reverse complement strand
ATCAGTTGAAACGTCATGTCGATCATCGGCGTCATGTCGATGTCGGTGCTCGACACTCCGCTGGATCGCTTGGCCATGGTTTGCTCCGGTTTCGCCGACTCACTTCTTGCGGCTTACTTCTTGCCCATGGTTTGGAATCTCGACATGAGTCGCATCGCCTCACTATCAACGTCGCCGCCCAGCGTCTGCAGCCAGTTCTTGAAGAGGGCAAAGCAGGCGATGGCCGGGATGGCCAACCAGAGACCGATGAGCGTCGTAATGAGGGCCTGCGAGATGCCGATCGCCAACTCTGAGGGCTTCGGGGCAGTAGACGACTTGGCGATCACCATGAATGCCCCGACCATTCCATCGACCGTGCCGAGCAGCCCAAACATCGGCGCGAGTGCGCCCACAAGCGAGACATAGCTGATCTTGTGCTCAAGCTTCATTGCCTGCTCGCCTTCCGCTTCTTGCATCGCCTCGACCGCGGGCCCGTAGCCCGACTGCAGTTTGCCCATGCCAGCGGCGAGCACGTGCCCGAGATAGGAATCGTCCGTCTTCGCCAGTTCGTAGGCCTGCTGATACTCCTTGGCTTCCAGATGCGCCTCAAAATTCTGGATCAGCCCCGGTGGCATCAGCACCGGGCGACGGATCTGCATGAAACACATCACGAGCAGAGCCACCAGCCCGAATGACAACGCTAAAAAGATGACGACATACCGTAGACCGAGCGCTTTGTAGTAGAAGACGAGCAGATTCTCGCCCTCGGGCTCCGCCCCCTCGGGCTCTGCCCCCTCGGCGGCCGCATCACCGGCGTCTTCCTCTTGGGCGACTGCCGTCGCTTGAAAGACGACCGTCGGCGCGAGGACCGCGGCCCCCGGCAGGATCATGGCTGCCCCCGAAGGGACCAGTGAGACCATGAGAAGCAGGCAGCGAACCCATGCGGCCACAGGTCTGGTCGCAGAACTGATCGCAGGACTGGCCGCCGGCCCGACCCTCAGGCTACCGAAAAAGATGCCTCGCCGTCGCTGCTCTCCAGCGATGGTAATGCCGCACTGCATAAAAATTTCTCCACAAAGTGACGCTGAACTGACACAGAGTAGCCTCGCACCCCTCCGGACTGCAAAGCGCCATTCTCCAAACCCGCCACATCCGTGACCGCCTACGACTTGGAACCCTCCAGCTTGGCAGCCCACGGACTCGCCGGATAGGCCGCCTTGAGATTCTGCCGGGCCTCGCGGGCCCGCTCCGGATTGCTGCCCTTGTCCCAGAGTTCGCCGAGATTGAAAAGGGCCTCGGCATGGCTGTCGGGCCGGGTATTGTAGACCAGATCGACGGTAAGAAACTGGATGAGGGCATCCTGCTCCTTGCCACCCATGGCCCGGTAGGCAACGCCGAGAATATTGTAAGCCCGCCCGAGGAGCTCCTTATCCTCAGGCTCGGAATCCTTGATGATCTGAAGCACACTCGCAACGGCCGCGTCGGGCTTGCCCTGGAGCGACAGGCAGCGGGCCTTGCCCAGTTCGGCCAGTCGCTTCTGCGGCTCACTGGCCTTATCGCTGCTCGCCAATTTGATGGCCGCGTCATACTCCGCGAGCGCTAAGTCGGCCTTCCCCTGAGCGAGCAGCATGGCCGCCTTGGCAGCGGCGGCCCGCACCTTCAGGGCAGGGGGGCCGCTATCGAGTTGCTGATAGGCAACAAGCGCATCCTCAGGCCGGTTGGCCCGCGCATGAATGTCTCCGAGCAGCTCCTGCATCTGGAAAAAATGGTGGCTCTTAGGATGCTTGGCGAGATACTCGGCAACCGCCTTCGCCGCCGCAGAGAGGTCGCCGCCGGCATCGAGAACGACCTGCCCCGCGGCCCCCGCTCGCACGTAATCAACCTCAGCCAGCACGAGCGGATCGGCGCCCTCGAGTTCGGCAGCCTCGAGCTTGCCTACCTCGTCTGTGGCGTCAGCACCACGGCCTCGCAGGAGCATGGAGCGGGCATTCTTGAGCGACTGCGGCTCCTCACCAAACTGCGCCTCACGAACGGTTTCGATCGCGATCTTCTGCGCCTGACCGCTGGCATCTTCAATTTCGAGGCCAGCGGGCGATACGGAAACAATTTTTCCGGAGAGGCTCGGGCCCACGATAATAATAACCCGGTCGTTGGACTGCCCCCAGGCCGTTGCGGACGCCAGTGCGGCGAGCACGGCCACCCCCGCCAGCAGACAGGCCTGGAGAACCGGCTGGAGAACCGGCTGGAGAACCGGCTGGAGAACCGGCTGGAGAACCGGCTGACTCCAGCCACCGCCTCCGCTTGCACCAGTATTCATCTTTTCGGTCATGCTCATCATGCTCATAAGGAGTCCGTGGGTACCTGATTGGTGTTCGTGTTGCTGCTGGCTGGTAGTGATGATGCGAGGGCCACTGTTTCGGATGTCCATCAGCCAGCCGCGGCGGCAGCCTGCTTTAATCCGTCGACTCCCTGCGGCGACTTGTTCTGTCGTTTTTCGATCTCTTTGAGTAGTTTGTCGAACTGTTTTCGGGTGTCGAGACCACCTAACTCTGGATGCGTCTTGTAAGTGAAGTCCACGTAGTCATAGGCCTTCTGGAGTTCCCGCTCCCGATCCTGCGGCACAGCCTCCGCCTTCGCCATCCGACACTTCACAACATTGAGGCGAGCGGTAAAGAATTTCCGCCGAGACTCAAGCGCCTTCTCATCAGACCCGGCAAAGGCCTGCTGCTCCAGTCGGTTTGAAATGACGGCCCAGCCCCAGCCCCAAATCTCGCCAGCCCCGCCCTGCCGCTTGTAGCCGCTGATGGCCTGAGCGTAGTAGCTCGCCTGCTTTGTTTTGTCGGTCAGTTTGGCAGCAGCGGCCTGCGACAGTTCCGCCGCCTGAATCTGGAAATCGAGCGTGTTTTGCCGCTTTTTGTCGGCCAGAATCCAGTCGATGTGTTTCTGGGCGTCGTCCCACTTCTCACGTTCGCGGTAGACGTTCGCCATTTTCAGTCGGATGGAGGGCTCAAACTTGGAAATGTCATCTCCTCCTCTGACCAACAGTCCCTCATAGATCGACGCGGCCCGGTCAAGATACCCTTCCGCCTTGGCCGTTGGCACAGCTGCGCCCGTGCCCTCGCCGGAACCGAGATTGAGATAGGTCGTCGCCGCCCACATCTGAGAAGACAGCTTCGGATCCTTGGCCACGCCTTCCAGAAACTTCTCAAACCCCGCCAAGATGGCGGCCGCTCTCGCCTTCGCCTGCGGCGTGCCGGCGTTTGGTCCTGATGCGAGGCTCAGCAATTGTGCCTGCAGGTCGCGGCCCATCGACTGATACATCGCAGTGAGCTTGGCGGAGGCCTCAGCCCCCGCCGCACCGGCGAGTTCGTCAAGTTTCTTCATCGCCAGCACGGCCTTTTCGCTCTGCTCGGTCTCGATGAAATACCGGAGTGACGCCGTGGCCGTAGCGGTGGCCAGTGGGCCGTGCGTGAACTGCTTGTCAGTGCCGCTCAGCACCGTCCAGGGGCCGTAGCCGGGATGCTCAAGAAGGGTGGCCACGCGGGCGTTGTCGCCGTCTTCCATCGCGATCTGCGACCGGGCAAGAGCGGCAGCTACCTGGACGGGACCGACGGCTACGCCAACCGGCGCTGCCAGCCCTTCATCAAGCGACTCAGTAGCCTGCGCCTTCCAGCCGGCAAGCATCGCAGCCGGCGGTCGCGCCGCCTCCTCCAACCGCGACTTCTCCTGCACCTCGCGCCACAGCGCCCCTCCAGCCCGCAGTTGCACCTCCGCCCGCCGCGGCGAAGTCACCGGCACCTGCCCCAGAATCGCCAGAATTCGGTCGGGATCCCGGGCCTGGGTCGCTGCGGCAATGGCGATCAACGCCGCATCGGCAGCCTCCGGCCGGTTAGGCCAGGTCCGCATGATCACGCCCGCAGTCTCCACGCACTGGCGTTCCGCCTCGTCTGCCCACGCCGCCACTGACTGTTTTTGCAACTGCTGCCAGCTGGCCATCGCGATGCGGGCCGCCTGCTGGCTCCCCTTCGCATTCGGATAACGCTCGACTAAAAAATCGCCAAGTGCGGCAGCATCGTGGAGCCGCTGATCTTCATACAACATGTAGGTCATTAAGTAGCGGGCCTGATTCAGGCCCTCGAGATCATCGGGGCCCGCCAGCGGCATCGCTCTCCGCAGGCTGGCAATCACCTTCGATCGCTCAACAGCGAGTTCTTTTCGGGCCGCTTCGAGAGCGGCGGCGTCTTTGGCGTCTTTGGCCAGTTCCAACTGCTTGACCGCAGCCTGCCGGGCCTGCATCGCCGTGAGTGCTACCCGCGCCACATCCATCCCCGCTTCAAATGTGGCTGCGGGGCCTTCAAGTTCATCAGGCACCTGCTTACCGAGCTCCACCAGCAGCGTCTTGGCCTCCGCGGAGAAATCCTTATTCAACTTCGCCACTTCCATAGCAAGCCGCTTGGCATCCTTGAGGAACGGTGCCCGCTTCGACTTCTCCTTGTCGGAGAGAGCCGCAGCCCGCCGCTCGAGCAGCAGGGCGGCGCGATACTTCATGCCCAGCCAGTCGTTGTCGACCCGATCGGGCGTGAGTGGCGCCAGCGCAAGTTTCTGCAGCCGTTCGTCGAATTCGTCGTATTTCTTGTCTTCCAGCCAGCACTCCAGCGACGAGTTGATTGCCTTGGCACGCAGGCCGGGCACGATGCCATCCCCGTCGAGCGCCCGAATGTCGGCCAGCGCAGCCAGAGCCTGTTTACGGTCCCCGAGGGCGACATAGTTGCGGCCCTCGTAGTAGCGGGCAAACAGGCCCGCCCCGCGGGTCCGATATTTTTCATAGAGTTCCTTGTATCGCTTGGCAGACTCGCCCAGCGCCATTTTCCAGGGCTCCGATGTGGGCTGGAGCGCCCTCGATTTCTCGTAATAGGACGCCGCTATCAACAGCCGTGTTTTAAGGAGTTGTCCACGGAGTTCGTCCTGACGCTCCTCCACTTCGGCCATCCGCCGCGCGGACCCTGGCTTTCTGACGGGCTTCTTGGCTTTCGGAGCCGGCTTGCCCCCCTCCTTGCCGCCGTCCGCCTTTTCGCCACTGTCATCGCCACGAAGGCTCTTCAGTTGGTCGTCCACGCTCCGCAGTTCCTTGAGCACGGCATCCTCTGCGTTGGCAACGGTCTGGATCTCTTCGTCTGGCTTGCGGTCGGGGCCCTCCAAAACCTTGATGGCAGCGTCGAAAAAGGGAATCGCCTCGGCCCACAGTTTCTTCACGTCCTCCCCGGGCCGCTTCGCCGTTTCCACCTTCACACGGCCGCGTTCGATGAGCAGGTTGCCCATTTGAAGATAGGCCTCGATGGCCCGTTCGCCCTCCGGGCTCTCCTTTAAAAAAGCCTCGATCTCGAGTCCGGCCCGATCGAAGATCTCCGCACGTCGAACCGCATTTGTTTCCAAACGGCTGGTGGCTACCAGCGCTACGGCCCGGCGAAAAGGCACCTCTTTTTTAAAGTCGGCGGCCGACTCAGGGTCTTTTTCCACCCGCTCGAGCACCCAGAGCACGACGTCGGGCATCTGTCGGTCGTCGAGCGCATCGAGCAGCCGGGCCGTGGAAATATCCCTGGCATTCCCCGACGGCTTCTCGGCAGCAGTGGCACTGCGAATGCCGCCGTGAAGGAGCCCGGCTAGCACGATGGCCAGCATGCGCAAACGCGATTGAGCCATAGATGATTCACGATGGGTGAGCAGAGAGCGGGCGAACCAACCCTCTCATTCAGAAGGGTCCACCGCTGCCGCTATTGTGGGGTAGCTTCCGTATTCTGTGATGATCTGCCGCGGCCGTCAAACCTACAGTGTCCAGAACGGTTGCCAGAACTGTAGCCAGAGCGAGCAACCGCATCAGGGACTGGCGAGGGCGGGCAGAAGCCCCTGCATTTGCAGACACTCAATGCGCAGCCGGCCCATGGGCGTCTCGTCACCGCGGGCCCGCCACCGCTTTGCAAGCGCCGCCAGAGCTGCCGGAGACTGCCGCCACGGATCGGCATGGATAGAGTTCCTGGCCAGCTCACCAAGGCCGATCGCCAGTAACAATTCGCAGCCCTGCGGCGAGGGCAGATCGCCGCGGAATTCGGGCCCGGCCAACCGCGCGGATTCAAGCTTAGAAAAGCCGCCGTTCGCCAAGACCGCCCGCGCTCGTTGTGCGTGGCTGGCTCCCGCCGGGGTCCAGTCGAATGTGGCCGTCATAAGATCGGCCCCAGCGGTCGAATTGGTCGCTGCTGGCGAGAGGATCGGCCATACGCATTTCCAACCGAACCCGCGCATCCCGAGAATTCCGCGGAGAATCCCGAGCAGAGTCGCAAATAGGATCGTACGAGCGAACCTCACAGAGTGATTCGCCGCAACAGCCAGAACTTATTTCCCGGCCGACCGTCGAATCGCCGCCGAGGAGGCCGCCAACCAGAAGGGGAGTTGGCCGGCGGGCGGTAGTTTGACCACGCGTACCGACCGCACCCCGTGGCAGGCCAGCACCGCCGCCACCGCCTCGGGAGAGGGCTCCTGATCGAGGTTGAGCACGCCGATGGCATCGCCGCCCGGCGTTGATCGACCGACGGTCATCTGGGCGATATTCACACCCAACCCTCCAAACGCACTCCCGACCCGGCCGATGATGCCCGGAATGTCCTGATGGGTGAACACCAATAGGACGCCGTCGAGATAGGCCTCCAGACGGTATCCCTCCAGCTGCACAAGCCGCGGCATCGAGTGGCCAAAGAGCGTGCCCGCGGCGCGGTGCACACGGTCTCCGGCGACCAGGTCAACCGCCACGATTGAACTGAACGCCCCGGGATCGCTCCGACTCTGCTCGACCAGTTCGATCCCCCTGTCCCGCAGCAGCACCTCAGAATTTACAATGTTGACGTCTTCGAGCGCTGATTCGAGCAGCCCCGCAGCAAAGGCGGCAGTCACGAGCCGCGTATTTCGCGATGCGATCTCGCCGCGGTAGGCGATCGAGCAAGACCGTGGATGGCCCTCCTCAAGCTGGGCCACCAGCACGCCCAGCCGCCAGGCGAGGTCGAGAAAGCCCCGCACACTCTCCAGCGACGCGGGATCGATGGGACTTGAATTGACTGAATGCCGGATCGAGCCGGTGGAGAGAAAGTCGACGAGCAGTCCAACGCCCTCCACGGCCACCTGCGACTGCGCCTCCTCTGTACTGGCACCGAGATGTGGCGTGACGAGCACGCCCGGCATCTCAAAAAGTGGGCTGTCTGTGCAGGGCTCCTTCTCAAAAACGTCGAGGGCTACGCCACTGATCACGCCGCTTTTGAGACCGGCAATCAGCGCCTGCTCGTCGTAGATCCCGCCGCGGGCGCAGTTCACCAGCCGCACACCCGGCTTCACAATCGCCAGCTCAGCCATGCCGATCAGATGCTTTGTGTCGGCGGTCAGCGGCGTGTGAACGGTCAAGTAATCAACTTCCGGCAACATGTTGCGAACCGTATCGACCAGTTCGATGCCCATCTCAGCTGCGCGGTCGGCCGACAGGAACGGATCGAACCCGATGACCCGCATGTCGAAGGCCTGCGCCCGCTTCGCTACCGCCTGGCCGATCCGCCCCATCCCCACGATTCCGAGCGTCTTGCCGGCGAGTTGCACACCCATAAATTTATTGCGTTCCCAGCGGTGGTCACGGAGGCTGGCATCGGCCGCGGCGACGTTACGGGAGAGGGCCAGAATCAGCGCAAACGTATGCTCCGCGGTGCTGACGGTGTTGCCGGCGGGTGTGTTCATCACCACGATGCCCTGCCGAGTGGCCGCCTCCTTGTCAATGTTGTCGGTGCCGACACCCGCCCGCACGATCGCCTTGAGACGATGGTTTCCCGCGAGTGCGTCGGCCGTGATCTTCACACCACTGCGGCAAATGGCGCCGTCGTGGCGGGCCAGCGCCTCGGCCAAGCCTGCTCCCGAAAGTCCGGTGGCCACTTCAAAGGTGACCCCCTGGGCGGCCGCGGCGGCGAGGAGCGCGAGACCGTCTGGACTCAGGGTGTCGAGCACGATGATCGAGGGCATGGATTCAGGTTTCCGCGAAAGGACGTGACCAACAGACAAGATACTCGCACAAGCCGACCACACGATGCTAGCTGCACTGACTCTCCCGAAACTCCATCATATAGTCCCGCAGCAACTCGACCCCCGCCACCGGCATCGCATTGTAAATACTGGCCCGGATGCCCCCCACGGAACGATGCCCCTTCAAATCGACGAGGTTTCGTTCAGTGGCCCCCTTGAGAAACAACTTTTCGAGGGATTCATCTGGGAGGCGAAAGGTGACGTTCATAGCAGAGCGGCACTCCGATCGGGCGTGGCCAGCGTAGAAGCCGCCTGAGGAGTCGAGTGCATCATAGAGCAGCTTTGCCTTGGTGGCATTGTGTCGCTCCATCACCGCCAGGCCACCGACAGTGTCGCGGAGCCAGCGGCAGACCAGCCCCAGCACATAGATTGCAAACACGGGAGGTGTATTGGGCCGCGAGCCGTTCTTGGCGTAGGTGCGGTAGTCGAGCATCGTGGGCAGGTCGTCGCGCGAACGCTCGAGCAGATCCTTGCGGATGATGACCACCGTCACACCCGCGATGCCCGCGTTTTTCTGCGCACACGCATAGATCAAACCGTGCTTCGCCACGGCGATCGGCCGCGACATGAAGTCGCTCGAGGAATCGGAAACGAGCGGGGCCGAGCCAATATCGGGATCATGCTTCCACTGCACCCCCTGGATCGTCTCGTTGCTCGTGATATGCACATAGGCCGGGGCGCCTGAGAGCTGAATTTCGCCGGCGGCCGGTAGCCGGTCGTACGCCGTGGCCTTGCCGTCCCATGCCACATGGACCTTGCCCTCCCGCCGGGCCTCCTGGACGCCCGTCTGTCCCCACGTGCCCGTCACGATGTAGTCGGCGGCGGCCGGTTGGCCCCGCAAGAGGTTCATCGGCACCATGGAAAACTGGAGGCTTGCGCCCCCCTGCATGAGAAGCACTTCGTAGTCGTCGCCAATCCCCAGCAGTTGCCTCAGGTCTTGAAGCGTCTCCGCAAGAATCCGGTCGAAGGCCGGGCTGCGATGGCTGATCTCCAGCACCGAGATGCCGACCCCGGGCAGGGCGATCATTTCATCCCTTGCTTGCTCTAAAACCTCCAGCGGCAGCACCGCTGGACCAGGCGAAAAGTTGTAAACGCGTTCGGTTATCGACCCGGCTATACGGTTTGTCACTGGTAAGTTCTCCATCCCGGCCGGCCCGCACCTCTCCATGGCCTCGAACAACTCGAACCCTGGGTTTCGGGGCTGGGGCCTCGAACCGTCGGGCGGCATCAAGAGAGGGTCGGCACCCTGAGCCGGAGAGCCGGGCAGCCGAGAGGGCAGGATAGAAACCGCCCGCGGCATGGTCAACGGGACACATTTCCCGGCGGCAGGGGGCTGCCGAAGCCAGCGTTTACCGCCGGCGGGGCAGCAGAGGGCATGGCTGCCAGCCGAGCTGCGCCCGACTGGGCAGCTGAGAGCGTTGCCGCCCGCGCCGCCACGGTTGGCTGCTTGGGATCGATGGCCAACGCCCGGCTGTAGTTGGCCAGTGCCTGCGACAATTCTCCCTCTGTTTCCCGGATCTGCCCCAGCGCCACCAGGGCCCGGGAGTTATTCGGGTCGATCGCTAGGCTGTCGATCAGGTGATTTTCCGCCTCCCGCAAGTCGCCGTGTTCCTGGCACAGCCGCGCCATTTCGATCTGTGGATTTGGACTGCCAGGCTGCCGCTGGGCCCACTGCTCGAGCTGTGCCATCGCCTCGTCCCGGCGGTTTTCCTCGACCATGAGCACGGCCAGCCCGCGCTGGCAGGCCTCGTGGTTGGGATTCCGGGCCAGACAGAGGTGGTAATACTGCTCGGCAGTCTGGAGGTCTGCCGGGCGACCAAAGAGCTTCGCCTGCTGGTGGTAGGTGGCCCCGAGGTTGTAGAAGCAGTCGGCGTTTCCGGGCTGTTTGGCAAGGGCCTGCTGGAAGTGATTGACCGCCCCCAGGTAGTTGCCCTGCTGATACAACTGCACGCCGTCGGCGTTATCGTTTCTGGTCAGACCCCCACAGCCGCAGGCCAGAAGACAGAGGAGACCGCCCACCGCCACCGCGCAGCGGACTTCCACAGTTCGAAACAGGGACCGTCGCTGGCCGCGGTTGCTGGGCGTTGATGGCATCTTCGCCCTCCGGCCCCGCCGGCCTTCCGGGCGTTCCGAGCGGCCCCGACGGGGGCGGAAACGTAGCCTTGCGATGCCCTCTGCAACAACCCCAATCAGCCGGCTTTAAACGCTTTCTAATCCCTTGACCACCTTGACCACCTTGACGTAGCCCAGCAAATGCACCACCTCGAGGAGTTCACTGCAGGTCGGAAACATGCGGCCGCTCTGCCGCTTGTAGTGAGCGACAGCCTGCATAAACTCGATCTCTTCGGGCCGATAGTCGCGTTCGCAGGTGGCGGGGTCGATCTGCCGCCGCCGGCTGGCGCGACTGGCAACAACCGCAACGGCGGTTGCGGCACGACGGGCGGAGCGGGGGGCCTTCTGCAGGGCGGTGGTTGTCATCTGGAAAGCTCCGTGAGAGGGAGGGTCGCGTGGGGGGAATGGGGAATAACTAACGAAAGTATGCGCCACGCTGACAGGGCAAGCTGTACCGTCTAGAAAAATTTGCCCGCCGGCGCATCCGTTACATCCCCTACTTCCCGCGACGGAGCAGGATACTTCTTGCCTTCGACAGAGCTTTACCGGCCCCCGCGGCGTGGGCCAACCCATGAACCCATGAACTCATGAACCCATGACAGGACGCCGTCTACCGCTTGCCAAAGAATTTCTTGATCGCCTCGGCGGCGGCGTCTTTCGAATTTGTGCTCTTCGCGGCCCGAGACTCCGTCGGCAGACCAACGGGATTCGATCGGGCGGCGATGATCGCCTGAATCCCAGAGGAGTTGCCGGCCATGGTCGCGGCTGAATCATCGCCAGACTCGGCCAGATGCCCCACCGATAAGGCAGAACTGATCGATGAAGACTCCTCTGAACCGGTCGCTGAAACCGCTGTAACAGGCTCCAATGAAGACACTTTGACGGATTGAGTCGTATCAAACATGCCCGCCGGTTCGTCATCAGCCATCAGCCAGCGGGAGACATCGTCCGCTTGGGCCGGCTGGGCCGGCTGGGCCACTTGGGCCGGTGCTGGTGCCGCACAACTCACCTTTAACTCCAGCGGCCCCACCCGAATGATCACGCCGTCCGCTACCGTTACCTTGGCCGCAGAAACTCGCTCGCCGTGAACGTAGGTGCCGTTGCGGCTCTTGAGATCCTCAACGGTGATCGCCTCTCCCTCAACCCGCACGACACAGTGCCGCCGGCTGACCTCCTCGCCCAACGGGCGAACGTCACAATCCTCAGCGCGGCCGATCAGCAGCTTTCCCTGCTTGAAGGCGATCGATCGCCCTGCGCTCTTGCCCGACGCAACGATCAATTTCGCGACCATAAACCGGCACCCCGAGACTGAAGAAGTGAGGCGGAAAAAATCGAAAGGAAACCCCGGGCAAACCACCACTCTCTAGAGTTTAGCGTTCTTGAGCCGCCGTGCCAATCCATGCTGCGGCAGATCTGACGGGCAGACCGCATCAGCCGGTAGACGCAGACGCTCGCTCTCCCTCATGTCTCATCGGCGGGCCGTCCACCGGTCCTCACGAAATCGGTGGGCGAATTCGGCAACCTCTGCTTCGCGTCCCCTCACGAAGGGGGACTCCTCTGCCTGGAGCTTTACCTGGAGTGCCGCGGCGATCCGCTGCAACCACGCGTGGGCCAGTTCCGTCGGAGTTGTAAGCCGCGTTGCGGCGAAGAGCTCGCGAATGGCCGGATGCCGTGCTGACCCGGTCACAGCGGCGTTCCCGTCGAGCAATAGGCTACCGTGCTGCAGCACGACCCCCGCGAGTCGCCGCTGGGCGCTCCCCATCACCTTGCTGCCGGCGGTCGTGACGCCGGCGGCAGCCCAGTCCACTCCGCGATCCGCTCCCTGGAACACAACCAGATCGCCGGGAGAACGCCGGTCGAAACAAAAAAAGAGCGATTCGTCTGCTGCCCGGTCGCTGGTGGGATACGGTCGGGCGTCCACACCACGCTCGGCGAGCGCCTCTGCCATAGCGGCGTGCAGGGCATCGTAGAGCACCTGAGGCGTCGCTCCCCAAGGATGGCTCTTGGGCACGGCCGCGGCATAGGTCAGATCGCTCCCATGGACGATAGCGCCGCCGCCGCTGGGCCGCCGCACGAGTGGCCGGCCACGAATGTCACCGACCAACCGGGCGTCATCAATCTTCTGGAAAGCCCCCAACGAGATGGTCGTTGTCGACCAGCCATACAACCGCATCAGCAGGCCGCCACGCCGCTCCGCCTCGGCGGCGAGTGCCTCATCGGCGGCCATGTTGGTGGGGCCGTCGGCTGGTTCGTCCCACCAGGCAGTGAACATGTTCACGATTGAAGCCGATCAGTGAGGCTGGCTCGCCACGAGAGCGTCATAGGCCGGCTGATCGAGTAGGCCCGCGAGTTCCGCGGGATCATCGGGTTTGATTCGCACGATCCAGCCGGCGCCGTAAGGGTCCTTGCCGAGCGTTTCCAGACTGCCGGGGAGGGTGACGTTGACCTCCACAATCTCACCGGAGATGGGGGCGTAGATATCGCTGACCGCCTTAACGCTCTCGATCTCGCCGAGTGACTCGCCCGCCTTCACCCGCTTGCCGACAGCGGGAAGCTGCATGAACACCAGATCGGTGAGCGCCGAAACGGCGTAGGACGAAATACCCACGGTCGCTGCGCCGCCCGCTTCAGGACGGACCCATTCGTGCGTCTTCGCAAACCTCAGATCAGCCGACATGAAATGCTCCTCCGGAATGAAACGCTGGTGACTTTTAACTGTCGAGTGGAACGAGAAGAGTGGCCGTGCAGTGCTCCACGGCCACTGCCGCAGCGCAGCATACCGCATCAGCTCCGTCGCCGGTCCCGCTGGTAGAAGGGGAGTGTGGTGACTTGAGCCGACTGCCGAGTCTCGCGAACGATTGTATCGAGCATAGTGCCGGGGGCAGCCATGTCTCGGTCCACCATGGCCATCGCCACGGCGGTGCCTAGGAATGGGGCAAAACTGCCACTGGTGACGACGCCTACCATCCGGTCGCCCTGCATGACGGCATCCCCCTCGCGGGCACTTCGTTTGGAGTCAAACCGCAGGCCAATTCGCACGCGACCAGCTGCCTGCCGGCGAAGTTCCGCATAGTGACCGGCCCCCGGAAAGCTCCGGCTCTCAAGGCTTAGAGTCTGGAGGTTCACCGCCACATCGAGCCCAATCGCAAAGGGATCGGTCTCTTCCCGCAGTTCGTGGCCGTAGAGCGGCATGCCGGCCTCAAGCCGGAGGGTGTCACGGGCCCCGAGGCCGCAGGCTCGCAGTCCCCGCGGGGTTCCTTGAGCATGGATTGCCTCCCAGACCGCAGTCGCCGCCGTGGCAGCAACGACGAGTTCAACACCATCCTCGCCGGTGTAGCCAGTGCGGCTCACGGCCGCGGAATGGCCGGCGACCATGGCTGACCCCGCCTGGTAGTTGCCCAGGCGACTGATATTCGCGGCGTCGGCAGCACTGCAAAGACCGCCGACAATGTCGATTGCCAGCGGCCCCTGGATAGCGATCATCGCAGTCTCGAAGGTGCGGTCTGCAAACGACACGCCCGTAGACGGTAACTGGCTCTTCAGCCAGGCGACCACACGGTCGCGGTTACTGGCGTTGACGACGAGCGCCAGTCGAGGTGCTCCATCGGGGGCATCTGTATCCCGCGAGACGAGGGCGTCGTCGAGCACCACCTCGCGGCCGTCAGCATTGCTCGTCACGAGCGTGTAGCGGACGCGGCCCACCTGGATTCCGGCTACCCGCCGCGTCAAAAGCGACTCCAGCCACGCCTCTGCTCCGCTCCCGCAGATCGTCAGGCGGCCCATGTGCGAGACATCGAATAGGCCCGCCGCCTGCCGCGTGGCCAGATGCTCTTCGACGATCGACGCATACTGGACGGGCATCTGCCAGCCCGCGAAATCGACCATTCGGCCGCCATGCGCTGCGTGCCAATCAAAGAGCGGTGTCTTCAGCAGCATTAAAAACGAAAGCCTTCCTGAAATCGCAAATGGGGCGGTAACTCACCGGCTCTAGATTGTATGAACGCCCCGCAAACCCCGCCAGCTAGGCCGCGACCTGCCGCCAACCGCCGGCTCCCGTGGAGGTGATTTTTCCAACTTGCCGAAGAAGATCAAAGCGGAAAAGTTAGAAAACTTATCCCACACGAGTCCGCCGCAGGGATGCGACGCCAGCCCCAGCCGCGCGGTGAATTACTTCTTCCGGCGGGCCTTGCTCCTGGCCTGAACTTTTGACTGGCCTTTGCTCTTCTTTCCCAGTTTGGCCCGCGCCGGCTTCCGGCTCGGCGGGACCGGAGGCCGCCCACGCCGCTCGCGGGCCCCGTGCTCGACAAGGCGAAAATCGAGGGTGCGGCGGTCGAGATCGACACGAAACACATTCACCCGCACCTTGTCCCCTAGTCGAAACGAATTGCCCGCCCGACGACCGATGAGTGTGTGGCTCGTACGTTCGAAGCGATAGGCATCGTCCGGCAGCGATTCAAGGGGCACGAGCCCCTCGGCAGGGAGGTCGAGTCCCTGCACGAACAGTCCAAACGGCTCAACTCCCGTGACAATTCCTGGCATCTCTGTGCCCGTTCGAGAGCTCATGAAGATGAGCAACTTGAGCTTCACGAGTTCCCGCTCGGCAGCCTCAGCACGACGCTCAAGGTCTGAGCATTCCAGGCCCAGACGGGGTAGGCCCTCGGCCGCCGCGCGGCGGCCACGAGCGAGGAGTTCAAGCGCGCGGTGCACGGTGAGGTCGGGATAGCGGCGGATCGGGGAAGTGTAGTGGCAATAACAGTCGCTGGCCAGCGCGAAGTGCCCCTCTTCCTGAGGCCCGTAGGCGGCCCGCGAGAGGCTGCGGAGCACCGCATAGTGCACGGCATGCTCCTCTGGACGGCCCCGCGCCATGTCCAAGAGTCGCTGCAGCTCAAAGCGGCTTTCCAGCGTGTCGACCTCGAACCCCAGTTCCGAGACAAACTCTGTCAGTTGCCGAAGCTTCCGCATGTCGGGCGCCGGATGAATCCGCCGCAGGAAGCCGGCTCCCGCCGCGGCGAGCAGGCCGGCCACCGCTTCGTTGGCGGATAGCATGAACTCCTCAATGACCTGATGGCTTTCGGTGTTTTCGACCACGTGCGCCCCGCTGACGCGGCCGTCACGATCGAGGTCAATCTTGACCTCAGGCATCGACAACTCGAGCGCGCCGCGGGCCATCCGCCGACTGCGCAGGATCCGCGCCAGGTCGCGCATGCGGCCGAGCAGTTCTCGCACCTCGGCCGTCATTTCCACGCCAGTCGTGCCAGGATCGGCGAGGAAGACGTCGACCTCCTCATAGGTGAACCGGCGTCGGCTCTTGATCGCCGACCGTTCCTCCTCCGCATGCACGGGGATGCCCTCGGCGGAAAACTCGATCCAACACGTCCGAGAATACCGCACGCGGTCGGGCTGCAGGCTGGCAAGGTTGTTGGACACGATCTCGGGGAGCATCGGGATCACGCGGTCGGGCAGGTAGACGCTTGTGCCGCGGCAGCGGGCCTCCTGATCGAGGGGCGATCCCTCCTCGACAAAGTACGAGACATCGGCAATGTGCACGCCGAGCAGCCAGTGACCACGGTCAATCCGCTCGAGCGAAATCGCGTCGTCGAAGTCACGGGCATCGACGGGGTCGATCGTCACCACCACGCGGTCAGTGAGATCGCGGCGACCGGCGGGCACCTGCTCCGCAAAGGAGTCGATCTGGTCCCGAAAGCGGTCAGCCTGCCGCCGAGATTCGTCGAGCGCGGCCTCAGGAAACAGACCCGGCAGCTCAAACTCGTGAATGATCATCAGCGTGTCGACACCGGCTGAGCCAGCGGCTCCCAGCACTTCAACGATCACGCCTTCGCCGTCACGGAGGTGCGTCGGAAACCGCACCATCTCCACGACCACCTTGTCATGCTCGCAGACCCCCTTGGCGCCCGGATCGCCGACCGACACCGGCCGCGCGAAATTGGTGCCGTCGATCCGCGCCCAGCCGCTGCCTGCTGCCTCGAAATAGCCGCCTACGAATCGGGTCGTGCGCCGCTTGACCACTTCCACAATCTCACCCGAGAGCCCCGGCCTCCGAACATCACGGCCCCGGGCGGCCCGCACGCGGACAGTGTCGCCCGTGGCGGCGTCGAGCGCGGCGACGGCAGAGATATGGAAGTCGCCCGAACGGTCGCCGGCAGCCGCCTCGAGGGGTCGGACGAATCCGTATCCACCCGCTGCCCGACGGAACACGCCCACGACATCCCCGCGGTTACCGCTCGGACGATCTGTCGGCGCTGAATCAGAGTGACGTGCACGGCCCATGGACATCTGCACTGGCTTTCCGGTCCGCGGCCTCAAGCGCGTCCCTTGAAAAACTTACGGCCCAGGTTGGCATGGTATTGAGTCCAGCCACCATCGAGCGCGGCTTCGTTTTGGATCAGCTTGAGTGTGCCCGCCATCTGGGCATCGAGCTGATCCAAATGGTGGAGGGCAATCGCCTCCAGCGTCATGGGGAGCTTCGGCGCACCGAATGCATACTCACCGTGATGGCTGGCGATCATGTGCTTGACCCGCAAGGCCGTCTCCGCGTCAAACTCCTCGCCCGTGCGGGCCTCGATGGCCTGAATCTTCTCGTCCACCAGTTCGAGCCCGAGGAGCACATGTCCGAGCAACTGTCCGGCGTCGGTGTAAGAGAAACCACGCTCGCTCTCGAGTTCCAGTGTCTTCCCGATGTCGTGGACAAAGACGCCGATGAGCAACAGGTCGCGGTCGACTGCCGGATAGCGAGGCGCGATGCGATCGGCCAAATGGAGCAGGTTGACCACGTGCTCGAGGAGTCCACCGGCGTGTGCGTGATGCTGCTTCACGCCCGCGGGGCTGCGTTTGAAGATGGCCATCAGCTCGGCGTCGGCAAGCAACTCATCCACGAGGCCGCGGAGGGGCAGGGAACCGATCGTGCCCAGCAGTTGCACAAGCTCCGCTGCCAGCCGATCGACGTCGGCGGTCGAGAGAACACGAAACTCCGCTTCATCGACCGCGCGGGGATCAACCCGGCCAATGCCGGTGACGATGATCTGCAAGTTCCCCAAATAGAGTTGCACGGTCCCCTCGACCCGCACAAAGTCTCCCTCATCGAAGGCCGCGAAGTCTTCGTCGGAGGCGTTCCACATGCGGCCGGTGATCGAGCCGCTGCGATCGGCTAATTCCACCTGCAGATAGAGCTGACTGTTGCGATTGGGCCGCAGTTGCTTCCGCGTGGCGAGAAAATCTTGATCGACCTGCGCCTGGGCGGTGAGTTCAGTGACCCGCTTGCGGCCGGAGCCACCACGGCGAAACTGCCCCTTGGCAATGGCCGGTTCGCTAGGCGGGGTGGCATCGCGGCCGGAGAATGGAGCAGTTGGCATGCGGGCGAGTGACGGGGCCAGAAAGGGCTGGGGAAGAATACCCTGAGAGTCTAGCGGCCGAAACGATCGGCTACCAAACCGGCCCGAAAGATTACAATCCGCGGCGCCTGTTCCCTGCCCACTTTTTCCCCTTCACGAGCCTCTGGAGCCCGTTATGCCCGATCATGCCATTTCCCCCACCCGCAGTCAGGACTACCCCGAGTGGTATCAGCAGGTTGTCCGCGCGGCCGACCTCGCCGAGCAGTCACCGGTTCGCGGCTGCATGGTGATCAAGCCACACGGCTACGCCATCTGGGAGCAAATGCAGGGAATTCTCGATCGGATGTTTAAAGCGACCGGCCACCAGAACGCCTACTTTCCACTCTTCATCCCGCTCTCCTACCTGGAGCAGGAGGCGAAGCATGTCGAGGGCTTTGCGAAGGAGTGCGCTGTCGTTACCCACCACCGGCTCGAACTCGGCCCCGACGGCAAGCTCATCCCTACGGGGAAACTCGAGGAACCGCTGGTGGTCCGGCCCACAAGTGAGACGATCGTCGGGGCGATGTATGCCAAGTGGGTGCAGTCCTGGCGCGACCTCCCGGTGCTCATCAACCAGTGGGCCAATGTCGTCCGCTGGGAAATGCGGCCGCGGCTCTTCCTGCGGACGACGGAATTTCTCTGGCAGGAGGGGCATACGGCTCATGCCACCCGCGAGGAGGCCATCGAAGAGACGCTCCGCATGCTCGACATCTACGCCACGTTTGCTCAGCGGGATCTGGCAATGCCGGTCGTGAAGGGTCCGAAGCCCGCGAGCGAGCGTTTCCCCGGCGCGGTCGACACATTTTCGATCGAAGCGATGATGCAGGACGGCAAGGCCCTGCAGGCGGGCACATCGCACTTTCTTGGCCAGAATTTCGCCCAGGCGCAGGGCATCAAGTTTTCTAACTCCAGCGGCGTCGAGGAATTCTGCTGGACAACATCGTGGGGTGTTTCGACCCGGCTCATTGGCGCGGTGATCATGACCCACGCCGACGACGACGGCCTGTGCCTGCCCCCGCGAATCGCCCCGACGCAGGTCGTGCTCCTGCCGATCCATCGCACTGACGAGGAACGTGCGGCTGTGCTCGCCTGCTGTCAGCAACTTGAGAACCAACTCGCCGGCTTACGGTTTGCCGACGGGCCGATTCGCACCCGGATCGACGCTCGCGACATGCGCGGCGGCGACAAGGTCTGGCAGCATATAAAGCAGGGAGTGCCGCTCCGCGTGGAGATCGGCCCGCGGGATCTGGCGGCCAGTGCCGTGAGCGTGTCGCGTCGCGACCGAGGGCCGCGGGAGCGGCAGGCAATGCCACTGGCGGAATTCGTGGCGGGTGTGGCTGGCATGCTCGACGAGGTACAGCAGGGGATGTTTGAGCGGGCGCGGGCGTTTCGCGAGCAGCATTCGGTACGGCTGGAGAGCACGGCAGCAGCCGTCGAGTTTTTCCAGCGGCCGGCAGAAAAGGAGTCGGCAGTGCAGGGTGGCTTTGCACACGTCTACGTGGCCGACGATCCAGCCGTAGCGGAAACGTTTGACCCGCTGAAGGTGACTGTGCGGTGCATCCCGCTCGAGGGGAACGACGACCCCGGCACCTGCATTGTCACAGGCAAGCCGGTGGCCGGCCGCAGCCTGCTGGCCCGGTCATATTAAACGGGGCACCGTGCACCCTCACCCGCCCCTCTCCCGAAGCGTCAGGGGGAGCGGAAAC
>JBAXUW010000389.1:0-2302 GCA_037129495.1 Planctomycetota bacterium | reverse complement strand
TGTTCCGGAAACACTCGCTCCGCAGCAGGAAGTTTCTGCAGTGGAACAGCAGCCCTTCTCGCAGGCTGCGACCGCTGCCGCTGGGCAAAGCTGGGCGATCGCCACCACAAGAGCGACGACCCATGTCGGAATCAATCGTAAGGCAGCCATAAATCATCTCCCTCGATGATTCTAGGCAGCTCTCCACCCGCGGGCCAGAAAGTTTGCGTGGAGTGTTCACCGGCCCCGCCCCTTTTTTCATCGGTGCGACAAGCTTGCCAGCTTGTCCTCTTCTGTGGGATAAGATTTTCATCTTGTCCTCTTCGGCAAGTTTAAAAACTCGCCTCCACGGGGGCATCGGCAAGCTCGAAAAACTCGCCTCTGCGGGGCAACGCCCTGCCCACTCAGCTCAATTCTCTCCAGGCGGGAGACCTCGAGATGCCATTGGCTGTTAAAAGTTGCGGAAATTGCCATCGTCGGCGTCCGGACGGTAGGTCCGTTCCTCCGGCAGAACCAATTGCGGCTCTGGCCGGCGGCGTTCGGCCGGTGCGCGAACAGCCGTCTCTTGACGCTGGCCGGTGGCCCCTGGCCGCTTCCCCGACGCCCGTGGCCGCCGCGAAGAGGCAATCGCCTGCTCGTCGCTGCCCGACTGAGACGTGCTGGCGATCAACGACTGCAGATGCTCGACGTTGTCTTGCAGGAGTTTGGCCTGGCTATTCAGCTGCTCGGCAGCAGTCGAGGTCTGCTCAGCGCTCGACGCATTGCCCTGCGTGACCTTATCCATCTGAGTCATGGCAACACCCACCTGCTTGATGCCTTGGGCCTGCTCCTTGGCGGCTGAGGCAATTTCGGCGACGAGCACATCAGCCTCCGTCACCTTGTTGACGATCTCTTCCAGCGACTCACTTACATTACTACAGCTCTTCGAACCACGTTTTGTGCTGGCGATGGCCGCCTCGATCTTGTCAGCCGTCTCCTTGGCAGCCGCGGCGCTGCGTTGGGCGAGCGAGCGGACCTCGTCGGCGACGACAGCGAAGCCAGCACCAGCTTCGCCAGCCCGGGCGGCCTCCACCGCGGCATTCAGGGCCAGGATATTGGTCTGAAAAGCAATCTCATCAATGTTCTTCACGATCTTCGAGATGTCGAGGCTCGACGTTTCGATCGACATCATGGCGACGGTCATCTCCGCCATCGTCTGCTTGCCCGTGAGGGCTGCCGAGCGGGCCTGACCTGCGAATTCTTTAGCCTTCGACGCATTGTCTGCGGTGGCGCGGATCATCGCCGAGATCTCCTCGAGCGAAGCGCTTGTCTCAGTGACCGAGGCGCCCTGCTCGCTGCAGCCGGTGGCCAGCGCCCGGCTTGCCGACGATAGCTGGTTCGAACTGGATGCGGTCTGATCGGCTCCCTGCTGGAGCGAATCGGAGATGCTCGTCAACGCGTCGTTTGTCTTGTCGATGCCGGCCTGGATCTGGTCGTTGATCGAAGCCAGAGCTTTTTTGGTCGATTGCACTGTGCTCCAGCCGATCAGGCCGCCGAGCAACGTTGCCAACGCCAGGGCCGGAATGATCGTATAGAGGCTCTTCATGACATTGCTGCTCGCCATCACAGTCTCTTTGGTGGCGAGCATGATGTTGTAGTCAATGTCTTTATTGAATAGGTCGACGGTGACGTTCAGCGCCGGTTCGGCTTCCGCCTTCAAGCTTGCCAGCGACTCCACCTGGTTTTGCTCGCGGGCCAGTTCAAGCGCCTTCTGGACTGCGGTGAGATACGAGGCTCGGGCCGATTTAGCATCCTTAAAAAGCCGGGTGTCTTCAGCGTCGGAGAGCAGCCCCTCATACTCCGCCATCAACTCATCGCCCTTCGACTTGGCTGACATAAAGCTGGCCTCCTCAGAAGAGGCCTGCTTGCCGTTGCCGATGGCTTCAATGAGGCTGACCACGGCCTGCGCTGCGGTGGCATTGGACTGAATGATCTTATTGAGCGTGACCACGGAGGGCACGGCATTGGCCGCTAACTGCACGACATTGCGATTGATGGCCAGAATCTGCCAGATGGCCCAGAGCCCAAGCAGAAGCGTCAGCACGATGATGACAAAAAAACCGATGCCGATCCGGCGGGGCGTGGTCTGGGTATTCATGGGATCCGGTCTGGGTGTGGTGCAAGGGGAGAGCGAGTGGATGCCAACGGGAGGCAAAGAAAACTCCTGCGGCGCCTCCGGCAGGCTTTGCCCAACCCGCAGAGTTTTCCAGATGATACCGAATATTAACTCTGGCTTTTGGGCCCTTCAACAGTTTTCGAGGCCAACGACCAGCCGATTCGGCTG
>JBAXUW010000388.1:0-2315 GCA_037129495.1 Planctomycetota bacterium | reverse complement strand
GGTGATAGATGTACTGAACGGTGATGGTGTTGCCGTCGGCCGCGTTAAACCATGCATACCAGGCATCGTGGGTGTTGGGATCGTTTTCCTGGGCCTTGTGCTTGAGCACGCTCACCGGTGGCGCGAACGTCCGGCCATCGTCGGTTGACTTCTGATACACCCAGTCGCTGCGATGCGAGCCGTGACGATAGAAGAGGTAGAGATCTCCGTTGGCCATTTTGAGAAACTGGTCGTACGTGCCAAAGGGATCGATATTGTCGAGCGCTTCCCACGACGAGATATCTTCCGGATTCTTGCTGACAACGTGGACCTGTCGCCCGCTGCCGGGCGTGCCGTAGAGATTCTCGCCCAAAGTGGCCAGACCTCCATGGCCACCGAACACGAGGTGCACGTAGCCCTTGGAATCGACGGTGAGCGCGGGCTTGCCGTGGTTGTCGATCTCTTTGCGATCGGTGGGATCGGGCGTCAGCCCCAGCCAACTGACACCAGCCTTGACGGGCCCCTGCCAGAGCTTTTTTGCATGGTTGTAGACGCAGACATAGGGGTCTTCGTGCGGCCCCTGATAGGCGATGTAGGTAGTGCCGTTGAACTGCTCGGCGCTGGGGTGCTGAATCGAGGCCACGGCGTTGTCGAGGCCGTTGTCGGTGAAGTAGTCGACATCGGCAGCGGCAACAGTTCTCGCTCCAAAGACCGCACACGCTCCAACGGCATAGCCGCAGAGCAGACTCATGACCAGGAAGCGGCTCAAAAAAAGTTTTTTCATAATTCCCGTTGCTTTAGTAGTTGGGCGTGGGGGCCCGGAAATCGGCGATGTTCACCGAGTGAAACCACTCGATTGTGCGCGTGAGGCCTGCTTCAAGTTCGATCGTCGGCTCCCAGCCCAAGCGGGCCTTGGCCAGTGTGATATCGGGCCGGCGCCGCTCCGGGTCGTCGACGGGCAGCGGCTTCTCCACCAGTTTTGATTTCGAGCCGGTCAGGGCGAGCGTTTTTTCGGCCAGTTGGCGGATCGTGAATTCTCCCGGATTTCCCAGGTTCACCGGCCCGGAAAAATCATCCGGGGCGTTCATCATGCGGATGATCCCCTCCACCAGATCGTCACGGTAGCAGAACGAGCGGGTCTGGTGGCCCGAGCCGAAGATCGTGATCGGTTCCCCCGCAAGTGCCTGACGGATGAACGTGCTCACCACGCGGCCATCAAAGGGGTGCATCCGGGGGCCGTACGTGTTGAAGATGCGCACGATCCGCACATTCACGCCGTTGGCCCGGTGGTAGTCCATGAAGAGTGTTTCCGCAGCCCGCTTCCCCTCGTCGTAGCAGGCGCGGGGACCGAGCGTGTTGACGGAGCCGCGGTAGCTCTCCGGTTGCGGATGCACCTCCGGATCGCCATAGACCTCGCTGGTGGAGGCCTGCAGCACCTTGGCCCGGCAGCGTTTTGCCATGCCGAGCACGTTGATCGCCCCCAGCACGCTCGTTTTCAGCGTTTTGATCGGGTTGTATTGGTAATGGCCGGGGGAGGCAGGGCAGGCGAGGTTGTAAATCTCATCCACTTCCAGCCAGAGCGGATGGATGATGTCGTGCCGCAGCAGTTCGAAATTTGGCTGCGAGAGCAGGTGGGCGACGTTCGACTTCTGACTCGTGAAGAAGTTGTCGACGCAGATCACGTCGTGGCCCATCGCCACGAGGCGGTCGCAGAGATGGCTGCCGAGAAAGCCGGCGCCGCCGGTGACGAGGATGCGTTTGATCGAAGACATGGTGTGGATCCGAGGTGGGAACGGGCGGCAGGCTCACTTACCCAGGCCGGATAGGTAACGGACCAGATCGGCGAGTTCCTCGCGGGAGAGGCTGTCGATGAGTCCGGCGGGCATGAGCGACGTGCCGACCGACTCCTCGTCGATGTCGTCCGTGGGGATCTTGACCTCCTTGCCCGTGGCGTCGCGGAGCACCAGTTCGGCATCGCTTCGCGTGACCTGGATTCCGGTGAGCACCTGTCCGTCGTCGGTCTGCACGACGACGGTGTTGTAGCCCTCCTTCACGTTCTTGGCGGGATAGAGCAGCGAATCGATGACGTAGTCGAGCGGACTCGAGGCTCCGATCGCGGTGAGGTTTGGACCGACTCGGCCGCCCTGATCCCCGATCCGGTGGCAGGCGACGCACTTCAGATTCTCCCTCGCGTAGATCGCCGCGCCGCGTGTGGCATCTGCCTTGTCACGCACGAGCGCGACGAACGCGTCGAGCGACGCGGGGTCCATCGCATGGGGCGAGGCGGCCGGCTGTGTGCCTGCGGCCGAGGTACGGGCAAGCGCCTGCGTGAGCGC
>JBAXUW010000387.1:0-2328 GCA_037129495.1 Planctomycetota bacterium | reverse complement strand
TGGGCACTCTCAATCGCAAAGGGAGAACCATAGTTGCCGATGAGGTCCTCGCGAATCCGCCCTGAGCCGAAGCAGCTCACCTCCGCGGCGTCTTTCCGCTGGAGTGCCAGGCAGGGACCGACGCAATGGGTGGCATAGTGCATCGGTGGCAGGCCGGGCCAATAGTTTGGCCAGCCGTCCATGTCTTGCTGGTGGCTGGCCTGCACAAACTGAATTTGCCCGAGATCGCCCCGGTCAGCCAATTGCTTGATGAAGAGAAACTCGCGGGCGTAGACGACCGTCTCGGCCATCATAGAGTGAAGCCCGGTGGTCTCCGACAACTCGACGATCCTGCGGCAGTCGTCCACGCTCGTCGCCATCGGCACGGTGCACATCACGCGCTTGCCTGCCTTCAGGGCCGCCAGCGACATCGCCGCATGAACATAAACTCAGCACCGAAACCGAGGCCGACGATGGCGGTGCGGACCTTGCGAAGTGGGAACAACCGATTGGTCGACATAGATTGCCTGCCTGTTGAGCGAAAAGACGGCTCTCAGCTGTACTTGCTAGAGTCTCCACTGACCTGTTATCTGCGCTGGTGAACTCCGATGATCTGCTCCTTCTGGCACCGGGTGAGCTTCTTGATCGACGCCTCCCGTTTGAGTGCATGAGACTGCGTGGACTGTTGCTCCTGATAGGCGATGACCACGGGCAGACGGCTCCTGGTATACTTTGATGCCTTCCCCGCGGCATGCACCTTGAGCCGGCGGGCAAGATCCGTGGTGATGCCGGTATAGAGCGAGCCATCACGGCAACGCAGCATGTAGACGATCCACCGTGGGCGTCGACGCGAGTCGGGAGCCGCCTTTGTCTTCTCTAGCGAAACTGCTGGCACCAGTAGGCCTGTCCATCGGGTCCGTAGGCCATCGCGACCCCGATCCGCGTGTAGCTGCGGTCGAGGATATTCGCCCGATGGCCGCTGGAATTCATCCAGCTAGAAACCGCCTCGGACGCCGATGTCTGGCCCATGCCGATATTTTCGGCGACACCGCGGCCGTGCGTGAGACTACGATTTCCGGCCATCCAGCGGGCCTGGGTTCGGGCGCCGTTCATCAGCTGGCCATCGGCGGAGAGCGGCGACAGACCGCTCCGGGCTCGGGCCGCATTGGTGCGAGTAATAACGGCCGATTCGGTCTGCGAAAGGCCAGGCAGCTCGTGCCCAGTAGGCGACATGATCATCGTTGGCTCTCGGCCAAACACTGGCATTCCGCCAGACAAAAGCGCAATCGCAGCTACCAACCGGCATCCGCTCGCCACATTCCGCAACGGATTTGTCACGTTTTTCATGTTTTTCATGTTTTTCATGGTCGTCATGATTTCCTCGCTGTCAGGGCGTCGATCAAACATCCGATCAAACCGTCCTCCGTTCTAAACAGACGAGTTGAAATCTGTCAAACTTTAATGGTTACGCAAACAGAAGTGGTTAGCCAAGAGAGGTTGCGGCCGCCATGCGGGTTCTTGTTTACGAGCACTTCTGCTCAGGCGGTCTCGCCGGCCTACCGGTTGACGCCGAACTGCTTGCTGCTGGCGGGGGCATGCTCCGCGGGCTGGCCGAAGACTTTCAGGCGGCGGGAGAGGATGTCTGCGTGCTCCTTGACAAGCGGGTTCCGCTGTCGCTTCCCGGCCAAGTCATCGCATTCGACGCCACGACGCCTGAACGCAGCCACGACGCCTTCGATGAGGCACTCAGCACCGTTGATGCCGCAGTCGTCATTGCGCCAGAGTTTGCTGACCTCTTACCGCTGGCCGTCGAACGCGTCGAGCGGTCTGGCGTAAAGCACCTCGGCTCCGCGTCTGCCGCCATTCGTGACGCCAGCGACAAACATGCCCTCTGCCTGCGGATGCACGCCGCGGGCATCCCGATGCCCGCAGGAGCCCTCGGCCTCGACCATGCCCCCCGCATGCTCGACCGCTACAGCGAGATCATTCTCAAGCCCAACCGCGGCGCCGGCTGCTTCGATACGTTTGTCTGTCGGTCGGCAGACGATGTCGCGAGATTACCCCGGCGGACCGATTGGCTCATTCAGCAGCGGATCCACGGCAGCGCAGCCAGCGTCACCTTTATTCTCCCGGCAGCGGGCCCGCCGATTCCGCTGCGGGCCGGCACGCAGACGATCGGCACGGCCCGCGATACCCACGGTGAACAACTTTTCTATTTAGGGGGCGAACTGCCACTCGCACCAGAGCTAGAAGCGCGTGCCATCCGACTGGGACTGGCGGCGTTGCCCCACCTCCCTGGCCTCCACGGCTCTGTCGGCCTCGACCTCGTGCTCGGTGAAAACGCTGCCG
>JBAXUW010000386.1:0-2330 GCA_037129495.1 Planctomycetota bacterium | reverse complement strand
CGGCGAAAGTCCCCGCGAAGGAGACTTCTGCCGGCCCGGCGCTGCAGTGCCACACGAGATAATGACACGCATTGGACACGTTGGAAAACTTATCGTTGCCTTCTGGTAGCATCACGGCTTGGGTTCGACTCAGTCTTTCTGGAGGCCTGTATCGTGATTTTGAATTTACTACGTCATGTCCGCCGGGCTCGTTTCATGTGCCTTGTGATGCTGCTGGCAGGGCTGGCGCCGACGACCGCGATGGCCGCCGACGATGCTGGGTTTGTGCCGATCTTCAACGGTAACTCCCTCGACGGCTGGGAAGGAAAGCCCGAGTTCTGGTCGGTCAAGGATGGTGTCGTCGTGGGCCAGACGACAGCAGAGAACCCCACCAAAGGCAATACATTTCTAATCTGGCGGCAGGGCACGCTGGACGACTTCGAACTATCACTGGAGTATCGCATCGCCGGCGGCAACAGCGGCATTCAGTATCGCAGCAAGGACTATGGCGACTTAGTGGTTGGCGGCTACCAAGCCGACTTTGAGATTGGGAAGACCTACTCTGGCATCCTGTATGAAGAGAAGGGCCGCGGCATCCTTGCCCAGCGGGGTGAGCGGGTGTCGATCGCCGCCGACGGCATGAAGACCATGGGCGAGCCGATTGGCAAGACCGAAGACCTGCAGAACGTGGTCAAGCCGGGTGACTGGAACAACTATCGAATCGTCGCCAAGGGCCCAAAGCTCTCCCACTTCATCAACGGCCAACTCATGTCGGAGGTTGTCGACCAGCAGGAGGTCAAGCGGGCTGGCGAGGGCATTTTGGCCCTGCAACTGCATGCCGGGCCGCCGATGAAGGTGGAGTTTAAAGACATCCAACTCAAGCGGCTGAAACTGGCCGATGGACGTAAGAAGCTCGTGCTCGTGGCGGGCAAGCCGAGCCATGCTCCCGGGCAGCACGAGCACCGGGCCGGCACCATGCTGCTGGAGAAGTGCCTCGACTCGGCGTTTCCGGCCGGTACGTCTGGGCCGCAACTCGTGACGGCAACCTACACTGGCGGCTGGCCCGCTGACCCAACGGCGTTTGACAATGCCGACGCGATCTTCTTCTATGCCGACGGCGGCGGCGGACACCCCGTTTTGCAGAGTAACCGGCTTGCCCAGATCGACGCCCTCGCCAAGCGGGGCGTCGGCATCGCGACGCTGCACTATGCCGTCGAGGTGCCGAAGGAGAAGGGCGGCCCTGAGTTTCTCAACTGGCAGGGCGGCTACTTTGAGACGCACTGGTCGGTGAATCCCCACTGGACCCTCGCGAAGACGGAGCTGGCCCAGGGGCATCCGATCACGCGGGGCGTAAGGCCCTTTGAGACCAACGACGAGTGGTATTACCACATGCGGTTTCGCGAGCCGATGACTGGCGTAACGCCGATCCTATCGGCTATTCCACCCGATGCCACCCGTGAGCGGCCCGATGGCCCTCATGGCAACAACCCCGCTGTCCGCGGTGGTAAGGGCTCCCGTGAGGTGCTCGCCTGGGCCTATGAGCGGCCCACAGGGGGCCGGGGCTTCGGCTGCACAGGCGCTCACTTTCATAGGAACTGGTCCAACGACGATTTCCGCCGACTGATGCTCAACGCGCTGGTCTGGACTGCGGGGCTGGATGTGCCCACTGAAGGCATGGCTTCAGCGCCGACGGCCGATGAACTGATGGCGAATCTTGACGAAAAAGCTCCGAAGCCGAAGCCCGCGGAGCCAGCCAAGCAATCGGAACCTGGCAAGGCAGTGACGCCGGCGCCGGCCAAGATCTAGTCTTTCAAAAACATTTTTCCTGGAGATGCAGCGATGCCAAAACTGACTGTTGACGGTGTGGGAACGTTTGAGGTGCCGGCTGGTAAGCGGCTGGTCAATGCACTCGTCGACGAGTGTGGGATTGATCAACTCCATGCCTGCGGCGGCGTTGCCCGCTGCACGACCTGCCGCGTCGAATTCGAGGCGGGTGAACCTGCCGCCATTACGAAGGCCGAGCAGGATGTGCTCGCGGCCAAGGGCTTGGCCGGCCAGAAGGGTCTGCGACTCTCCTGCCAGATCCTCTGCGACGGCGACATGACCGTGAAGGTAATCAGCCGGCTGGCGGGCACGGGCCGCGTTGATGCCGGCCGCCGGCCTGCTGACGCGATCGAACCGCCGCCCACCTGGGCGTAAGGACCTCAGTGAGGCATGGACAAGTTGGACAAGTTGGACAAGTTGGAAAACTTATCCCACGGGAGCGGGCGAGCAGGCAGTTAGAAACTCGACACCAATGAATCTGGCGAGCCGGGATCGGCTGAAGCTCGACGAGCGTTGGAATTTCGCCC
>JBAXUW010000385.1:0-2352 GCA_037129495.1 Planctomycetota bacterium | reverse complement strand
GCCTTGAATCGCCCGCCGTCCAGCGCGAGGCAGCGCTCGAAAGCCTGGCCAGCCTCGGTGAATCCGTTTGCCGCTGCGTGGGCGTTGCCCAGATTGAACCAGCCAAGGGCGTCGGTGGGGTCACGTTCGACGGCTCGGAGCAAAAGTGGCAACGCATCGTCGGGCCGACCGGCCTCGGTGAGCGCGACGCCGAGATTGTTGAGGGCGACGGAACTCTCATGGCCCGACTCGAGCGGGCTTGTGAAAAGGGTCAGAGAATCCCTCCACACGCCAACTTGCTGCCAGGTGAGCAGCAGACACGCGACGGCGACGGCAATGCCCGCCGCGAGCGGCAGTCTGCCGCCGGGCCGTGCACCCTGGACGGCCTGCAGTCGGTCGATCGCCATGGCAACAGCCACCGCGGGACCGAGCAACGCGAGATACATGTATCGGTCCGCGACCGTGGAATTGTTCTGGTAGGCGAAATCGGTGAACCCCAGAACCGGCAGCAGCGGGATGACAAAGAGCACCAGCGGGAGCCTCCAGCCACGGCCGTGCGGCCAGAACGCCGCCCCTGCACATGCGATCGCGACGAGACCGGCTGCGACCGGGGCGTAGGGATCGGCGAGTGTCGCCTGAGGCGTTCGCCCGTAGACAACGCACAGGTTCACAGGCACGAGGAGTTTGCCCGCGTAAAACGCAAGCGCGTCTCCGGCAATGAGCGGACGGGCCAGCAGTGGAACGTGAGCCCGAGTCAGGTCGGCAGGCTGCACAAACCGCGTGCAAACCGCAGCCGCAACCGCCAGCACAGCCCATGGGGCCAGCGCCCGAACGAGCGTGGGCCAGGGTATTTTCCGGCCGTGGCTGGCGAGCGCACATGCGAGCAGCGGCGTGACGACGGCCGACGGCTTCGCCAGCAGCGCGACGACGAGGGCACCTGTCGCCAGCGCATAGGTTGCCGTCCCGGGCGACCGGTCCGTGGTGCGTTCGGTCCACTCCAGGAACTGATCGATTGCCAGCAGCGAAAACACGGCGGCGAGCAGGCCGCGTTGCTCGGCGATCCACGCGACCGACTCGACCTGGAGCGGGTGCAGCGCGAACACCAGGCCGCCCACGATCGCCGCCCAGGGCTGTGTGGTGAATCGCCGCAAGATCCGCAGAACGAGCAGCGAGGCGGCAACGTGGAGCGCAAGGCTCACGGCATGAAAGAGACCGGGGCGGGGGACGGCCATCGGCCCTTCGCCATGCAGCCAGCGACTCGCCGCGGACTCGGCCGCGAAGAGCATGTAGCTGGCGGGGACGTAGAGGTGCTCGTAAGGATGCACCCAGAAACCGCCAATCTCCCGCCACGACAGGGGAAAAAAAGACGGGTTCTCCGTGACATGGATCGGATCGTCGAAATTGACCCAGCCATGGGAAACAATCCTGCCGAACGCGATCAGGATGACTGCTGCGATCGCGACGTTTTGGACGGTTGAACGCTGAACGACGGAAAGCCTCACTCGCTCAGACATCGGGGCATCCTTGCCGGAGCGGGGCGGCCGCGTCAAGACGACTGTGCCGCCACCCGCCTGGGCACGAGCCGGCCGCTCGTGTCGGTGACCTCCGCGCCGCGGTCGCCAGACTCGTGGTATTCGGCGTCCTGGTTCACGTTCCAGACGTCATAGAGCGGCTGCCCGGCCAGGATGTTCCGAGCGGTCAGCATCGCCGTCATCATCGCGTGGTCTTGGTTGTTGTATTTGTGCATGCCGTTGCGGCCAACGAGGTGCAGGCCGGGATAGTGGGCATCCAGTTCGCTGCGAATCGTCTCCACGTGCCGGCAGGGCAATCGCATCTTTCGAGGCCGGCACAAGTATTGCAATGATTCTTCACAAGTCAAACTTGGACAAGTTAGAAAACTTATCCCACAGGGGACAGCAACTGCCGTGCCGAACACTACTGGGACGCAGCTCGTTTCGGCATCTCGACTGACAACCCGCCGGCCGCCTGATAGAGTCTGTCGGGCTGATCGGCCGGGGTCATGTGAGCCCTGATCCTAAACTTTTACGGGGACATTCCATGCGACTCAATCTCCAGCAGTCCGCCTATCGGTGCCTGGGATGGATCGGCCTGATCGTCGGGCTGAGCACGAGCCAAGGAGCGGCCGCCGCTGACCACGGGCCCGACCAACTGCCGACCGTCGGCTCGATTCAGCGGCTCGATCCGCGGCTTGACGCCCTTGTGCCCAAAGATGCGAAGATCGAAGTACTTGCGATGGGGTTTGAGTGGGCCGAAGGCCCGGTCTGGGTGACTGACGGCAAGGGGGGGCTGCCCGCCGACTCGCTGCTCTTCAGCGATATTCCAAACAACCGCGTCCACCGCTGGAAGGCCGGC
>JBAXUW010000384.1:0-2357 GCA_037129495.1 Planctomycetota bacterium | reverse complement strand
TTATCTCGCGAAAGACGAAAGACCGTGCTGCAAAGATGCTGATGTAAAGCCCGCACGGATCGATTCGGCTGAGAGTCCCAGACAGATCGCGGCGGCCACTGCGGCGAGCGCGGCCTTGGGTTCGCCTCCCACGGCGAGCGCCGCCTGAACTCCTTCAGTGGCGGTGACGATCGGCATCGCCACGCCAGCGTGGAAGTGCATGATCTCCCCCGAGCGGATGCCGACGGCGTGCCGAGTGCCGGCTGGTGGATCCCGGTCGGAGCCGGAAAGAAGCAACAGCACGTTCCCCTGGCGGGCAGTCAGCGCAACGAGTGCCGGCTGGTCGTCCGGGATAATGATCGTTCCCGACGATGCCACGACACCCGTCAGCACTGCCTCGGCGGAACGCCGCTCGTCGCCGCTCGTCGCCATTGAGCCATCCAGCGAGCCCAACAAGAGCACAAGCACGTCGACCCGATCAAACGTCAGGCCCCCGCTGACAACGGCCCGCGGATCGAGTTCGAAAACCGCCGCATCGATTTCCGGCGACATGAGCAGGTCGCGGGCGGCGACGGCGGTCGTGTGCGGCCCGGTAGCGCACAGCCAGCCGGCGATCCACTTGCCGAGCCCGCAGGTCAGCCCCGTCACCCGGCCCGCCGCGTGAAGCACACACTCAATGAGACGCGCCGTTGCCGCACTGTCGCCGCCGGTGGCCTGTCCGCCCATGACGGCTGCCACCGGAATGCGGCCGGTCTGACCGGCAGGGAAGAGTTCGGCGACGATCAGCGCACCGACCGGCTGCCCCGGCCCAGACGATGGCATTGTGTGCACGAGCAACTGTGGACCGGCGTTGACCTCGCAGACCATTGCTCCCTGAGCGATGAGCGGCTGCGTGATGTCCTGCGCGACCAAGTCGATGCCGGCCACATCGAGCCCCACCGCCCGCGCAGCCCGCACGGCCACCGCGGCGATCTCCGGATGCACGCTTTCGGTCACGTCAGCCCCGTGCGTGCCGGTGCGTTTCACGAGCACCCGCCGGCCCTCAGCGGGCACGGTCTGCGGCGTGGCACCCTCCTGAGCTAACTGCGCGAGCACGGTTAAATCGATCAGAATCGTATTGTTGGGCAACGTCTCCGAGCCGCCGCGGCGGGCGTCGGAGTTGATCTGGACGTCGATGAGTTCGGCCACCGTCTGTCGGTTGTTGCCGGTGACGTAGATATATTCCCCCTGCGCGCAGGCTACCATCTGCGACCCGACAACGAGCAGGCGGTGCTCGACGCCAGGGATGAAGTGCTCCACTATCACCGGCGAGGCAGTCCGTGCCTCCTCGCTGGCCCCAGGGAAGGCCGCCTCGACCTCGGCCTGGGTGGCGAGATTTAAGAACACGCCCCGGCCGTGATTGGCGTCGAGCGGCTTGATGACAACGGGCAGCCCAACGGCCTGGGCCGCCTCCCATGCCTCCGCGGGCGTCGCGGCCAGCCGTCCGCGTGGCACGGGCACACCGGCGGCCTCGAGGATCCGCTTGGTGAGCTGCTTGTTCCGCGAGATCGCCTCGGCAATCGCCGATGTGCGGCTGGTTTCGGCCGTCCAGATGCGGCGTTGCCTGGCCCCCTGTCCAAGTTGCACAAGGCTCCAATCATCGCTGATCCGTACCCAGGGAATGTCGCGGGCCTCGGCGGCTCTCACAATCAGCATCGTGCTTGGCCCCAGGCAGACATCGTCAGCCCGCTTGACGAGGTCGGGCAGCAGATCGGCGAGGTCGATGGCGGCACCGGCCCGCGCGGCGGCCACGATCCCAACGGCGTGCTCGAGGCTCTCCTCGGCGAGTTGGTGTTCACGAGCCTCGATCACAAGCCGAAAGCAGCTGGGGTCGGCAGTCTCCATGACGCAGTGAAAGCGGAGGCGGGGGGGACGGGCATGGCTTTGCAGGGTAAGCGCCACCTCGCCGAGCAAATGCACCCAATCGGCTGCCGCTGCGATTGGCCCCACTCCCGCCTGCAGAAACTGACCGAATAACTCTCGTCGTTGCGGCAGCGCTGCATCGATGGCGGCGGCTGCAACGGCCGCAGTGTTGGAGCCTGGAGCAGTGTTGGGGCCTTGATCTGCCCATGCCACCCGGAGGTCGGTATCGAGCACCTCCATCGGGCACCAGATATTGTGCGCCCAAACCCGCCGCCGCTCGGAGACATCGATGCCGCTGTTCATGCAACTCCCCTCCTTTCGGTATCAACCTAGCAGGACTCGTTACTCCAGTCCCTTAAAAAACGAGTTGAGTTCGTCGTTGTCCAGGCCATCCTGAGCGTCAGTCTTTTCTATGACGGGCCAGTCGGGAGCCACCTCGGGCTCCGCCTGAATGGGCTCCGCATCCACGTGTTCGA
>JBAXUW010000383.1:0-2381 GCA_037129495.1 Planctomycetota bacterium | reverse complement strand
CAGGCGGGCCACGATCTCCGTGGCGGCCGGCAGGAGCGACACGATGCGGGGAGAGAGCTGGGGAGGATATTCCATGGCCATAACCGTAGAATTTGAGCAGTTCATGCTAGCAGTTTGGTGGTTTCACTGGTTTCAATGGAAAAATCCCCGGAGGCTCGTCTCATGCTCCAGTCATCCACGGCCCGCGATTCCACCGATCGCCTGACGGAGGCGGCCCGGTTTCATGACTACCGCTATGCCTCCAACCCAATCGCCGACGGCACGCTCGGGGCGATTCCCGGGGCCCGCTTCGGGGCTGAGCTTCATGAGCAGGGGATGACGCGGACGCTTCCGCTCGACACGAGTTCCATCCTTGGCTGCCCCGGTCCGGCGACGTCGCCCGGGCTCTGTGCCAACTTCATCCATATCTGTCCGGGCGACGCGATCATCACCGATGCCAATGCCACGAGCCAGCTGTTTTTCGTGATGCGGGGCACGGGGACGACCCGCGTGGATGCTGATGCCGCGGCGGCGGCTGGCGGCGGGGAGATCGCGTGGCAGGCGGGCGACCTCTTCATCCTGCCGGCAGGGAGCCGGGCGATGCACGTGGCGGGCGACGACGCCGCGGTCTACTGGGTGCACGACGAACCGCTGCTGCGCTACCTGGGCGTGGAGGCAACCCGGCGGCAGTTTTCGCCGACGCTCTACAAGCGGGAATCGATTCACGAGGCACTCGAGGCCGTGATCCGAGATCCCACCAGTGCGCATGCCAACCGGCTGAGTGTGTTACTTGGCAACCAGCTCTTCCCCCAGACGATGACGATCACGCACGTGATCTGGGCGATGTTTGGCCGTCTGCCGGTCGGGGCGGTGCAGGCTCCGCACCGGCATCAGTCGGTGGCGGTCGATCTGGTCGTCGATGCGAAGCCGGGCTGCTACACGCTCGTGGGAAAGACGCTGGGGCCGGATGGCAGGATCAAGGACGGCGAGCGGTTTGACTGGCAGCCGCATGCGGTGTTTGTGACGCCGCCGGGCCTGTGGCATTCCCACCATAACGAGTCGGGCTTCCCGGCCCACATCTTGCCGATCCAAGACGCGGGCCTGCACATCTATTTAAGGACGCTCGACATCCGCTTCACCCGTGCCACCGAAGGAGGTGGCAGCGAGGTGGTGGGAAACGCGGGGTAGCGGAGTGAAAGGGGACCGCCGGGGGCGGGCGACGGTGGTGGTCGGGGCGGTGCTGTCGGCACGACCAGCGCGACCGGCACGACCAGCACGGCGGGGCGTCATGGCCGCGCAATTCCTTTGCTACCCGAAAAATCCTGTGATACGCTCGAACCAGATGGTTTTCAGCCGCGTATTCTGGGGAGTCAAGCATTCGGCGCCCCGCAAAAACGTCCTGGGGCGGCCAATGCTCGACAAAATCGTGGCCCCGAAACATGGGCAAGAATTGACGCGCAGCAAAACTTTGCCGTCTGCATGCCGTTTCTTACCCATGGTCGTTGCCTTCGTCCCACCCCTTCCTTTTCCTAAACGCTGGCGGTCCCCATGTTCGAGTCGTCCTGGTTGGCCTCGGTAAACAAAGTGTTCGCGTCGCAGCATTCCAAGCGGATCGCACGGCGGCCGATGACGTCGCGGAGGCGGCGAAGCGAAAGGGCAGGGACTGCCGGCAATCAACACATGGAGAAACTCGAGGAACGCCGCGTGATGGCGTTCGACGTCGTGTCGGCCTACGCCAACAGTGCGACGCCGTTCTTCGTCTCGGGGCAGACCGCGGATGCGCTGCACGAGGCACCGCAGACGCTGACGCTCCGCTTCAGTCCGGGCGTGCAGATCGATCCGGCCACCATCGCGAGCAACATCACGGTCTACCGTAGCGGCGGCGCTGGGGATCTCTTTGGTGCCGGTGGCACGAAGCTGGATTTCACCATCGATCCGGGCAGCCTGCTCGTTGACGACGCGCCGAACCAGAATCAGGTGGTGATCCGCTTCAAGGACACGCTGCCAGACGACAGCTATCGGATCGAGATTGGCGGCGGCCTCAAGACGACGGCCCTGGGCGCCGCGCCCGGCGAACTGTTCCGCAACGGCAACTCGGCGACGATCGACTTCCGGCTCGACCTCGGGGCGTTCGTCGTGTCGGCCGTGCCGCAGCCCATCACCCGCAGCGGGAGCAGCCTGTCGCAAGACCGCAACTCGATCGTCGTCTACTTCAACAAGGAAGATCCGCTCAGCCAGGCCTCGGCGACGGCGGTAAATTCCTACCAGTTGTTCGAGGTGGATCCCGCCACCGGCAACGACAAGCCCATCGCCGCCCTCAATCCCGCCTCCGTCACCTATAACGCGGCCACCGGCAAGGCCGTGCTGTCATTTGCCGCCATTGCCGACGACAAGCTCTACCG
>JBAXUW010000382.1:0-2399 GCA_037129495.1 Planctomycetota bacterium | reverse complement strand
GTTCCACGGCGAGTCGTGGGGCCGACCGTGGAAGGTGGTGAGCCGCTCGGCCACGTCGCTTGCCATGCAGGTCGATCTCGCGTGGCCGCCGCTTCGCCTCGAGCGGACGGTCTCGCTTGACGACGCGGAGGCGGGGCTCGTCATCGAGGAGCGGCTCACGAACACGGGGTCGGCCACCGCCCGGATCCTCTGGGGCCATCATCCGGTCTTCGGCGGGCCGCTGCTTGGGCCGGGCGCGAGGATCATCGCGCCGGCGGGCAGCCGTCTGGAGACGGTGCCATGCGACGGCACCTCGCGGCTTGCGGCCACCGGGGGGCTCGAATGGCCCACGGGCCGCGGCGTGAGCGGCCAAGACGTCGATGTGTCGCTCGTGCAGCCGCGGGAGCAGCGGAGCCACGATCTCTGCCTGCTCACCGGCTTTCGCGAGGGATTCGTCGGCCTCGAAAATCCGGCCCTCGGCCTGCGGTTGATGCTCGAGTTCGATCCCACGCTCTTCCGCTGGCTCTGGATCTGGCAGCTCTACGGTGGCGGCGAGGCGGAGCCGTTTGCGGGCGGCTATCTGGTGGGCCTCGAACCCTGGACCGGTCCGCCGCAGCTTTCCCGCGGGATCGCGGCCGGACATGCGCTCGAACTGGAGCCGGGGGCCACGCAGGAGACGATCCTCCGCCTGCAGGTCACTCTTTTCAAGACCCGAGCCGGTCGAGGATGTTGCGGGTGATCCGTTCGACGACCGGATTCTTGCCATTCAGTCCGTGCGCCCAGTCGGTCGAGCCGCAGGTGAAGACGGTGCCACCTCGCGTGTAGAGCCCCATCACGGCATGCCCCGTGCGATCAAGCGGCATCCGGTCGTAGAACCGCTTCAGGGCCAAGTCCCAGCTAGCCGGCGCCGTGGCGAGCACCGTGAAATTCTCCGGCGTGCCGTCGCGGCCCGTCGCAAAGGGCAGGCCATCCCGCCACTCCAGTTCGCAGCCGTCGCACTCATAGCCCACCAAGGTCTGCTCGCCGCCAAACTTCGCGTCGCGGGCGAGGCCCGTGCCCGCGAACACCCAGTGGTCAGGCCGGTGTACCTGGTAGGCGCCGTCGCCATCCATCACCTGATCGTGCTCGAGATGGTAGCCGCCCCAGAGGAAGCCCACGCCGGTGAGTTCGTTTTCAGGACGCCCCACGAGGTGATGGCTCCAAAGCGTGCTCAAGAGCCGCTGGTCGCCGTCGCGGTAGAGCGGGTCCATGTTGAAGAACTGCTTCCAGCACGTGAGGGCCCTGCCGCCGTCCTCGCTGCGCACCTGCCAGCAGCAGGTGTTGCCGCTGAAGAACGCCACGTTGCCCCCGTTCTTGATGAAGGCCTCGAGGTGATCCCGCATCGGCGACGACCAGTATTCGTCGTGGCCGACGCTGAGAACGAGCCGGCAGACGCTCCGCACGGCCGACGGCACCGACACCACGCTCCCCCGCGACGATCTTGAATTGTTCACCAACACGAAGCGGTCGCTGATGCCTGAGGGCTTCGAGAAGACGATCGACGCGCGGGGCATGGCCGACCTGATCGAGTATCTGATGTCGGCCCCGTGAGGGGGCTCTGGTGCTCGGTCACCGCCGTGAGGAGGGCTGAGATGTTCCGCAGACGCGGCCACCGCGTGCTTGACCGATGTCGTTCGGTACGACCGACGCGGCCCGTGGCAGTCTTGGCGTGCCTTGCCGCGCCGGCCGAGTTGGAACTGAGCGTACCGGTGCGGCTGCGTGGCGTCGTGACGACCTTGCGGCCTGCGTTGTGCCTGGACCCTCCGTCGCCGGGAGTAGGTGCAGATCGCAGATTACCAATCTGCGGCTACATGTAGGTGCAGATTGTCAATCTGCACACCGCACACGACCGCATCCCGCAGAGTACCACTCTGCGGCTACAAGTAGGTGGATGACGAAAAGGTGCAGGACTCTTTTTCACCTCACGGCCCGGCCCTACGATGCGTATGGGATACGAATTCGAGGATCCTGCGGAGCGAAGTCCTTGGCATTACGCGTCACCAGGATGCATCCCTCCCGATCGGCGGTCGCGAGCACGATTGTGTCCGGGAGTTTGAGCGGCAGCTGTCGCCGTAGATCCACGCTGAGTCAGTTCCCTCTGCACAGCCTCTATTGAGCCCGCTGTTCCATCAGTTCGTCGTCGACGAGCCTTTCGTCCGCGGGATTCGGTACGAGGAAATACGTGGCCTCGCCGTCGGGATCGGGGAACTCGGTGAGCGTGAGCTCTAGGGCCGGCGCGGCATGCGGATAGAAATCCCCCGGCCGCCAGGCCTTCACGCGGCAGGCGACGCCGTCCGGCCGGATCGTGTCGTCCGGAATCGGTCCCTCGATCGACGCGGGATCGAGCACGAGCAGCCGCAGGTCGACGGTGTCGAGCCCCT
>JBAXUW010000381.1:0-2437 GCA_037129495.1 Planctomycetota bacterium | reverse complement strand
CATGCCCACCGGTCACAGCCTCGCGCCCCCTGCCGACGTTCCCGATCGCCAGCGAAACATCTACCCCTCCCCCTGCTTCACGCCCGAGGGCATGGTCGTGGTCTGGTCGACGCACGGCGCCGATCCGAAAGGCAGCTTCGCCGGTCAGTACGACGAGAAGATCGGCGGCGCCAAGCGGGCCGTCATCGCCCTGCCCGCCCGCTAAATCTGATCGCAGCGCGTCATCCCACGGCGCCGGCGTAGGAATGCTTTGCTGAGCAGCCCGAAGCGCAAGCTGAGGGAAAACGCTTCTCATAACGATGAGCCGCCCCGCATTCCCTCGGCTTGCGCCTCGGGCTTCTAGAGAGATGTGGTGGCTGGCACCGCTTCCATTCAGGATGGAAGCATGAGCGATCAATCCTCGTTTCCAAGACTGCGCCCAAGCGTCAGCCATGCTGCATCGCGGCAGGCCGAGATTGTGCGCGTCAGGCAGATGACGGTGGAGGAACGGGTCAAGGCGGCCTTGGGCATGGCAACGCGATTCGCGGAGTTGCGGCCGGCGCCCCGCAAGAAGTGACCGATGGCCAATCCCGACGAGGTCATTCGTGCCGCCGAAGAAGTTGCCGGCATGCTCTCGAATCTCGAGGCGTAGGGGCGGTGGTCATCGGCGACGTCGCTCTGGCTGCGCACGGCTACGTGCGGTTTACGGAAGATCTCGACCTCGGCGTCAATACCGATCTCGGCACGCTGGCCAGAGTTGCAGACGCGCTGCGGACGGCGGGCTTCGAGGTCGAGCTTCGGGAGCCAGACGGCGAGGATCCGCTCGGTGGCGTGGTGGATGCCCGCGGACCGTTCGGGCTCGTGCAGATCGTGAACTACGGCGGCCGGTTTCCGGCGGTCATCGACGGCGGACTCGCGGCGGCCGACACCGTCATCCGTCCTGGCAGCCGCCCGCGGATCGTGCCGCTTCCGCACCTGGTCGCGCTCAAGCTTTACGCGGGAGGCACGAAATCACGGGCCGACATTGTGGAAGTTTTGTCCCGCAACCCCGATGTCGACATGGCCAAGATTTGCGAACTCTGCGAGGGGTGGCGGCTCCGCGGCCTTGACCCGCTCATTGAAGAAGCGGCTGGCGGCTCGTAGACCGGTTCGAAAACGGACGCACATCTTTTTGATGCACCGGGTGCTGAGAAGACCGTGGCGCTAGCCGAGGGAGTGCGGGTGGTATCGCGGTGATGGACACGGTATTCCCTCGTTGGCGCAACGGGCTTTTAAGCAGGGGGCGACGCGCCCCCGCAACGCGGCAACCCGTTTCAACGCTTTGACCGGCCGGTGGCAAAATGCTACCATTTGGTCATGAGTCAGCCTGTGAAGCTCAGTGACGACCTGGTTCTCGAGGCGCGGACGGTCGGTGCCGTGGCCAGGCGATCCATCGCCGGTCAGGTCGAGTTTTGGGCGCGGCTCGGCAAATCGATCGAGCCTGTGCTTCGCGGCGACCGGGCCTTGGCGTTGCAGCGGTCCGGAGCGGCGCGTTCGCTCGCCGAGAGCATCGAGTCTGTCGATACGGATGCAGGCCGCGACCGTGTTCGCACGTATCTCGACACTCGTCCCTTTCCCCATTTCGAGCCCTGCCCGGACGAAGCGGGAATGCTGGTGAGGATCGACGCAGACGGCACGCGCACCCGCGGGCGATTCGTCAACCGCGTGTTCATCGAGGCGCAGTAAAGGGACGCATGGACTGGCGATCCCTTCTCGAAGCGCGGCCCATCGTGGTGGCGCTCGCCGGATCGAACGGAGCGGGGAAATCGACTTTTTTCCACGCCCATCTCTCCGGCGTGGGATTGCGGTTCATCAACGCCGACGATCTGGCTGCGGAGATGAGGCTGGGCGCGTACGAAGCGGCCGGGCTTGCCGCGTCCTTACGAGCGAGCCTGCTCGAGCAGGGAGAGAGCTTCGTGTTCGAGACCGTTCTCTCCGATCCTGTCGGCGCGAAGGTCGCCGAACTGGAGGAGGCCAGCCGGCGGGGCATTCATGTCGTCATGATGTTCATTCGCATCGATTCGCCCGACACGTCGAGGCAGCGTGTCGCCATGCGGGTCTTGCAGGGTGGACACGACGTGCCGGACGAAAAGCTCGAAGCCCGATTCCATCGAACACTCGCCAACCTGGAGCGGGCGATCAAAAAGCTGCCGCTGGTGGTCGTCTTCGACAACACGGACCTCGCCCGCCCCTTTCGGCTCGAGGCCGTGTATCAAGGCGGTGAGCGGATCGGGTGAGGAAAAAGGTGCCAGCCACCAGATCTGTGCTGAGAAGCCCGAAGCGCAAGCTGAGGGAAAACGCGTCCCATCACCATGAACCGCCCCGCATTTCCTCGGCTCGCGCCTCGGGCGTCTAGGGCACCACAAAAGAGCTGCGTCCCAGTCCTGTTCGGCACGGGCCGTGCTGTCAGCTGATTCTG
>JBAXUW010000380.1:0-2443 GCA_037129495.1 Planctomycetota bacterium | reverse complement strand
TGCGACCGGAAGATCTACGCGACGCCCTTCAGCTGACCGAAATGTGCCCGGAGACGCGGTTTGTCCTCGACCATTGCGGCAACGCGGATGTCACCGCATTCGTGCCGGGGGCCATCAAGCCGCCTCACGATCCAGAGGCCTGGAAGCGCGACATCGCCGCCCTGGCACAACGTCCGAACGTGTTCAGCAAAATCTCCGGTATTGTCGCGACAGCGAAGCCTGGCTGGACAGCTGCGACACTGGCTCCGGTCGTGAATCACTGTTTGGATTCCTTCGGCCCCGATCGCGTCGTTTTTGGCGGCGACTGGCCCGTCTGTCTGCTCGGTGCCCCACTCAGCGACTGGATCTCGGCACTGACTCAAATCATCGAGAAGCGGCCCGCTGCCGACCGAGAAAAACTCTGGTCCGGGAATGCAAAGAGCGTGTATCGTTTGCCAGAGAATTTGAAGCTCTAGGCTGCGTAGCGCCACCGCCATCGATGAAGCGGTGCGGAGAGTTCTGGAGAAGAGAACTGGGTGTGGCACTCATCAGCACTCACTGGTGGGAGACTGTGATACGCCATTCCCCGCGTTGATCGGTTTGGAAGACTTCGTTATGTTCTGTTCTTCACCGTGAAGCAACGGATTTCGCACACAGAGAGGGAACCGCCATGGGTCTTTTCGAAGGCAAAAAAGGCGTCATTTTCGGCATCGCCAATGACCACTCGATCGCGTGGGCCATCACGCAGCAGCTCGCCAAAGAGGGTGCTGTGATGGGGTTTACGCACATGCCGGACAAGGATCCGGCACGCCCGAAGAACGAGAACAAGGTTCGCAAACTGGTCGATCCGATCGGCGCGAAGTTCGTCATCCCGTGTGATGTGCAGAGTGACGCCGACCTCGACCGAACGTTTGCTCACATCAAGAGTGAACTGGGCCAGATTGACTTCATGTTACACGCGATCGCCTTTGCCCCACCGGCAGACCTGACCGGACCGGTCTATAACGTCAGCCGCGACGGGTTCAAAGTCGCCATGGACATCAGTGCCTACAGCCTGATCGCCATGACTGGCCGGGCCAAGCCGATCATGAATCCGGGCGGCAGCATCCTGACGCTGTCGTATCTCGGCGGGGAGACCGTGATCCCAGGCTACAACCTGATGGGTCTGTGCAAGGCGGCGCTCGAGAGCGCCGTCACTTACCTCGCCAGCGAGACCGGTCCTTCGGGAATTCGGGTCAACGCCCTGTCAGCTGGACCCGTTCGAACGATTAGCGCGAGCGGCGTCGGCGACTTCAAGAAAATGTTAACTCTGTATGAGACGTTTTCCCCTTTGCGTCGCAACATCACTGAAGAGGAAGTCGGCAAGGTCGGCATGTTCCTGCTCAGCGATATGTCGAGCGGTGTGACGGGCGAAACCCTGCATGTCGACTGCGGTTACCACGTCATGGGCGGCCCTCCGCTCGACGCCTTTGGAGAGAAGCCAAAAGCAACTGAGTGAGTGGCGTGAGGCGATTGGCTGATGGCTTCTGGCCAGCAAGTCCAATCGCCAGGGAGCTGTCTGGCCACATGCCAGCAGTCCCATGCCGTTCCTAGAGCCTGATTTGGTCGGCGAAGGCAAGAGACTCTATCGTTTTGGCAGGACCAACGTCGCACGCCCGGCGCCGAGCGGCGCGGCATGGGTGTAAAGCACCGCATAAAGACGACCGGCGGCGAGATCGGCGCGATCGCGCGCATCGGGTCCGATGACGACCTGCCCGGAGTCGCCGTCGCTCAGCATCCGTCCCGCCGACACGTTGAACGAGTGCACCTTGGGCGACGTGCGAGGGTCGGTGCCGACCAGCGTGACGACGCTGACGCGACTCCCGTTTGGCATTCCCACGGACTTGCGCAGAGAGGGCGTAGCCACGGCGATGCCAGCGACACGGTCGACTTGCTCGGCGATGCTGCGCTCGAAGTTGCCTCCGCTCGGACTGGAGACGGTGAGATCGACCTGCCCAGCCGCAGCGAACAGGGTCTTGGTGAAGACGTCGGCCAAGCCCGGCATCATCCCGTTGAGGCCGAAGATGAGTGCTACGCCTAGCGTTATCGCGAGCGTGGTGAGGGCCGTTCGGCCCGGTCGGCCGATGAGGTAGCGCCAGGCGAGTGTCGCCGAGACCCTCACAAGAGTCCGGCCTTCTCCATGGCCTGCCGCGCCTCAGCAGCCGGGTCGGCGCCCAGCGGAACATCATCGACCACGGCACCATCTCGCATGAACACGATTCGGTGTGCGTGCGACGCGATGGTCACGTCATGAGTGACCATGACGATCGCCCGTCCCCACTCCTCGGCGGCCTGCTTGAGGAGGTTCGCGATGTCATCGGCGGACTGGCTGTCCAGATTGCCGGTGGGTTCGTCGGCAAGTACGAGTGCAGGGTCGGTAACAAGAGCGCGTGCGACGGCGACGCGCTGCTGCTGACCGCCGGAC
>JBAXUW010000038.1:0-19375 GCA_037129495.1 Planctomycetota bacterium | reverse complement strand
CGGAAAGAACCAGCCGGCGGAGGCCGGCCACGCGAAACCGATCAGGATGATCAGGATTCGCGTGCAGGCTAGCCCTACCACTTCAGTCCAAACTTGTCGTCGGCTGACTTACTGCCGAGGCCACCCTCGAGGCCACTGCCGAGGCCACCCTTGAGCGGCCCGGAATTTTTGAGCGGCCCGGAGTTTTTCTTCGCCACCGCAGCCGGCTGTTCTTCGGCCAGATCAGCCGCCGTGTCGTCGGCCGAATTTGCGTCTGCGGCGGACGGCGTCACGAGCGCCTTGATCGAAAGCGACATCCGCTGCTCGTCGGGATCGACAGCGAGCACGCGGCACTCAACCGACTCACCTTCCTTCACGACGTCGCCCACACTGCGGACATGGCGGTTGGCAAGTTCTGAGACATGCACGAGCCCTTCAATGCCTGGTTCAAGCCTCACGAAGGCACCGAACTGGGCAATCCGACTCACCACTCCGCGGACCGTAGCGCCAAGGTGATATTTTTCACTCGCCCGCTTCCATGGACTTTCCACGAGGTCGCGGGCCGAGAGGCCGATCTTGCCAGTGTCGCGATCAATCTTCTTGACCACCACTCGCACCCGCTGGCCCGGCTGAAGGACGTCAGCGGGATTGGTCACCCGCTCCCAGGAGAGTTGGCTGACATGCACGAGCCCCTCGACTCCCTCACCGATATCGACAAAGGCACCAAAATCTAGGACTGACCGCACTGTGCCGTCGAGCGTGGTGCCGACCTCAAGCGTTTCCAAGAGTTTTGTCTTCGCCTCGCTGGCCTGCTTCTCGATCACTGCCCGGCGGGAAAGCACTAATCGGCGGGCTGCCGGCACGATGTCGGTCACAAGGCTTTCGAGCGTCTGCCCGACCATCTCTTCAAGGTTTTCAATTCGCCAGGTGCTCACGAGACTGGCCGGCATGAAGCCCCGCAGGCCGGCCACCTCGCACTCCAGGCCGCCCTTATTGGCCGCTGTCACGCGGGCTTCCACAACCATGCCCGCTTGAAGCTGCGTCCAATCCTCAACGCTCACGGCCCGGTTCGCGAAGACAACGTCAAACAGGCCGTCGTCTTCGTTCCGCAGGCCCACGCTGAGTTGCAACACGTCGCCGACGGCGGGCACGTTCTCAAGATCCAGCCCGGCCAGCTTCATGGCGCCCTGCCGTCGCTCGCCCAGATCGATGAATGCAGTGTCGGCGCCGAGAGCGAGCACCGTGCCAGCCACCCGTGCACCGGGCTCGAGTGGGGCGTCGGCCTGTGCAGGCGTCGAGGCCGTGATCAGGTCGTCAATGGCCACACCAGCAAGGGCCGCCTCAAAATCCTCTTCGAGATCGTCGTCGAGCGCGGCCCGCAGATTGGGGACAGACACGAGTTTCTGTGGCATTCGAACATCGTGAAACGGCGACTTCTCACCCGATCCGCCCCGCTTATCGCGGCGACCCTCCCGCTGCGGTGCGGCAGTCGGAGCCGCGGGCTGCGGTGCGGCAGTCGGAGCCGCGGGCGGCGGTGCGGCAGTCGGAGCCGCTGACACTCCGGCGGGTGCGGTCACCGGCGATGGCGAGGGAGCATCTGACGCAAAATATTGATATTTCGGGGCGAGCGACGGGGGCTTCACACCCGGCCGCTGCGTGCCAATCGGGATCCGCCGCGGTGGCTGGCCTGCGTCGGGCTGCGTGTCTCCCGGAATACTTCCCGGGGGCTCTGGATTCGAACTCATCAAGATCTCGATCGAAAGGAACAAAAGTGCGGGAAACAGGACTTGAACCTGCACGGTATTTCTACCACCAGGCCCTCAACCTGGCGCGTCTGCCAATTCCGCCATTCCCGCAGTTGTGAGGACCATGACCGGATGCTCCGGCTCGAACCAAGTCTCCATTCTCAATCGGTGAGAGTCCCAGTCAAGCAGCGTTCACGGGATGCGATGAAATCAGCCGCCGGGAAGTCGCGGTGACACCAATCGCGGCTAGTCCGCTCATGAGACTAACGGCCCAAACCATGTCGCCGACCGGCATCCAGCGGTAAAAAGGCAGCCCTGCGGTGTAGCAGGCGAGGAGGCCCGCCACCGTGTGAGGATAATCGCTTGTCAGACACCAGTGGGCGAAATTCGTCGACAGGAAAAAGACAAGTGAACTGGCGAGCGCCCCCCCCAGAATGGCCGTCAGCCGGCCATTGCGCACCAGACCCCCGAGGAGCACCGGCCACACCAGCGCCGCGTAGACCACCGCTGCCATCACAAAGCCGCTGGCCCCAGGGCCATAGCCCGGCAAGACAAGATTACTCACCGTGATCGCCGCCAGCGGCACGGTGGCGGCCACGAAAGGGCTGGAAAACACGGCACCGGCCGCAATGGCCGCCCCAGCCAGCGGGGTAACGTTGGCCGCCGGTTGCCAGAGCCGCCCCGCCACCGAGATGGCGACAAGACCAAACCAGACCGCACAGAGCATGCCCAGCGAAGGGGCCAGCGACGGGCCCGGCGACGGGCCCAGCGACGATCGGAGCTTCGCGACATTTTCCATGGACAGTCGTGACTCACTCTTGAGGTTAAGTTGAGATTGAACATCGACACCGACTGACGGATACACTAGCTGTTTTTGAGTTTCGAGCAAGCGAAAACCATTGCCCACCGGCCTAGTCGAGACCACTGCCATGCCGGCCCCCGTATCGAAACCCGCATCGAGACCAGCAGCCACCTACCGCACGCTCACGGTCGAGCGGCAGGGCGGCGGCGCGGCTGTCTTGTCTTTTTTTGTGCCTGACCACGCACAAAACGTCCTCACGGTGGAGGTCTTGACGGAATTATCGGAGGCGCTCGACAGCCTGGAATTAGGGCCGCCGCCGCTGATCCTGGTGATTCAGTCTACTCGCGAAGGCTCATTTTTTGCCGGGGCCGATATCACCCGTCTCGACCGGTTACACAGCATGACCCCGGCGGAGATTGAGGGCCTCTGTGCAGCCGGTCGTACGCTTTTTGCGCGGCTTTCCTCCCAGCCGTGGCCGAGCGTCGCGATCATCAATGGCACCTGTCTCGGCGGCGGCCTCGAACTGGCGCTCGCCTGCGATCTGCGGGTGGTCACCGACGCCAAACACACGGCGATTGGCTGTCCTGAAGTGAAACTGGGGCTGCTGCCGGGCTGGGGAGGGACGGTGCGACTGGCCCGGCTGATCGGTGCCGGCGCGGCCGTGGAACTGGCCGCATCGGGTGAAAATGTTTCTGGCCCGGCAGCCGTTCGGCTGGGGCTAGCCGATGCCTGCGTGCCAGCTGATCAGGCCTTTCCATCCGCCTGCCGGCTGGCGGAGATCGCGGTCGCACGCCACAGCCATCTTGAGCGGCGGCGACGCCAGGCTGCTGTTGTGACGTTGTCGCCTGAGGAGCGGGATTTCCTCGAGTCAATGTCGGCAGCTGTGATCATGGGCCGCAGCGGCGGCCACTATCCCGCGCCCCCAGCCATTCTGGAGACGATCCTTTCGGGCGTCAGCGTGACCGCCGCCGAAGCGGAGCGACTGGAAGCCGCTGCGTTTGCCACGCTTGCGAAGTCGGACGTATCGCGGCAGCTCATCAGGGTATTTCGACTCGGCGAGCGAAACCGCCGCGATCGGGGGCTGGACGACGGCGTGGCGGCCGCTGCCCCAGCCAGCCGCCCACCAGATCGCCAGCCGGACCGGCCGGCTGTCATCGGTGCCGGCATCATGGGGGCGGGCATTGCCGCCAGCCACTTGCGGGCTGGATTTCTGGTGACGCTCGTCGATGTGCAGGCCAACACGCTGGCCGCCAGCGTCGCCGGCATCCTCGACGAGGCAGCCTGGGATCGCGGCATAAAGCGGACCGACCCGATGCGGGCAATCGCACTCTCCGGCAGCCTCCACACTGCCACCCGCATGGCGGCGATCGCTGACTGCGACCTGGTCATCGAAAGCGTGCTCGAACGGACCGATATCAAGCGGCAGGTGCTGGCCGAGATCGAGCGGACAGTCGGCGCGACAACCGTGATCGCCACCAATACATCGACCAATCCGATTGCGAAACTGGCGGAGTCGCTCCGAGATCCGACCCGATTTTGCGGCATCCATTTCTTCAACCCCGTCCGCCGCATGACACTCGTCGAGGTGGTCCGCGGACCGGCCACAAGCGACGCCACGATCGCCACGGCTGTGGCCCATGTGAAACGCCTGGGCAAGTGTCCGATCGTCGTGCGCGACAGCCCAGGCTTCCTCGTCAACCGGGTGCTGATGCCCTACCTGCACGAGTCTGTTGAGATGCTCCGCGCTGGAATCGAGCCGCAGCGGATTGATCGGGTCGCCCGCGGCTTTGGCATGCCGATGGGACCGCTGGAACTCTACGACATGATCGGCCTCGACACGGCGTTTTACGCCGGTCTCGTGTTGAATGACGCCTATGGCGATCGCATCGAGGCCTCGCCCCTGATCCCGGCGCTTGTGAAATCGGGCCGGCTCGGCCGCAAGAGTGGCGCTGGCTTCTATCGCTACGCGGCGAGCAGCCAGCGGCAGCGGACGAAGATCGACGGCCCAGACGAAGGGGTGCCGCAGCTGATCAAGCCCTACAGATTGCCCGCACGGGAGACCAGCGACGCCACGATCTCCGACCGTCTCCTCCTGCCGATGCTGCTGGAGGCGGTCCGCGCGCTCGACGAGGGGATCGTCCGCGACGGTCGTGATATCGACCTCGCCGTGATCCATGCCCTTGGGTTCCCGGCATTCCGCGGCGGCTTGCTCGCCTGGGGCAACACGCTCGGCGCGGCGGAAGTGGTCCGCCGGCTCGCGCCGCTGGCCGATCTTGGCGTGCGGATGCACCCCACACCGCGGCTGCTGGCCATGGCCGCCTCCGGTGAGCCGTTCACCGCCTGATCCCCGTCCGCAGACCATTCCCACCACGACACTTCACGACGCTCGTTGCCGACCATGCCCGCATCAATCACCAACCTGCCCGCTACGACTCCCGTCGTTGTCGCCAGCTGCCGCACGGCGATCGGTCGGGCCCATCCCGAACGTGGCGTATTTCGCCGGGTTCGCGGCGATGAGTTGGCCGCGGCGGTGATCCGCGCTGCAGTCGACCGCAGCGGTGTCGATCCCGAAACAATCGAGGATGTCGTGCTGGGCGCGACGCAGCAACGTGGCGAACTCGGCGGCAACGTGGCCCGCTGCGCCGCCCTGATGGCGGGCCTGCCGTTTTCGGTCGCGGGCACCACGGTTAATCGACTCTGCGGATCTTCCCTCGAGGCGATCGCTCAGGCCTGCCATGCCATCGCCGCTGGCGCAGAAAACGTGCAGGTGGTCGGCGGCGTCGAGCACATGCACCATCTGCCGATGGATTCTGCGATCGACATCCATCCGCGGGTCTATGACCGGTCGAGCCGGGGCATGCTCTCGATGGGCATGACGGCCGAGCATCTCGCCGCCACGTCCGGGATTTCGCGGCGGCGGCAAGAGGCCTACGCGATCGCGAGCCATTCCCGGGCCGCGCGAGCTGCTGCGGCTGGCCTCTTCGAGGATGAGCTCGTGCCCGTGATCGGCCACGACGAGGCGGGTGGTGTCATGGAAGTAGTTTGGGATCAGTCGGTTCGCCGCGACACATCTGCAGAGCAACTCGCAGCGCTTGAGCCGGTGTTTCTGCCACAGATCGGGACGATCACCGCGGCCACGGCCGCGCCCTTGAGCGATGGCGCTGCGGCTCTCGTTGTGATGTCGCTGGCTGAGGCGCGGCGGCAGGAGCTTGAGCCACTTGCGCGGGTGGTAGGAACCGCTGTTGTCGGCGTATCACCAGCGCTGATGGGAACCGGTCCGGTTGCCGCCACGCAGAAACTGCTCGCCCGCACTGGCATTGCCATTGGCGACATCGATCTGGTTGAGCTCAACGAGGCCTTTGCGGCGCAGGCCATCTACTGCATCGACAGCCTCGGCCTCGATCCGGCCCGGGTCAATGTCCGCGGGGGATCGCTGGCGATCGGCCACCCGCTCGGCGCCAGCGGCGCACGGATCGCCACCACGCTCTTGCATACGCTGACTGACAGCGGCGCAAGGCTCGGGCTGGCGACAATGTGCATCGGCCTGGGGCAGGGGATCGCCATCCTCTTTGAACGGCTCGACTGAGGAAACTCCATGTTCACCGCAGCCCTTTGCACGTCGCCTCCCTTCGCTCTCAGCGCGGAGCGGCCTGCCACATCCCTTCTAGAACTGATGCTCGCCCGTCTCGACCACTCATTCGATCGGCCAGCTCTCTGCGATGCCCTCGACGGCGGCCGGACTTGGACCTGGGGCGAACTGATCGCGGCCGCAGTCGAAACGGCCGACCACTTTGTGGCCGCTCGTCTCTGCAGTGGCGACCGGCTCGCGCACCTGGGAACCCACTCCCCGGACTGGATCGTTGTTGATCTCGCCTGCCAGTTGGCCGGTATTGTGCATGTGCCGCTGCATGCCGATGCGACGGCGGCCGAACATGCCGATCAGCTCCGCTGGCTGAAGCCTCGAGGCATCGTCTGGAGCGGCTCTCGAATCACCGGTGTGCCTGACGCGCCAGCCGCGGCCGTCATGATCGACCTCCGGTTTCGATCGCGAGGCCAGGCCGGGTTTGGGGGACAAGGTCCAGAAACCAAGGGCCTGCTGCGGGCCACCGGGTGGCAGCAACGGTGGGCCGACCGCGGCGGCCTGCGGCGCGATGTTGCGCGGTGGGCCGCAGGCTGCGACCCTGAAGCAATGAGTGTGATCCTGCTCTCCTCGGGCACGACCGGCCGGCCCAAGGGAGTGATGCACAACCAGCGGGCGGTGGTCGCCAATGCGGTCGCGGCGGCGGACGTGTTTCTCGACGATCCCCGCGATGTGCGGCTCTCGTGGCTGCCACTGAGCCACTCGCTGGCACGCACGGGCGACCTCGTCACGGCGCTGGTTCGCGGCAGCTGCTTAAACGTCGTTACCGACCGGCGGCGGGTGCTCGATGCCTGCCTGGTGTTGCCGCCGACAGTCGTGCTGGGCGTGCCAGCGTTTTTCGAGCGGCTCGAACAGGCCGCGGAGGCCGGAAGGATCGCCGATCTTCCTGCTGCGCTCGGGGGCCGCGTGCGGGTGTGTGTCTCGGGCGGTGCGCCACTGCGAGCGCGGACGGCCACCGCATTTTTAAGGCGTGGGCTGCCGCTGGTGCAGGGCTACGGACTAGCCGAGGCGGGACCTGTTGTAACGCTCTCCAATCCGCGCAACGCGCGGCCCGGCGCTGTCGGTCTCCCACTGGCCGGCGTCGAACTGCGGCTCGACACTCGGCCTGAAACACGCGGACAGCTGCTCGTCCGGACGCCCAGCCGCGCAGTCGGCGTGATCACTGCAGATAGCGAGGAACATCTCCCGGCAGCCGCAGCCGCATCGAGAGTGGCACAGCAGCGGCCTGATGGCTTGGATGGCTTGGATGGCTTGGATGACGCGGATAACGGGGATGACTGGATTGAAACGGGCGATCTCGCCGCGATCGACGCGGATGGTCAGGTGCGGATCACCGGCCGCCTCGTCGATACGATCGTGCTCTCAGGTGGCATAAAGCTGCCCCCCGCTGAGGTCGAGGCGGCGCTCGCCGAGGATCCTGCCGTGGCGCAGGTCTGCGTGGTCGGGGCTGGGCTCGCGGCACCGGTGGCGTTGGTCGTGCCCAATCCGGCCGTGCTCCGTGCGGCGGTCAAGCAGATGGGCGTGAAGGTGTGGAGCCGCCGGGCGGCGCTGCGGCATCCGCAGGTGGTCCGCTGGCTGGCCCGCCGAATCGCGCAGCGGCAGCGGCATCTGCCGCGTGGCTGGCGGGTGCGACGGGCCGTGCTCGTCGGCCGGCCCTTCGATGCGGCCCACGACGAGGCGACGGCGTCGCTGAAGCTGAAGCGGGCGGCGATCGCTCTGCACTTTCCGGCAGAGCTCTCTGCCGCGGCCAAGCCACAGCCGCCGGCATGGGTGGCAGTTGTGTCACCGGGGCCAGCGGTCAGTCAAGGGCCACCGGTCAGTCACGAGGCTGGGACCACTCTGAACGAGATTCCGTCGAATACGATCCCATCGAACGAGATCCCATCACTCCCCCGCAGCAGTTGGGCGGCGACAACGCTCTGGGGCAGGCCGCAGTCTGAGGCTCGTGTGGCAGACGGGTTTGCTGTCGCTGCCGCCGCCGCCACCGAGCCGCTGCGGGAGCACGTGGCGGCCGTTGTCGAGCAGGCCACCACTGCCATTCTCAGCTTGCGATCTGAAGGACGGCTCTACGAAGCTGCTCCTGGACCGCCGCTGCCGCCGGCGCCGATCGTGGATGCGCCGCCGCCAACGGCCGGTAGATTCTCGCGGGCCGCAGAGGAATCACTCGGCGTGGCCGGGCTCTGGGGGCTGTTTGTACCGGAGCAGTTTGGCGGCACGGGCTGCAGCATGCAGGAGTTGGCTCGTGTGATCACAAAGGTCGCCGCGAATGTGCCCACGGCGGCCGGTATGCTCGCTGTGCATTCGGCAATCGGCGCGGTGGCGAGTTTGGTGACATTTGGCTCGCAGCGCCAGCAGGAGCGGCATCTGCCCGGGCTAGCCCAGGGGCGGCCGCTCTCGATCTTCGCCGCGACCGAGCCCGACGTCGGCTGCGATCTGCAGGCAATTCGGACGCGACTCGACCGCTGCGACGGCCGTCTTCTGCTCTCGGGCACGAAGATGTTTATCACCGGCGCAACCCACGGCCGGCTTGTCAAACTGCTCGCCCTGCTCGACGGCCGGCCGACGGTGATTCTCCTGCGGCTGCCTGAGGCCGACACGCCGTCGTTTCGGCTGCTGCATTACGGACTCCATCCCCTCAAGCATGCTCAGAATGCGGCGCTTGAATTCGACCGGTTTGAAGTAGACGAAACCGACATCCTCACGCCCCCCCAGTCCTCAAGAGCACATGCCGACGGCATGCAGATCGTCTGGCACGGCCTCAACCGTGGCCGGGTGACACTCGCCGCACAGGCGGCCGGCACGCTCCGCCTGCTGCTCTCACAGGCGCGGACGCATGCCTTGGCCCGCCACACCTGGGCCGCGCCGATTGCGTCGCGGGAGCTCGTCCAGGGGCGGCTCGCGCGAATCGCCGCCGGCATCATGGCCTGCGACAGCCTCACGGCCTGGGCGGCGGCTGCGATCGACGCTGGCCAGGCGGGCGAACTCGAAGCGATGATTGCGAAGGTGGTGGCCAGTGAGGCGGTGCGAGAGGGGGCGATCAACAGTCTCGGCGTGCATGGCGGCCGGAGCTTCTTGGTCGGCCATCCGCTCGGCGACTCGTTCCACGATCACTTCGCCGTGACGGTCTACGAGGGGGAGAGCGACCTCTTGGGGCTGGCCCTCTTCAAGGGGCTCTGCAAGCAGCATCCGCTGGCGGGCCTCGCTCGCGAGACGTCAGCGAACCGCCGGGCCACAGCGTGGCTGGCCTGGCGGATGGCCGGCTGGGCTCGACGCCAGCCGGCCGACGATCGGGCAATCCTCGACCGCCGGCTCCGCGATCACGCAGCCGTTGCGAGGTGGCTGCTGAACGCTGCTGCAATCCGCATCGACCGCGGCCTCCGCCGCCATGGCAAAGGGCTCGGCGATCGCCAGTTGCTCGTTGGGAGCTGGTCGACGGAGGTCCGTGAACTGGTGAGCGTGCTGGCCGTGGCCCACCATGCCGATCCGACCGGCAACGACGGCGATCTGCTGGCCGCCGACTGCTGGTGCCGGCTGGCAGTCGCACGGGCCCGGGGCCGACGGCTCACTGCGGCGGATCATGCCGCGCTTGCACTGCTTGGTCGAATGGTTACCGAGCGAGACACTGGTTTCTAGACTCGTGGCCCGTGGGATAATTTTTCTAACTTGTCCAATTCGTTTTGCTGCCCGCCATGGCACTGCAGCGCCGATCCCGGCTTTCTCTTTACCCAGTGGAGGCGAGTTTTTAAAGCTTGCCGGTCCCCTCCTCTCCCACGAACGCCGGGATCGGCAGTTCCTACCGGGCCGTGATGAGTGCTGGCCACCAGCTGCAGAGATACCAGGCTCGCGGCGTGGTCAACTCGGCAAAGGCCTCAAGGCTCGTGCGGCCCAGCAGTCCCTGCGTGCGGGCCGAGAAGTCGCCTTCAAGCACGTCTTGGAGCAGCCCTCGCGGCTTGGAATACCGCACGACACGGGCCGTGTCTTCGGTGAGTCCTGAGAGTTCGATGGCCCGCGTCACCGCATCCTCGAGGAATCCGATCCGATCCACGAGGCCGGCGTCGACCGCCTGCTGGGCGGTAAAGATCTGGCCCGTCGTCGCGGCTGTAAGCTGCTCGTCGTCGAGCTTTGGCCGGCCCTGCTTCACGATCTGCTTGAAACGGGAAAACATCTCATCAACGAGGTTTTGCAGAACTTTCCGCTCGCGTTCCGCTAACTCCGGAGTGCGTTCCTTGGTGGGGCTGAGCATCTCTTTCAAGGGGCCGCTGGTAATCGAATCGTCTTGAATATCAAACTTTTTCAGGAGTTTGGAAACGTCGAAGTGCGGGATGATCACGCCGATCGAGCCGGTGAGCGTGGCCGGTTCGGCAAAGATCACGTCGTCACGGCCGCCGTTGGCCATGGCAACGTAATAACCACCGCTGGCCGCGATGCCCCCCATGCTCACGACCACCGGGAGATTGCGTTTTTTGGCCAGCGCAGCCAGCCGGTAGTGCAGTTCGTCGCTGCCGCTGACGGTACCCCCCGGGGAATCAACGCGGAGCACGATCGCCTTGACGCTTTTGTCTTCCGCAATCTGGTCGAGCTGCGCGCGCGCGAAGCCATTGCCTCCCATGATCGCGCCGGCGATGTCGACAATCGCCACCTTGGCCGGGGCCATCCGGGAGAGCGAGTGGTATTTCTCCACCACCTTTGCGTCGCGTTGAAAATACTGTGCGGCCGCGCCAGCGCTGCCGAGCGCCGCGAGCAGTGACAGGCCCGTGATCGACCAGGCAATCCACATGCCCCAGCGGCCCCAAAGGCCGCCCTGTTCGAGAATCACTCGGGTAGTCGGAGGTAGTTGAAGGGTCGGTTCGTTCTGCATGGCGAAACTCCAGCGGATGAATGGTGCCCAGATCCTAGCGAACGCTGAGCGGACGCCCGGCGAACCCAGTTTGCCATTTTTCCTCGGCTGCCGTTACCCTTTGCTCTTTGGGCCGGAAGCTGACGCAGGAAATGGCGGCTGGTGAAGGCGATGATTTTGACAGTCTTAAGAGGAGTGTGTCGCTGTGTTTGTGTGCGTTAGTACCGAGTGTTTTCCCGACCTATCGCTGGCCAAGGCGATGGAGCGGTTGGCGGAACTCGAGTTCACCGCCGTGGAACTTGATGTTCACGAGGGTGGGCCCCACCTCCAGCCCGGCGGTGTGGCGGTCGATCCCGAAGGGGCAATCGCGGCTTGCAGCGACCTGCAGCGGTTGCGGCCTGTGGCAATCTCGTTTGCCTCACCCGAGACGCCCGAACTCTACGACCGATTCACGGCCTGCTGTCGGCTGGCGAAGTCGCTGGCGGTGGTGACAATTGTGGTCGATTCTTCTGAACTGGGCACGCCCTTTAACGGGGAGATCGAACGCCTCCGCCGCATGGTGGCGATCGCGTCGGGGCTTGGGATCTTGGTGGGTGTGAAGACAACGACGGGACGCATGACCCAAGATGCCGAGACGACTGCCTCGCTCTGCCGCAATGTGCCCGGACTGGGCGTCGCCCTCGATCCGAGCCACTTTATCCACGGCCACAAGAAGATCGCTTCGTGGGAGCCAATCCTCAAATACGTCTGCCACGTCCACTTCCGCGACACGAAGCCAGACGCATTTCAGGTGCGGATCGGGCAGGGCTGCGTGGAGTATGGAAAGATCGTTGCTCAACTTCAGCGGGTGGGCTACAAGCGGGCGATCTGCGCTCATATGCCGCCGATCGAGGGCGTTGATCAGGTCGCCGAACTCCGCAAAATGCGGCTGCTGCTGGAGAGTCTGCTGTAGTGACCAGGCGTGATCAGGCGTTAGCGGAGTGTCGAGACCGAGGCTTCGGCACGACTCGCCATCTCGGCGTAGGTTTCTGATTGCCCAGTGTCACCCTGTTCGGCATACATTGTCGAAAGGTTGCCATAGGCAACGGCCAGCGACCGTTCCTCAAGTTGCTTTGCATCGACGGCCGCGACCATCAGTTCCACGCCCCGGCAGCTGAGCGCCATGGCGTCGTCGCGACGATCCACCTGCCAGTAGGAGATCGCCATGCTGACATAGGATTCGCCGAGCTGACCAGCATCTTGGCCGCGATCGAGCCGAGGATTCCCCTCCCACATCGGGATCACCCGGTCAAACCAGGTCACCGCGGTGGCATGATCGCCGCGTTGGAGGCTGTGCATGATGCCGATGCGAAAGAGCAGGTCACCGGCATTCTTCCGCTCTTTATCGGCCAGTTCCCGCTGCTCGCCGCCTCGTTCGAGGTAGGCGGCGGTGAGTGTCGCGTTGTCCAGCATGTCGGCGGCATCGCCGCGAATTTGAGCGGCGGCCAGGGCGTCGAGGAGACCGAGCCCTACCTCCCAGTCGATCTGGCGGCGGCGCCATGAGTCCTTCACCGATTCACCCATCCGGTCGCGGACTTCCAGCAGCCGCTTGACCCAGGGCAGTGGTTCGATCGAATCGGCAGAGCCGGCCGCCACGGCGAGCGCGCCGCGGCAGAGCTGCAACTCCAGCGTCTGCTGGACCATTTCTTCCGCCTTGCATTCGGCGACAACAGCTTCACTCCGGGCCATCCACTTGGGGATCACCCGGCTCTTTTGCTGCCAGGTGCCCTGGGCGATGGCCTGGGCTGTGCCGAGGTGGGCGTCGAGCATGATCTCGCGGGCAGCCTGTTGCATTGGAGGCGAACGCTTGGTCAGTAACGCCGACGACCGACGGATCGCCTCGGCAAAGTGCTCCACGGCCCGCTGGTAATCCGGGGTGGCGCTGGCGAGATCAATACGGCCCAGCAGCCGCTCAGCCTGTGCTGTCACGAGCGGCGGGCTGTTTGGCATGGCTTTGACCGCCTCGGCAACGGTGCGAGCCTCGTCGGGTCGTTCCAGCGCCAGCAGAATGCCGGCATGTTTGAGCTTTGTCCAGACATCGGTCGGATCGATCTGCTCGGCAACGGTTGCCAGCCGCAGCGCCTGCTGCCACTTGCCCTGTTCCGACATCAGCACCATCAGGAGGCGGTGCGCCCGAAGATGCTGGGGGTCGATCTCCACCGCATACTGCAGGTCGGCCACGGCCAACGCGCTGCAGGAGTCGAGTTCTCCCTCGGCCCGCAATACGAACGATTCAGGGTCGAGCGGCTCGATCATCACAGCGGTGGCTGATTGAGTGCCCTGCTTCACGCTGAAGATCACGCCTCGCTCAGGGAAGACCTCGCCGATGGAGACCCCCTGCTCGTCGAGGATCGAAACCGTCCGGAGGTCAGCGATCTCCAATTGCTTCGCGAGATCGGCGACAGCGGCCGGCTCGGCCAGTTTGATGCGGATGGCAGACACGACATCGTCTTCGAGCGTGACCTCGACCCGCTCGAAGGGTTCGATCTTCCAGAAAAATCCGCGACTGCCATCTTCGCGCGTGAACGGTTCGCCGGCGGTCCAGGCGGCCTGTAATTCGTCACCGGTGGTTTTGCCAGGATGGATACCGCGAAAGCTCGCGGGATCGATCGAAAGCGTGGGCATCTCGTCAGGCGTGACTGCGACCGGCGCGGTGACCGTAGTCCTCTTGAGCGGTCGGTCGGCCGGTGAGTCGGCAGCCTTCACCTCAGAATGCGTCGGGACCAGACTCTCGTCGGCGGTGGCACTGTCGGCGAGCGGTTTTGCTAAGACGCCATCTGCCAACGCCGCCGGTGGCTTGGCGGCTGCTTTGGGAAGTGTCGCGACCCGATCGGTCAGCCACCGCTTGAGCACGCTTGTTTCCGGCCCGAGTGCAGCCTTGCCGGTTGCATCCTCCACAGCCGGAGCCTTTGCCGGGCTCGCCGCGGGTGCTCCGGTCGGCACCAGTTCGGTCCACTCGGCCGTCTGTCGGCCGGCGGGTGTTTTGTCTGCCGCAGGGACTGTCCGCACGAGGCTCGGCGCTGGCTTCACTTCCGGCCGCAAGGCGGGGGTGCCAGGAGTCTCTTGAGAAGTCGCGTCGGCAGTGGCGTCTGAACGGGTAACCTGTGGTGCGGCCACCGGTCGGGGCGAAGCCTTCGCCTTCGCGGCGGGATCGCCAAACGTTTCAATCCACCGCGGCATCCGCATGATGGCCCGCGGCGGCTCTGGCCGCTGGGTGTCGTCAGCTTGGCCGCCGCCGGCACAGGCGACGGCCGCCGCTGCAAAGAACAGGGATCGCAAGACTGAGCGAGGGGTGCACCGTAGCGTGGCCACGAAAAATCCTCCAGTGGTAGTCAACGGCAAATGGCCGCAGACGGCAGGAAGGTAGGCTTCGGAATCGAGTGCGTCTAGAGCATATATGTGGACCGATGCGTGACCAAAGATCCATTTTCTGCAATCCTGTTCGGCACGGCAGCTGCTGCCCCCTGTGGGATAAGTTTTCTAAATTGTCCAAGCCGTTTTGCGACCAATTATGGCACTGCAGCGGCGGGCCGGATTCCCTGTGGGATAAGTTTTGAGAGCTTTCGGAGTCGACGCTGCGGCGGCGTTGGCCGCGCAGAAGAATCACGCCGGCCTGGGAAGTGCTTGCGTACCTTGTCGAGCGTGCCGGCCTGCCTTATCCCGCTGCGTTCCTACGAAGTGCAATCGCTCGATCAAACCCCGCAGCGCCTTGAAATGCTTCAAGCCCAGCCCGCATCTCAGCCCACACGCCCTCGTCTAGCTACTTTAAGTGCAGCAACTGCCGTGCCGAACAGGATTGGAATCCCGGCAAATTTTCTCCAGTGTGTGTCCGCTGCCCATGGCACAATTCATTCTGAACAGCCGTCGTCACCCGTCTTCCGTAGTCTGCCTAAAGGGATCGCATGAAGCCCAGCCGTCCGCAGCATGTTGTCGTCATCGGCGGTGGCATGGCCGGGCTGGCTGCTGCCGAGGCGTTGCTCTCCGAGGCACAAGCGCCGGCGGCCTGTCGGGTCACCGTGATCGAACCATCCGGCCACGTGGGCGGCGTGCTGGCAACCGTCCGCCGCGCTGGCTGGCTCATCGAGCGGTCGGCAGATAGTTTTCTGGCAGCGCGGCCTGAGGCCGTAGAGCTGGTCGAGCGACTGGGACTGACTGGCGAATTGATCGGCATCGATCCGCGGGTCCGGCGTGCGCTCGTGCTGCACAACGGGCAGACACAGGCTGTGCCGGCAGGATTCAGACTGCTCGCCCCCGGTCAGGTCCGGAGCATCCTGACGACGCCGCTGCTCTCACCCGCGGGCCGGCTGCGGCTGCTTGGCGAGCGATTTGTGCGGCCGCGGTCGACGGGCGTGACGGATGAATCGCTCGAACGGTTCGCTCTTCGTCGGCTAGGACGCGAAGCCTTTGAACGTCTCGTCCAGCCGCTGGCGGCTGGTATTTGGACGGCCGACCCGGCCCGGCTCAGCATGGCCGCTGCCTGCCCGGAATTCTTTGCGATGGAACTCCGCGACGGTAGTCTCTGGGCGGGTGAACGAAGGCGATCGCAGTCTGCCGGGAGCAGCGGGCAGGCCGCTGGAGCCCGCTACGGACAATTTCTCACGCTCGCCTCTGGCATGGAAACCCTACCCGCGCGGCTCGCTGAAAGTCTCGCAGAGCGAGGTGTCCGGTTTATCACGGCCGCTGCTACGGGGCTCTGGCAGCGGCCCGATCACGGGTGGGAGGTGAAGGTCAACGCCGCGGAGCCGATGCCCGCTGTGATTGAGGCGGATGCAGTCATCCTGGCGGTGCCAGCCGGCACGGCAGCGCGGCTCCTGCGCGGCATGGCCGCGATGCTGTCCGACGAACTCGCGGCGATCGAATACGCTGGATCAACGATCGTCTCGCTGGGGTTCGCCCGGGAAGACGTGGCCCATCCGCTGAGCGCCGCCGGACTCGTGGTGCCGCGTCGCGAAGGCAAGCGATTACTCGCGATTAGTTTTTCGAGCCAAAAGTTTCCTGGTCGAGCCCCGCTCGGCTCGGTGCTGATGCGGGCGTTTGTGGGAGGCGCCCTCGACCCGGAAACCGCGGCTCTCGAAGACGGTCGACTCGTGCCGCTGGTGCTTGCCGAACTGAGAGACATGCTCGGCGTCAGGGGAGATCCGCAGATCGTTCAGGTCGACCGCTGGCAGTCGGCCCTGCCGCAATACATCGTGGGCCATACCGCACGCGTGGACCGAATCCAGAGTTTGATTGCCAAGCATCGCGGGCTATCGGTCGCTGGCGCTGCCTACGAGGGAGTCGGCATTCCGCAGGTGATCGCCTCGGGTCGGTCCGCCGCCGCTGCGGTGCTCGGGCAGGTGTAGCGGGAAAGCACGCCTACTTTTTCTTCCCTGCAGCGGGTTTGGCGGTGGTGGCGGCATCGCCCTCTTCCTTGGCCTTCTTCTTTTTCTTCATCGCCGTTTTCAAGACCCGCACCTTGGGGAGCCCCAAGGGGCTGCGGCCATCCTGCCAACGCTCCTGCTCCTTGAGTTTGATGATCCGCTCACCGCGGGTCAGAACTCCTCGGGCACTCGAGGATCCCCGACGAACGCGGAGGCTTTTGTCCATGGTCATTGGCGAGAATCCTTCGCAAAAAGCTGGATACAGGTGGCTGGCGGGGGCCAGGGTTTTGGCTCCCGGCAGTTCCCAGAGATTAAGAACCGCGGGCCTCGGCTTCAAGTCCTAGCCTGCCGGGCCGCGGGCCGGGGGGCAATCAGAGCTCTAACCGCTCGATCTGGGCGAGAAATTTCTCGAGACTTTGGGGGCGACGCTCGGGGTCGGCGGAAATGCAGCCCATGATCGCCGTGGCCAGCGGCTTCGGAATATCCTTCCAAAACTCGCTGATCTCCCGCGGTTCGGTGGAATCGTGCCGCAGGGCCGCCTTGCCGCCGGCAACCCGCGGCCAAGGCATGTCGAGCGCGCAGAGCTCAAACGCCGTGACGCCGAAGGCAAAGATATCGAGCCGTCTGTCAACCGGCCGACGGCGAACGACCTCGGGAGCCATGTAGCTGGCTGTACCGATGCGGTTGCCGGGCTGCAGGAATGCCGGTTTATCAGGCACCGTCAGGCCGAAGTCGAAGAGGACGAGTTGGCCGTCCGGCTTGAGCATGAAGTTGCGTGGACAGATGTCGCGGTGGATAAATCCAGCGTTGTGGACGGCCGCGATCGCCGCGGCGGCCTTCCGTACGAGATCGAGCCGCTGCGGCGGAGAGAATGGCTGTCCGGCCGAGATCACCGTGTGGAGCAGCTTGCCCTCGATGAATTCCAGCAGAATATAGGTTTCACCAGTGGTCGTCTCGCCCCATTCCAGCGTCTTGGCAATATTCGGCCCCTTAAACAGCATGCCGATCTCACCCTCGCTAGGCTTTTTCAGGCCCCGGTAGCGGCCCTCGATGGGATCGCTCTTTTCGTGGTTGATGATCTTCAGCCCCAGTACCCGACCCGTGCTGATCTCGCGCACCTTGTAAAAATGCGACATCGTGCCGGTCACGCTCTCTCGCATTCGCTCGTAGCGGCGCCAGAGATCGACACGAGGCTTACCCCCAAAAAACCGGGAGAAGAATCCGGAACCAGGCATGGTGTGGGTAGAGGCCGCGAGGCCGTCACGCCTTCTTCAGGGCGGAGAGTTCGGCGTGGGCAGTGGCGAGTTCTTTCTCCAGCCGGGGAACCTCGGCGGGATCGTCAGGCTGTTTTCTCGCAGCGGCCAGCAGATGCTGCAGTTTGGCAATCTTTTGCTGCAAAACCTCGAGCCGCTTTTTTTCCTTCTTATCCATGGGAATACCTCGCGGCGCTGGAATGACTCAATTCCCTGCGGCATCGTCGGCAGACTCACGAAACTTGGAGCCAGCGCTGCCGTCTTGATAGCGGTTGTCAGGCGCTGCCTCAGTCGTTTGGCCACGGTCGCGGGGACTCTCGATGCGAACTCCGCCATCATCGACGCCACCGCTGCCATTGGGGCCGGTGTGGAGTTGCCGCATCCAGCCAGAGAGCAGCACGATTGCCAAAGCCAAGCCAAGCGTAACGGAGAGCCACTTTGGCCGGTTGTTCCGCACCCACTGCGTGCCCGCACCACGGCCAACAAGGGCGCTTCCGAAATAAAACGCCACCATCGCGAGCAGAAACTTCGCTCCGAAAAGGGCATGGTAGCTGGTCTGTCGCATCCAGGATCCATCAGCCCAGCCTTCTGCTTTCACGCGGATATTGAAGAGGATAAAGTTGACGAGACCGGTGACAAGGAGCACCGTAATTGCCCCGATCACCCAAGGCAACCAGCGACGGCGGATGGCCTCATGGATCTCGTCCTGGGTAGAGCGATCTAAATTCGAAAGCGCTGGCCCGAGGGCAAACCGTGCGAAGACGAGGCCCCCCATCAACACCATAGCGGCAAGAACGTGGCCCCAGCGAAGCAGGAGGAGAGTCGGATCCATCGAGGCATTCCTAAGGAGAGAAGCGCGGCCCGGTGTGCGGTTATACCCGATGCAGCGGTGGCCCCCAAGCGAGTCATTTTTCCGGGCAGTTTGTCGGGGGGGCAGGCTCCACGTAGAGTGCGCGTAGAGCCGACCGGCAATCGGTCGGTGAACCGTTCCTCCGCAGCCTTCCACAACCATGCCCACCAATCATTTTCTTCCCAGCGACGAACCGGATGACGATCTCAATGACGAACCGGGAAACGACCTTAGCGATCTGGCGAATGCCTTCGAGAGCGGCCTGCTGGGCGAGCAGTCGCATCTCCGTTGGATGCGACTGGCGCTCGAGGAGGCCCACACGGCCGCGGCAGAGGACGAGGTGCCGGTGGGCGCGATCGTGGTGGCGGCCGGCCGAGTTGTGGCCAGTGCCCACAACCAGCGGGAGCAGTTGGCCGATCCTACTGCCCACGCAGAAATGATCGCCCTCACGCAGGCTGCCGCGGCACTCGGCTCTTGGCGGCTTGAGGGCTGCACGCTCTACGTCACGCTCGAGCCCTGTCCGATGTGCGCCGGCGCAATCCTTCAGGCTCGCGTGCCCTTCGTTGTCTGGGGCGCGCCCGATCCCAAGGCCGGCGCCGTCGAGAGCCTCTACCGGCTCTTCGAAGATCCCCGCCTCAATCACCGCGTCGACCATACCGGCCGCGTCTTGGCCGACGAATGCGGCCAGATCCTCAAGCGATTCTTCCGCGGCAAGCGGACAGGAAATGAGTGACGCGTTCCAATCCTGTTCGGCACAGCAGTTGCTGCCCCCGGGGGATAAGTTTGAGAGCTTTCCAATCCGTTTTGCGACCAACTATGGCGATGCAGCGCCGGGCCGGCAGAAGTCTCCTTCGCGAGGACTTTCGCCAC
>JBAXUW010000379.1:0-2459 GCA_037129495.1 Planctomycetota bacterium | reverse complement strand
TCCGACGCTCGTCGAGCTTCAGCCGATCCCAGCTTTCCGGATTCCCCGTGGGATAGGAGTCGAAGACAGCGACGCCCTTTGGAAGCGAGCCCCGCGAGGCACGTCCGACAACGGGCTATGCAAATCGGGCGATCGCGTAAGACTTTTTGCCCGATCGGAGCACGAGGGCTGATGAACTCGCAAGATCGCTGCGCTTGAGCCGGTAGGCCGGGTCGGTGATCCGGCGATTGTTGACATAGCCACCGCCCTGTTCGATCGTACGACGGGCCGCACCGCGGCTCTGGGCCAGACCGGTTTCAGTGAGCGCCTCGATCAGTTGCAGTCCCTCGCCGTCGAGCGATGCCCGCGGAAACTCTTTGCTGGGTACATCGGCGAAGATCTCTGCGAGCTGGGCATCGTCGAGCTGTCGGATCTCAGCGCCAAAGAAAATTTCGGTGGCCTGGCGGGCTGACGCAAGGCCTGAGTCGCCGTGCACCAGCCGCGTCAGTTCTTCGGCGAGCCGCTGCTGCGTTTCGCGGGCGGCCGGGTTGGCGGCCCGCTTCAGATCGAGTTCGGTGACTTCGTCGAGCGACAGGGCTGTGAGCCGGGCGAGGCAGCGGCCCGCGTCGTCGTCATCGAGATTGATCCAGTATTGATAGAAGCGGTAGGGGCTCGTGCGGCGGGGGTCGAGCCAGATCGCGCCGGAGGCCGTCTTCCCCATCTTCGTGCCATCGGATTTCGTCAGCAGCGGGCAGGTGATGCCGTGGAGCTCTCGCGCGCGGAGGCGGCGGCCAAGCTCAATGCCAGCGGTGATGTTGCCCCATTGGTCGCTGCCACCGATCTGGACCCGGCAGTCGAGCGCGTCGGAGAGGTGGACGAAGTCCCAGGCCTGCAGCAGCATGTAGCTAAACTCGGTGTAGGAGAGGCCGCCGTCTCGTTCCAACCGGCTCTTCACGGAGTCTTTGCCGAGCATCTGCGAGAGGGGCACATGTTTGCCGACGTCGCGGAGGAATTCGAGGTAGCCGACACCCCGCATCCAGTCGGCGTTGTTGACGACATGATGGCGGGCAACCTGGCCCTCCGTTTCGGCAGTGCCGAGAATTCCCCCGATTTGTCGCTCGACGCCGGCGATGTTGGCGGCGAGTTCCTCAGGAGAGAGGAGATTACGCTCTTCGCTGCGGCCGCTCGGGTCGCCGATCATGCCGGTAGCGCCGCCGATCAGGGCCACCGGCTCATGGCCGGCAGCCGCCACACGACGCAAGAGCACGAGCGCTACGAGGTGCCCCACGTGGAGGCTGTCGGCCGTGGGATCGAAGCCGGCATAGACGCGGCGGCCTGGAGTGGCGAGCCACTCTCGCAGCCGCGCCGCATCGGTCGACTGGTGGACCAGGCCGCGGGCTTGAAAATCAGAAACAAGGTCGTGCGTCATGGGCTACCTCCACATCCCGTCGTCGGCGAACGGATGCGATGGACCAGCCAGCCGGGCGGCGGGCATGGCCTTGAGCATCTGTTCGGCGAGCCGCAGGTCTGCCCGGGAGGTGATTTTGAGGTTGATGGGCGAGCCGCGCACGACCGTCACCTGCTGACCGATCGCCTCAACGAGTTGCGCCTCGTCGGTGGGCTGCTGGCCGGCGGCAGCCGCGGCGGCATAGGCCCGCGTCAGCACGTCTCGGGAGAAGACCTGCGGCGTCTGCGCCTCCCAGAGGCCGGTGCGGTCGACCGTCTCGGTGATCAGTTTGTCGGCGCTTACCCGCTTGAGCGTGCCGACGACGGGGATCGCCAGGATCGCTGCGCCGGTCTCGGCACCGACTTCAAACACCCGGTCGATCCAGACTGGAGCGATGCAAGGGCGGGCCGCATCGTGGATGGCGACCATGTCGATGTCGGCCGAGAATTTCTCAAGGCCGCGGCGGACCGATTCGGCTCGATGCGACCCCCCTTCGGCAAGCGTGATCCCCATGAAGGCAAGGCTGGCGCCGAACTTCTCCACGAAGGCCTCACGGTCTTGCGGCGCGACGACCACGACGATCTGCTTGACGTCTGCTCGGTCGGTGAACTTCTCAGCAGAATGCAGCCAGACGGGCCGACCGGCCAGCGGTGCAAACGGCTTCTTGTAGTTGGGATCATCGAAACGGCTACTCTGACCGGCCGCAGCGAGGATTACTCCGAAGTTGGGCATCGCGAGACCGCCTGATCCATGAGGAAGCGAATCGCGGACTTCACGACCGGCTTATCGTGGATCCAGGCCGCGAAACTCTCGCCATAACAGCCGTATGCGTCTCGAAGCCAGGTTGGGGCCATTGTCAGCAGCCAGTGACGGAAGATGAGCCAGCGGGGGTCGTCTACCCCGTAGACCTCGCGGGCTACCCAGCACATCTGCATTCCGCCCTGCATGCCGCCTTGCATGCCACCCTGCTGACCGCCCTGCATGCCACCCTGCTGACCGCCCTGCATGCCACCCTGCTGACCGCCCTGCATGC
>JBAXUW010000378.1:0-2465 GCA_037129495.1 Planctomycetota bacterium | reverse complement strand
GTCATCACGGACATCAAAACGTCGCGTGGGAAATGGTCCACCGAGCAGGTCGAGGATTCAGGCGAGCAACTTCTGCTGTATTCCCGCCTCGCCTCGGAGATCAGCCCCGGGAAGAAGATCGCGACCCGGTTCTTGGTTTTGACGAAGACCAAGGAGCCGGTCGTCGAGGAGCACGTTCGTGAGGTCGAGCCAGCCGCCGTGAAACGCACATTGGCAGGTGTGGAGCGGGTCTGGCGGGCTATCGAGTCGGGCGTGTTCTATCCGGCCCCTTCCACCATGTCTTGTTCGTCATGCGGCTATCGGGCGGCGTGTCGGGCGTGGGGTGGCTAATGATCGAGAGGGAGCGGCTCCGGGAAACCGGACCGCTCTTTTTGCTACTGCTGCTCACGGCCGAGCTTCACGCTACCCACTAGCCGAACGCCGTAAGAACTGGACGAGGATGAATGCGAGTGCGGCAAGGATCGCGGCACAGGGGACCGTAGTGACCCATGCAAGCAATATCTCGCCGACTTTACGCCACTTCGCCTGCCGAGTGGTTACCCCGATGCCGAGTAACGATCCAACACTCACGTGTGTCGTGCTCACGGGAAGGCTGTGGAGACTGGCTGTTGTCACAAGCGCGGCCGTCACAAGGCTGGCGGCAAACCCCTGACCGGGATTCATCGACGTCACCTTTTTGCCAAGTGTTTCCGCAACGTGATCTGCGTCCAACAGGCCTCCCACCACGATCATCAAAGCGATGGCCAGAAAGCCCCAACTTGTGCCCAGTACCGGAGAAGCCATGAGTAGGGCGGCCATCTTTGGAGTGTCATTCAGTCCACGGGCGAAGCTTGCCGCCCCGGTGCTCAAGTAGTGCATGGCGTCGAGTGTGGGCGTCCGGTTGTCTGGCGCTAGCCGCAGGGCTCTCAAGGTCACGTACGTCACAGCCCCCAAGACGACTGCAACCGCCGGGCTGAACAACAGTGGAAAAACGAAGTTCTTTCCGAGCGCAGCAAACTGCACATCGGCACCGCTGCCAGCCAAGCCCGCGCCAAGCAAGGCCCCTACCAGTGCGTGTGTCGTGGAGACAGGGAAGCCGAATCGTGTGGCCACAAAGCTCGTGAGTGCCGCCCCTATGGCCACGGCGCTGACGAACGCTGGCGAGGCGACGAGCGAGTCAGGAACGATTCCACGCCCGCTGAATTTCTTGAGTAGTCCCTGTGCGAGAAACAGCGCTGCGACGGAACCGGCAAAGGTCGTCACCGTTCCCCAGATCAACGCACGGCGCAGCGTCGTCGTGCCACTGCCATACAGCGACGCCACGCCCTTGAAATTCGCGTTGGCACCGTTGGTGAACGCGACGAAGCAGACGGCCACAAACAAGAGCGTCGTCAGCACGGAATCGGCCTCACGATCCCTTGTTTTCTTTCGTTTCCACTGGATGCTGCTTCAACGACACATACTCTTTCCACGAACCTTCGTAGAGGCGGACGTTGGGGTACTTGGCGACATGCTTGAGATAGAACCGCAGCAGGCTCCCCTCACGCGAAGTGCCGCAGTACACAAGAATCTCCTTGTTCGGCGTCAGACCAGCCAACGCGAGTTCGGCCTTGGTTTCTGCAAGAGACCGAAACTGGTGGGTGTTGTCCTTCTCCATCAGCCTTGCCCAGTGGAAACTCACCGCGCCGGGGATGTGTCCCTTACGAAGCCAGATATCGTCGTCCCCCAGATATTCGTTGTGCGGCCGGGCGTCCACAAGGATCACGCCGGGCTTGTCTTTGCAGGACAGTAGTTCGTCGATGCTGATGGCGATGTTGGCGTTGCCCTGCTCTGGCAGTTGCCCGGTCGGGTTTCCAAAGTATTCCTGCGTCACTGGGAATCCTGACTTCTTCCATCCGGGCAGGCCACCGTCGACGATTTGTATGTCCTGCACACCGAACTTCTCCAGCACATAAGCGACCATGCTGGCGCTCAGAATCTCGTCATTGGGAAGCACATCACCCGTCGCGTAGATCAGATGCGTTCTGTTGCGGTCGATACCAGCCCGAACAAGGAGAGCTTTCGTCAGGTCATCCGGCAGATACTGCACGGGAACGCCATGGTCAGTCCCTCGCAACGTGTCGAAGTTGATGTGGTGTGCAGTCGGTAGGTGGCCGCGGAAGTAGTCCTTGTAGCCCCCGCGAGTGTCCAGCACGATTGGCTTTTTGTCGGGATCCGTTGAATCAATGAGTTGCTTGGCTGCGGAAGGTGAAATGACTCCAATCTCGGCGCGGGCAATCGTTGTGATCAAGCATGCAGCGAGTACGGAACAAACCAGTTTCATGGAGATACCGGGGTTGATGGGCACGGCGGGAATGGCGTTGTTTCGCCGATCATACCGCCCTGACGACGCCACATAAACACATCGCCAAATGCTTCGCTTCCACGTGCTACTGGCGGAGCGAAGCGGGGGTGTTCTATCCGGCGCCGAGTACGATGAACTGCTC
>JBAXUW010000377.1:0-2470 GCA_037129495.1 Planctomycetota bacterium | reverse complement strand
AGTTAGAAAACTTATCCCACTCAATCCGGGCAGCCGGGATCGGCTGAAGCTCGACATCGCGTCACTTCGTGAGAGCACCGGCCCCGGCAGCGATATCATCGGCGTCGAGCGCCGCGACATGGGGCAGGTGCCTCCAGGCGCCGTCGTAGTCGAGACCATACCCCACGACAAACAGATCGGGGATCTCGAAACCGATGAAGTCGGGCTCAATCGCCACATCCGCGCGGCCCGCCTTTCTCAGAAGCACGAGCGACCGCACGCTCGCCGCCCCACGGCTCCGAAGATCAGCCAGAATCGCCTCCAGCGTCCGACCGCTGTCGAAGATGTCGTCGACTAAGAGCACTTGCTGCCCCGTGAGGTCTGGCAGCAGGTCGAGCCGCAGGTCGAGCCGGCCCGCCCGCGTCGCGCTGCCCCGGTAACTACTGGCCCAAACCATTGAGAGTCGGACCGGGCCGGAGAGCCTGCGAATCAGATCCGACACCACCACGACACTGCCGGTGAGCACGCCGACAACCGTCAGCGGGGCCTCCCCATAGACCTGCCGTACCTCGCGGGCCAGGCGGTCGACACCTTCAGCAAGCTGGCCAGCGGAAAGCAGTGTCTGCATGGTTCTGTACACAATTGACGGAGTCGTGGGGCGATGGGCAAAAAAACCTAGGTCGGATTATCCATGTTTTTCCAACCGCGTCATCCGCGGGCACAAAAGCGGAAAGAAGCCCGCTTGAGTATAGTGAGACCGCGGTCTACGAATTGATTCACTACCGAATGACCGCAGCCTTTCCCACGGCTTAGCTCCAAGACAAGTTGCCCCTCGCATGACGAGCCCGACAGACGAACCTTTCCTGCTGTTTGGGATCTCGATCACGATCATGGTGCTCTCCGCATGGGTGGGCACGTTGTTATCGGGTATGCAGCGGATCCTGAAGGAGGGGGCGCGAGAAGACTTCGGCGTCATCCAGGCGGCGACGCTGACCCTGCTTGGGCTGATCATCGGCTTCACGTTCTCGATGGCGCTGGGCCGCTACGATCAGCGGAAAGATTATGAGGAGGCGGAGGCCAACGCGATCGGCACGGAATACCTTCGCGCAGAGCTACTGCCCCCTGATGATGCCGCGCGGGTGCAGCCGCTCTTGCTTGCCTACCTCGACCAGCGGATCCAGTTCTACACCGCCCGTGATGAAGAGCCGCAACGACAGATTCTCTCGAGAACAGCCCGATTGCAACGTGATCTCTGGGCCGCCGTGCAGGCTCCGGCCGTGACGCGGCCTGACCCGATCACCACCCTCGTAGCGCAGGGCATGAACGACGTGCTGAACTCGCAGGGCTACACGCAGGCCGCCTGGTGGAACCGCATCCCGACAGCCGCCTGGGGCCTGCTGTTGGCGATCGCCATCTGTTCCAACGTGCTCATCGGCATCGGAACGCGGAATGCCAGGCGAGAGTTTTTGTTCCTGCTCATTCTGCCACTGATCGTCGCCGTCGCTTTCCTACTCATTGCCGACATCGACAGCCCCCGCCAGGGGATGATCCGCGTAGCGCCAGAAAACCTTCTGAGCCTTTCCCAATCCTTGCGGGCCCCAGAATGACCGGAGCCCCTCTACCGCAGTCCACTCCGAGGTCGCACTGGTCAGTGCTCTCCGTTGGCGGCCATGTCTGCGAGGTCTATGAGCCGCCGCAGCCACAGCCCGGCCGGACGGTGATCTTCCTGCATGGCGTGGACGAGCAACCGCTGGTGTCAGCGGCGGGCCTTCGCGATGCAATCGAGGCGGCCGGTCTGCCTGCGATTGCGCCTCGCACTGGTCGCTCCTGGTGGCTCGACAAGATCATGCCGAGCTTTGACAAGGCGATCACCCCGGAGTGGTTTGTCGTTGAGCACGTGCGGGCCGAAATTCAGCGGCGGTGGGGCGTGAAGCCGCCTGGCATCGCGATCATTGGCACAGGCATGGGAGGCCAGGGGGCGCTCCGCATTGCCTACCGTCATCCAACGATCTTCCCAGTGTCAGCGGCGCTCGCGCCGGCGATTGACTTTCATCTGGCGATGCGGGAGTGCGACGACCGCGAGGATGGCGAATCCTACGACACGCTCTGGGAAACCTACGGCGACGTGGAGCGGGCCCGACAAGACACAGCGATCCTGCATGTGCATCCGCTCAATTGGCCCCGACACCAGTGGTTTGCTAGCCACCCCACCGACATCTACTGGCACGATGGCGCCACTCGGCTGCACAGTAAGCTCCGAGCGCTCGGAATCCCACACACAGCCGTGCTTGATGCGCCAGGCGTAGGTGATGCCAACCAGTCACAGATCGCCCGTGATGCGATCCGATTCATTCTCGACGCGCTCGATCAAGAATCCCGCCGCCTCGCCTGAGGCGTGAGGCAGACACACGTGGGATACGTTTTCCAACTTGTCTTACGAGGAATCCGGAGAGCCGGGATCGGCTGAAGCTCGACGAGCGTTGGAATTTCG
>JBAXUW010000376.1:0-2474 GCA_037129495.1 Planctomycetota bacterium | reverse complement strand
AGAATCGTTACAGCGAAAAGGAAATGCTTTCATTCCTCTCGGTCGCGAGCGACTACCGCGGGGCCTTCGGCCGAGCGTTCGGCGTCTATCTTCCGGAGTTGATGTTTCTGGCGAGGTCGGTGTTCATCACGGATGCCAGCGGCATCATCCAGCACGTCGACATCGTCAGCGAATTCACCCATGAACCTGAGTACGACGCGGCGATCGACGTGCTCGCGGAGATGCTCTGAGCTTTCGGGGGGCGTAGGCCGCGTACTCCGGCGTGGTATTCATCGCCAATGACGACCCCCTCCCGCCGGGGGCCGCGGTGAGGCTTGCACGGCGATCAAGGCAGAGGATACACTGCCGCCGGTTTTGGCCCGCGGGGCGAGACGCAACCGGCCGCATTGACCGCATGCTTGCGGCGATGGTTCCCTCGCGGCGGCCGAGACAATGTGCTAATCGACGGAAGCGTCAGTTCGGATTCGTTGAGAAGATCATATCACACACACGACAAGCGTCGCCGAGGGAATCTCATGAGTGATAAATTAATTGATTATACACCATCGCCTGTGCTTCGCCCGACCCTCGCCGACCTTGAGCGGTATATTCCGACAATCGAACGCGCGGTGCTCTGTGATAACCAGCAAATGACGAGTCATCTTGTAATCACCAGCGATCAACTCAGATTCGAGAAACGGGCAGGAAACAGCGGGCGCGAGCGGCTCTGCAGCCTTATTCATGGAATCAATAGCGGTAGTCCGTACCAGTATCGTGACGGCACTCATCCCGTGGAAGTCATGCGGCTTCGCTCGGCAGGGCGTCCTGCCGTTCGACCCCGTGCGCCCATGCCCATCGAAACGGCATTTAGATTATTTTTGGACTGGCTAGCCAGGTCTGGCTACCGATACGCAGTACAACAGAGCGACTTTTGGAGATTGACGGCCGAGTACGACTTTGATCAGGCAATCTATGGAGGAATCAACGGCAACGTCCTCTACAACCCTATGGAGTCGATGGGAAATTGCTACAACGTGGCGCAAGGTTTCGCGATGCTGCTCGTATGCGTGGGAGTTCCGGTAACGTCTCTGAGCATGGCTTATATCGAACCCAACAGAACGAAGAAAGCTTCCAAATTCGCCTACGTTGGTGCGAGGGCTTCCCGCCTTGGAGCCGTCTTTTATGAGACTGCAGTGCGCAATCGAAACGAGTATCGGTCGCTTATTATGCGTGCTGATGGCGAGCGTTTTGTGGCTGTGCCCGGCAGCGAAATAGACAACCCGTTTGGAAATCACTGGGTAGTCAAGGCGAGGGGTACCCTGTGGGACGGCAACTACGCCTGTCGCTATGACGAGCCATCGCAGGTGTGTGAGGCATATTCCGTCGCATATCTCAAGGGCAGATTCTTAAAAGAAACCAAAAATGTTATTAATGGCAGATTCCACGATTCAAGCTGGATGTTATTGTCGCCACTGGACGGTTCCGAGGAGCGGTTCGTAGGGGTGGCGTACGCGGAAGGTGCATTTAAAGACGAGATCAAAAGGGTGACGGGAGATGAAGGAGTGCATGTGTTTGTCGTGTTGAAGCCTGGTGATCCCTGGTGCCAAGTTGATATGCCTTCCAGCGAAGGACCCAAAACGGTGCCCTTGCGTTTGGCGCGGGAAGCAGGTTACGTCGTTCCAGATAATTGGAGTACGAATCAGGAGTCTCAGGCATTCGTCAAGAACGCGGTGGCAACGGCCATCGGAAACTACCGCAACGACACAAGTTTCTGGAATTCAAAGTCCGCCGAAACGGATGCGTTCCTCAAGAGCGCGGTGAAGTGGATCGGCGAGGACGATGTTCGGTGCAAGTCGGTAAGGGCGAAGTTTTTTGCTAAGGATGATTTGACCAAGGTCCCTAAGTTGCCGGAACACCCCATCTATCAGAATCTTTACAATGTGCTCGGCTTCGATCCGACGGGCGAGCACGCGGTGCCAAAGAGTGTCGTCGGGCAGCGGCTCCGTGGATTTCTTCTGAACGCATTTAAGGTACCGGCTCAGATCAAGGCGGCGGCAGGTGCGTAGGAGTACAAGTTGCGACGCAACGGGAGACACCATGATGTCAAAGCAGAGAGCAATCACGTTTCGCGGAGTCACGCATGCCCTCGGTGGAGATGCTCTCTCCGTGGGCGAACCCGCGCCCGACTTCCGGCTCTGGTACTTCAACAAGGGAGAGGAGGGAGGCCCTACCAGCAGGGATGATCTCCTGGAGCGGGGAAGGCCTCTCCTGTTGAGCGTGATTAGCTCCGTCGACACACCGGTCGGCAAGAAACAGGCCCGCACGTTCGACAAACTCTTGCGGCCGATTCACGATGACGTGACCGCGGTGCTCGTAAGCTCCGATCTCCCATTCACGTTGAATCGGTTCAAGGAGACCGAGCGGCTCAAGCACCTCATGGGCTTGAGCGACTATTTCGACCAGAGCTTCGGCCGGGCCTTCGGCGTCGTCATCGA
>JBAXUW010000375.1:0-2506 GCA_037129495.1 Planctomycetota bacterium | reverse complement strand
AACCACCCGGCACAAAATCCGTCACCCAGAAACGGACCCGGCGTCGCGGGCAGGTAAAGAAGGCCACGAATGCCAAGGCAGCCAAGGCCAAGGTCGCCAAGAAAGCCAACGGCCGGAAGCGAGGTGCACGATGATGCACCTCCGACAGCCCATCATCCTGCCGGCGAACCGGCCGCTCTCAGTTTTGATCCAAGCTCGTTTCTCGAGCGAAGAGCAGCGGCAGGCGAGCATCGACGACCAGATCGCGTCCTGCCAATCATTCCTAACCACCTGTCTGCCGAAGGGCCACGACCCGAGCCAGGTGAAATTCGATTTCATTCGCGAGCCGGAGATCTCCGGCGAACTGGCTTCCCGGCCCGGGATCAACGAGGTCTGGGCGGGCATCGCGGCCCGCCGCTGGGACCTGATCATCGCCGAGGAGTCGAGCCGTCTGTACCGCCACCACACGAAGGCGGGCGAGCTGTTTGAGTCGGCCGTCGATGCCGACATCCGGATCATCTGCCCGTCGGACTATATAGACACGGCCGATGACGATTGGCCCGATCGGCTGAACCTGTGCCAGATGCAGCACGCCCGATCGAACTTTTACACCCGGCTACGAATTCGTCGTGCTCACGATGGCCTCTGGGCGATCGGGGCGGCCGTGGGCAACACGGTGATCGGCTACAAGCGGCGGTCGACGGTGCCGTCTACTGAAAAGGAGCCGGCGAGGGGACCCTTTTACGACGAGATCAACGAGTCGACGGCGACGGTGATTCGCGAGGTCTTCGAGCGGATCGCGAATGGCGAGCCGTCGTGGGCGGTGGCACAGTGGCTGGATTCCATCGCGTTTACGAAGGCGTCCTGGGCTAGGCAGGCCAAGTGGACGGCCGCCAACGTCAACGCGATCATCCGCCGGACGATCTTCCGGGGCTTTGAGACCAACCGCAAGAAGATCGCGAAGCGGAAGCTCCGCACCGGCAAGTCGGAGCAAGTCTGGAACGACGAAGACAAAATCCAGACCCGCGTCAGCGAGCACTTGCGGATCGTTCCTGATTGGCTCTGGCACAAGGCCAACGAGGTGGTCGACGATCGGCGGGTGTTCAAGCAGCCCATCCGAGGCGCCGGTCATCCGCTCCGGGGCACCACACGCGACCGCAAGGGGCTCTTCTCGCAGATCCTCGTCTGCGGGATCTGCGGTGCGCCGATGTATTCCTTCGGTGCGAAGGACGGCAGCTACCGCTGCGCTGATTCCGCCAAGGGGAAATGTTGGAACCGGGTCTACTGCATGCGGGAGCGGATGCAGCCGGAATTGCTCGCAACGGTCGTGGATGCAGTGCTCTCGCTCGACGGGGCCCGCGCGGCTCTCCTGGCCCGTGTCGCGCAGCTGCACAAGCAGGGTGGGCCGTCGGCAGCCGAACTCAAGGCCCTAGAGAAGGAGCAGCGAAAGCTCGAGGCCGCCATCGAGCGACTGGGGGCGGCGATCGAGGGTGGCGAGGGTGCCGTCGCATCACTGTCCACCCGGCTGGCGGTCCGCGAAAAGGACCTAGCGGTCGTGCTGTCACGTTTCGAGGAACTTTCCAAGCGTGCTGGCCGCGATGAAAAGCTACCGGGGCCAGCGGAGTTGCTGCGGCATCTGGAGAGCGTGAAGGACGGGCTTGGTAGCAACGATGGCCGCGCTGCGGTGATTCTCCGCAGCCTGTTGGACGGCCCGATTCGCGTCGTGCCGTTCATGCGGATCGACCGGAAGAAAGTCGTTCCGAAGCTGGAGTTCACGCTCAAGCTGGTCGGTGCCCTGCCGCCGGCGATGGCGGTTGCGCTCCATAATGATGGCGGTGACGACGGCAATGCCGAGGCTGCCGTTGCCGCGGCCACGGTGCTTAGGCGGTCGTTCTGCCTGAATGTGTTCTTTCAGCCGCAGCTCGTCCGGCATGCCGGGCTGATTCTCGAACAGCGGCGGCAGGGGATGATGTTCAAGACGATCGCAGCCGAGCTCGGCATGACGAAATTCCACATGGAGAATGCCGCCAAGATCGTGAAGCTGATGGAGGAGCAGGGGCTGACCGATCCCTACATCCGGCTGACTGACAAGCCGGATAAGGTGTCGAAGTGGTGCAGCCGTCACTGGCTCAAGGCCGGTGATCGCAAGTGCGGCGGCAAGCGCCGCAAGGGGGCATAGTCCCAAGGGCGACAGCAAGAAGTTTTTTTACACGGGCACGGGCGGCGCTTTCAAGCGCCGCCCGTGCTTTTTTTGTTTTCATTCATGGAGGTGACCGACATGGTCAAAATCAACACATTCAACAGTCGGCCGGTGTGGCACGTGCGCTACATGCCCGACGGCTCTGTGCTCTTGACGCTTTACGAGCGGCGCCCGAACGGCCGCGCGCGCCATCGCCGCGTGTCGCTGGCTCAGTGGCTGGCAGGCCGCGGGGTCTATCTGCTGGAGAGTCACGCGTCGCCGCGTGCCCAGGCTCGCACGCTGGCCCGGCACCGCTGCCGGTGATGGCTCCGGACATTGTCTTGTCGA
>JBAXUW010000374.1:0-2520 GCA_037129495.1 Planctomycetota bacterium | reverse complement strand
GCTGATGCTGCTCACAAACGAGAAAACGGCCAAACTCGGAGTGAAGAACAAGCGGTTTTCAGCAGGCTGGGACGAAGACTACCTGCTCAAAGTCCTTGTCGGCTCTTGAGTTATGGTGCAATCGGTCTGATGGGCATGCCGGGAGGAGTACCCCAGATATAGATAGAACAGAGGAGAAGAGAATAAGGAGATAGAGAAGAGATAGAACCGGTTCAGCATTTGGTGTCGATGAAGTTCGGCACACGTGCTGAACGAGGGTCGGCAGAAATGTCGATGTTGGGCCGCTCCCCCCGAAGCTCACGAGTCGCTCGTTCGCCAGGAGACACCGTTGCCGAAGTGCCATTGACCGGGCTATCCTTTCGTAGTTGTGGAAGACCATGTTGAGCTCGAGCGAATTGATTGAGGCATTGTCGGTGACTCGGGCGGAGAACCCCTTGTCAAGCCCCGTCTGTGCGGCGAACAACTGATTTGGAGCCTCAAGGGAGCCGCCCGCACTGGTGGCCGTTTTGGCGGCGCTCATGCCGTATACGCCGAGGTAGCCGACCTCCCAGCCGATGTCGTTTTTGCCCTAGTTGCCGTAGAGGAATCTCGCTCCGCCCCCGATCGTGCTCTGCAGGTCGCCCGCCAGGATCTCCGGTGCGCTCGTGGCGGTCCGGCTCACGACAATAGGCCGATTGACCGTGGCGTTGTTCCGCTGCAGAAAGAGCGCGTCGAAGACGGCGTAGGATCGCTCATCCTGGACGTAGGGGGTTTCGTCGGCCGGGAGTCGGTCACACCACGCCGCCACGAGGGCAGCCACGGCCACGCCGAGGGTCGAGGCCCACCGCAGGCGGGCTGGACGAAAGGGGCGAACAGTGCGGCATGATGGCGACGTTCCGATCCGTACCACGAGAACAACGGGAACACCCGCTACAACCGTTTTCTTCGGCACCTTCGGCAGAGGGCATGAGGACCGTTGCAGTCGGGCAGAAATCATGGCCGTGGCAGGCCGCGCCGCGGGGGTCTCCGGGGAGTGTGCGGCCTGGCTGCCGCGAGTTTCTGCAGGCTGGCGATAGTTTCGCCGCTACATCCCGAAATCCCGGAAATTCCTTGACTTTGGCCTGAAAGCGGGCGAATCTGAAAGGACTGGGCAAGCTGTATGGCGGATGGCTCAGCAGTTGCGCAAAGCTCAGCCTCGGTGAACATCGACTAGTCGGTTGCGACTGCCTTTCCAGCAGAGAATTACATGTCTTCGTGTCAGGGTAGGTGCTGATGGGTGCTTCAAGTCGTGGTCTCTTCTCCCGTTCGCTCGGCGGTCCGGCTCGCGCGCTGCGGCGCCCGTCCCGTGGAAGCCAGTCCCGCAGCCGCCAATTGGCGGCCGAACTGTTGGAGCGGCGGTATGCCTTGGCCGCCACGCCGACCGCCACGGTCGCCGGACCGGTGCTGTCTGGCCTCATCGGTCAGGACATTCCGCTCACCGTCTCGTTCGATAATACCGGCACCGACATCGGCTACTCACCCTTCGTCGATATCGTGATGCCGGCCACGGGCGACGCGCCCCCAACGCCCAACGACGGCATCAGCTTCATGCCGGGCAGCGCGAGCTACAACGGCCTGTCGCTGGTCACGACCGTGCTCACGTTCGATGCGGCCGGCAACGCGACCCACCCCTTCGCCAAGAAGCCCGACGGCACTCCGGTGATCGTCACCGGCAAAGCCGGCGACCAGCTGGTCGTGGTGCAGCTGCCCTTTGGCAGCTACGTTCCCGACCAGCCCGCGGCGGTGATCAACTTCACCGGCTCGGTCAGCCCGCTCGCCCAGCCGAACCAACCCTTATTCGTGACGGCTACCGGTGGCTTCCAGTATCAGGTCGACGGCTCCGGCAATCCGACGATCAACGTCGCCGACTTCGGCAGTAAGAGCACCGATCCAGTGCAGCCGCAGCTCTTCCGGATCAAGAAGACGTCGACCGCGCCCGAGGGCGAGACGGCGACCGGCCCGAACTTCACCCACAGCTACACCGTCAGCATCGCCGTCGCCCCGGGACAGACGGTGACCGACATGCTCCTCAGCGACGTCCTGCCGAACAACCTGCAGTTCGTCTCGGTGACGACGGTCAGCGGCAATGGGACGACGACGATCACGCCGGTCAGCACGCCCACCACCTCGACGCCGGGCGGCACGCTCAGTCGCAGGCTCGACCAGGTGGTCGGCACAGGGAAAGCGTCTGATGCGGTGATGACCTTCACCTACTTCGTTCCGGAAAAAGACGCCTCGAATGCCGACGTGATCCCACTGGGCACCGGTGGCACAGCGGTGGCGGTCAACACGTCGTCGGCAGAGGGGAAGTGGACGAGTGCGAACCCGAACTTTCCCGATGAGCAGACGGTCACGAGCAGCCCCACCGACCCTGATTCAAAGCACACGCTGACGGCCAAGACGACCGCCCTGCAAAAGACCGTTGCCGACCTTACCCACCCCGGCAGTCCCCGAGCGGGCGACACGCTCGAATACACGCTCAACTTCCAGGTCAGTGACTAT
>JBAXUW010000373.1:0-2522 GCA_037129495.1 Planctomycetota bacterium | reverse complement strand
CCAGCAGCGGTTTGGCCACGAGTTCAACCCCGGCACGGCCGAACGCTCGCCGGCAGCCCGATCGTGGCACCGGCTGAGGTGCATCGCCATATCGCCACCGACACGCCGATCGTCATCGGATCGCTTGTAAACCTCGAGTCGATTGAGGCGGCGATGCGTGATCTCGGCCTTGCCAATCCCGTCATTCGTCTGGCTGCGGTACAGGCTGCCTAATGCGACTCGCCAACTATTGTATGAAGTTCCTCGCCGATCGGGGCGTGCGGCACGTGTTTCTCGTGACCGGCGGCGGGGCGATGCACTTGAACGACGCCCTGGGCCGTGAGCCTAGGCTCGCGTACGTGTGCAACCACCACGAACAGGCTTCCGCGATGGCCGCCGAGGGATATGCCCGGGTCACAGGAACGCCCGGCGTGGTGAGCGTCACAAGCGGCCCGGGCGGCGTGAACGCGCTCAACGGCGTCTTCGGTGCGTTTACCGACTCGATTCCCATGCTCGTGCTGTCGGGCCAAATGAAGCGGGAAACACTCCTCGCCACCCACGGCCTGCTCGGCCGGCTTCGGCAACTCGGCGATCAGGAGGTCGATATCGTCGGCATGGTCCATCGGATCACGAAGTCGGCCGTATTGCTCACCGATCCCAATCGAATTCGGTATGAGCTCGAACGGGCATGGCATCTTTGCCAAGCAGGGCGGCCCGGGCCCTGCTGGATCGACATTCCAGTGGACGTGCAGGCGGCCGAAATCGAGCCGGACTCACTCGTTGGCTACTGTCCCGAGCCAATTCCGAATGCAATTCCCCCGGAAAAGCTATCTGCAGTCGTCGAAACGATCCTGGTAAAGATTGCGGCCGCCAAGCGGCCTGTCATTCTCGCGGGAACGGGCGTGCGGATCGCCGGGGCGACCGATCGCTTTCGCCGAGTGGTCGCAAAACTTGGTATTCCCGTGGCGACGGCCTGGACGCACGACGTGATTGAGACGGATGATCCCTGCGCGTGTGGCAAGGCGGGCAGCATCGGCGACCGCCCCGGCAACTTCACTGTGCAAAACAGCGATCTGGTGCTCGTGATCGGTTCGCGGCTCAACATTCGGCAGGTGAGCTACAACTGGGACAACTTCGCGCCCCACGCCGAAAAGATCGTTGTTGACATCGACCCCGAGGAACTCTCCAAGCCGATGGTCCGGCCAGACCTCGCGATCTGCGCCGACGCTCGGGACTTTCTCGAAGCACTCGACGTTGCGATCGATGCTCACGGCTTCAACTCTGCACGCCACTCCGAATGGCTCGCATGGTGTCGCGAACGCGTCGCCCGGTATCCGGTCTTCGACCCCGTGCGCCAGGCGTCGCGGCCGGGCGCGATCAATCCCTACCACTTTGCCAGCGAATTGTTTGCCTGCCTCTCGGACGACGACGTGATCGTCTGTGGCGACGCGACTGCCTGCATCGTCGCGTTTCAGTCGGCGGTCATCCGGATGCACACGCGACTCTTCTCCAATTCGGGGTCGGCCTCGATGGGCTATGACCTGCCGGCTGCGATCGGGGCGGCTGTCGCTCGCGGTGGCAAACGGGTGATTTGCCTCGCCGGCGACGGCAGCCTGCAGATGAACATTCAGGAACTGCAAACCCTGCGGCATCATGCACTGCCAATCAAGCTTTTCGTTCTCAATAACGGCGGCTATCTGTCGATCCGGCAGACGCAGAACGCCTTTTTCGGACTGGCGGTCGGTGCCGGTGCCGAGAGCGGCGTAACGTGCCCCGACTTCGTCCGGGTGGCGGAAGCCTACGGCCTCCCGGCCACCCGGCTTGACGCGGCCGATGTTCGCGGGCCACTGGCGGCGATTCTCGCCGCCAGTGGCCCGCACGTTTGTGAGGTCCTGCTTGATCCGGCGCAGGGCTTTGAACCAAAGCTCTCGTCGCGGCGGCTGCCGGACGGCCGAATGGTGTCGTCGCCTCTTGAAGACATGGCGCCGTTTCTGGATCGGGATGAACTGGCGGCGAATCGAATCACATTAACCCGGACGGCCGAATCATGAAAGATTCTTCGTTGGCTTCGATGCGCGAGCGGCTGGATGGATTGCTCACGGCGCCGCGTAACGATCCGGAACCGTTCTCGGCCGGAAGGTATGTGATTTACGGCGCAGGCTCAAAGGGTCGGGAGACCCTGAGCATCCTGCGGGCGCGGGGCTGCGACGTTACCGCATTCATCGATCGCTCAGCCACCGGCCGGATTGATGGAGTCCCGGTGGTTTCAGTCATTGATCCGGCCGTCGCGGCGCTGGCCCAGGACGGATGCACACCGATCGTCGCGGTTTTCAATCCCGGCGCTGACCCGCTGCCCATCCATGAACAACTTGAGCGGGCGGGTTTCCGAACTGTGATTGGAGTGGTCGAGGCCCGGCAGCGGCTGGCTGCAGACGACGCCTATTGGCTTGCGTCGACCGCAGCGATGACGCCGTCGGCTACCGATGCGGCCTGGTTGTTCGACACGCTTGCTGACGATCTGAGCCGAGCTACGCTCCTGGAGG
>JBAXUW010000372.1:0-2536 GCA_037129495.1 Planctomycetota bacterium | reverse complement strand
GCTCTGGCGTGCAGCCGGGAGCTGGAGAGGGTTGCCTTCCGGCCTAAAGTTCCCACCAGGTTCATGCTATTTCGCAGCCGCGAGCCAAAGGTGCCGGGAGCTTTTCTGCCCAAATATCCGGGCCTACGGGTGCAGGTTCATAAAATAAAAAAAGAAATCCTTATCTTCACATCAAAGCTACGAAATATAACTCTTGCCCTGAACGGCATATCCCGGCAGCTTGGGGAAATAGAGGGGGATTTTGTAGCGGACGCCGACCTCATAGGCTTTCATGAAAAGAGAAAAGGAATTTGCAGCCACGCGGAAATGCTGAGGTACATCAATCGCCGCCGCCTCTCTCGAAAGAGCAGCATCTTGCCGGCTATTCTGGCCTATGACCTCATCGCCCTGCAGGGAGAAGACATTTGCAGTATGCCCTATCAGGATCGTCGAAAGAGGCTTTTATCAATACTTGGTGAGCCCAAAGCTATGCCATTTTCGGGGATATCTCCTGCCATTGAGAAGGTGCTGCTGGATAGTAGCGCAGCTTCGGAGTTTCTTTGCCAGGCAGGGATTGCCGGAGCGCGGGCGTTGTTAGAGCGAGATCTTCAGGCCGCCTACCGCCCCGGCGAAGTCGCAGAGGGCGATTTCATAATCCGAGCCGAGCATAATCTCGCTGCCCTGATCGTAAGGGCATCGTGGGGCCGCGGCAAAAAGGAGTTGCTTCCTGCGAGATACCTCGTCGCGTTAAGGAGCGGCGAAGAGCTCGTGCCCGTGGCCCCGATCGCCTGGGCCACGTGGCGCGAGGCATGGGAACGCCACCGTGCCGACGGGCCGGGCTTCCGGGCGTAGGTGCCGGTTTTCCGCCGTGCCCCATGGTGGGCGCCGCGGAAGCCACCACTGATCAGGGTTTATGATCAGTGAACGAGGACATTGCGAAACTGCCACGGATCGGTCGGATCGATGTCTTCCGGGAACAGCCCCGGCCGGCCGTCGAGTGGGGTCCAGTTGGTGTAGTGGCCCGTCACCGGCCCCAGGTAGGGCCGCTGCACTTGAAGGCAGCGCTGGTAGTCCATCTCGTCGGCCTCGACGATGCCGGCGTGTGGGTTCTCGAGCGCCCAGACCATCCCGGCGAGCACGGCCGACGTGACCTGCAGACCGGTGGCGTTTTGGTAGGGGGCGAGGTCGCGGGCCTCATCGATCGACAACTGGGAGCCATACCAGTAGGCATTCCTCTCGTGTCCATACAAGAGCACACCGAGTTCGTCGATGCCGTCGACGATCTCGTCCTCGCCGAGGATGTGGATCGAATCCTGCCGCTCCCCGCCGCGGCCAAACAGTTCGTGCAGCGAGAGCACGGCGTCGTCGGCGGGGTGGTAGGCGTAGTGGCACGTGGGGCGATAGGCGACCCGGTCGCCGTCGCGGAGCGTGAAGTAGTCGGCAATCGAGATCGACTCGTTGTGGGTGACGAGAAACCCATACTGGGGCCCCGGCGTTGGGCACCAGGAGCGGACCCGCGTGTTGGCCCCGGGCTGCAGGAGGTAGCAGCCCGCCTTCGACCCGATCGTCTGCAGCCGGCCGTTCTCCGGAAGCCACCGCTCGTGGGTGCCCCAGCCGAGTTCCGCGGGCTGCATTCCCTCCGACAGGAAGCCTTCCACCGACCAGGTGTTGACGAACGTATTCATCGGCTTGGGATGCTTCGCCCGCTGCGTATCCCGCTCGGCGATGTGAATCCCCTTCACGCCGAGGTCGCGCATCAACGTGGCCCAGCCGACCTGGTCGTCGGCCGCGGGTGTCACCCTGCCGCGACCGGTGTCGTTCGCGAGATTGACCAGCGCCTGCTTCACAAACCACGACACCATGCCCGGGTTCGCGCCGCAGCAGGAGACAGCGGTGGTGCCGCCAGGGTGGCGGGCCTTCTCCTCCCGCACGGTGGTGCGGAGCGCGTTGTTGGTGCGGGCCTCGGGGCCGGCACTGCGATCGAAATAGAAACCCGGCCAGGGCTCGACGACCGTGTCGATGGACAGGGTGCCGAGTTCCCGACACAGCCGCATGATGTCGAGCGACGAGGTATCGACCGACAGGTTCACGCAAAACCCGCGACCGCCGCCGGCGGTGAGCAGCGGCTCGAGCAGATGTCGGTAGCGGTCACGGGTAACCGCCTGATGGATGAACCGAATGCCGTGCCGCTCGAGGATCGCTCGATCCCGGTCGTCCGGATCGATGACCACGAAACGCGAGCGGTCGAACGTGAAGTGCCGCTCGATGAGCGGGAGCGTTCCGCGACCGATCGAGCCAAACCCGATCATCACGATCGGCCCGTCGATCTCTCCATACACCGGAAACTGCGTCATGAACGACTCCCTGGCAGGCGTGCGACCACGCCCGAAATACCCGACTGAAACACGGTAGCAAACCCGCTCGCGGATCCGCGGGCAAGCGGAACAGTAATACGGGACGGCAACAACCATCGTCAATTGGCAACCCGCCCCGCCGCCCGCAGGGAAATCGGGGACGGGAGCAGTCCTGTTCGGCACGGGCCGTGCTGTCGGCTGAT
>JBAXUW010000371.1:0-2571 GCA_037129495.1 Planctomycetota bacterium | reverse complement strand
AATCAGGTCAGCCTTCGAGCTTATCGGCTCAGCCTTTTTCGCCTTCTTGCCCGAAACCTTCTTTTCCGCGGCTGGCTTGGGGCTCTTCTTGTTGGTGGGTGTGGCGGCTTCGAGCTTTTTGTCAGTGTTATTGGCGGTCATTGATGGGTCCTGGGGGAAATTGAAGGTAGGCGATTGTAGCGGCGTGCCACCTGTAATTTCCATCTCCACTCCGTCGAATGTGGCATCGAGTGCTCCAAGAGAATAGGTACGTACCTATTGGGCTGCGAAGCCCTCAACTGCCTCAATCGGTATGTCGACCTGGATCTCGCCCTTCTGGCCAATGATCGCCAGATCAATGAGCATCTTGAGCGACTGTGTTTTGGGCAGTGGAACGTCGAATCCCACGATGTGATCGACGGTCTCCTCTGGATTGATGTGTTTGTAGGACGGATGAGCGCCGACGACCGTGTACTGGGTGTCGGACGGACTGCTGAAGAACGCTGTTGCAATTCGATTGGCAGCATCATCCTCCAGCGAAAAGACGCTTTCGAACGGCCCACCGCTGTAGGTGGTGTCCAAGACTTTGCGGCTGTCCTTGTTGCTCATCGACAACCCGATGAGCAGAGCCGGTTCCTTGGCGTTTTGTGTGGTCTGGTTGAAGCCGCCCTTGATGAGAGGCTGCTCTACGCGAGCCCACTTCACGCTTACGGCCGCGCTGGGAGTGTCATATGGCTGGCCTAGATTCAGCTTGGCCAAGGGTTCAGGCTTTTTCTCTTCTACCGCCTCGCTGGGGGCTCTGCCGCCGGTGAAGGCCTGGCCGATATTCTTCGCGAACTCCTTGCCGACGTCTTTGAACGCAGAGCTGATCTGGTAGCGAAGGTGCTCTCGCCCTGCGAAGTAGCCGGCCACCAGCGAAAGTAGGGAGCAGGCACCGAAAGCCGCTGCCATCCGAACGGTTTTCGTCTGCAAGAACGCCTGGGATACCGATTGCTTGGCTGGAGCGACTGCGACTGCGACCGCTACCTGCGGCTCGAAGACTGGGGCCGGCGCTGACACCGCGGCTAGAACCGGTTCAGGCGATGGCGGAGTGCTCGCTGCCACAGGGGCCTGTGTATCAAACAGTCCGCGGACTTTTCCTGCGAGTGTCCATGGTCCCTTTGTGTCCTGTGCGATCTCGGTACTCTCGTCGATCTTGCCGGCCGTGACGAGCTGCTTTAGCTTCTTGGAGTCCATGGGGCCGTAGACCTGCCCACCGCCTCTCACGAACCACTGTGACGCCATAACTGTCTCCTGGCGATAGTCGCCTATTTCTTCTTGAGGAGGCTGGCCGCAGCCTCGATCTCACTGTTGGGAATTTCCGCGACACCACCCTCGCAGCGACGGACGTTGATGATTTGGCCCGCCGCCAAACCGCGGTTTGTCATGACCAGAAGTTTCTCCGGGTGATACACGAGGCCCATGTTGGCCGGCGAGCGGCCGGCACGCCCCGTGTTGACGTTGACGCTAGTGTTTTCAATCCGTGGCAAAGATGTTTGGACCCACATGCCGCCGTCTGCTCGATCTAGCACTTGTTCGACATCGATGGTGCCAATATCGTTTGATGCCTCGCCAAACGGCGGCAGCACCAGCAACTTGTTTGCCCGCACGGCATCGATATCGGCTGCGACAGCCTTGGCAGCTTCTGCGTTACCTTGTTGACGAAGTGAAGCTGCCCGCTGCTGCAGTTTTTGAATGAGCGACGCCTTGTTTCGCTGCTGGAACTTAGCCGCCTCCGTGAGGTCGGGCGGCACTTCGGCTCGTAAGTGACTCGCGGAAGTCAGGAACGCTAGAACGACGACGGCAACAGCGTGGAGATGTCGCATAGGTCACTTCCTTGAGGATGTGCTGGAACTTCGAATCGTGTCTTTTGACGCTTTGTCCATCTTTTGCCAGTCCCACGGCGGACCGCATGCGGGTCCGCCGTGATCCCTACCACAGAACCCCGCCGCATCATCGGGCCCCTCATCCGCAACCTCATGAGCCGAGCCTCTGGATCGAAGACCAACGCAGCCTACACCCCCTCCCGTTAGGTAGGCAAGCACCTCCGGACGGATTATGTTGTCAAAACGGCGTCGGTCTTGAAGCCGGTTTAGCCCTTTGTTTTCAGGCTACCGAGACCGCGGGACCATGGTTGGGAATTCCACTGGTTTCAATACGTGGTCCCGAGCTTCCCGAGTTTGAGTGTTTCGCTTCAGGGTTCTCAGATGGCCGACGACTGGTATTACGCCCAGAACCAAGAACGACGTGGGCCGGTGTCCTTCGCCAAGCTCAAAACTATGGCGAGTGACGGCTGGCTGCGTCGTGAAGATCTGGTCTGGAACGCCGGGATGCCTGAATGGACACCCGCTGAAAAGGTTCACGGCCTGTTTGCCAGCTCGTTGGGCCAGCTTCTGCAGGACACGATCGCGGGGGTCAGAGCCCCAGTTGAAGCGAAGCCGGCTGAAGCCCAACAGACAACGCAACCGCCCGGTATTCCTGCTGAGATACCAAAGCCCATTAAGGCGAATAAATTCCGACCCAAATCAAAGCAGGCTGAGATCGACTGGAACG
>JBAXUW010000370.1:0-2576 GCA_037129495.1 Planctomycetota bacterium | reverse complement strand
AGCGGGCGGGAATAGCCGAACTATCCGAACGGGTAACTCGCTTATTCCCGGTTCCTCATGCCTGCGGTTTTTTGATGAACTGTCGCAGAAAAGAGCCAGTCATAATCGATCGGTACGAGGTGGTTTTTGGGGGGTGTTTTGCGGTCGCCAAACAGCCAGCGGTACCGAGACGGGCCCAGAGCCACACCCCATCGAACGCTCGTCACCCGTCAAACGCATGCGGAACTGCTGTTGGCCGTCCTATCCTTTTCGGTTCGTCGGCCCGGACGGAACAAGCAAGCGGCGACGAAACCATCGTCGTCAGGACGATTGCGGCAGTCCTCTTCAACCGAGTGCTTCGCACCAGGTGGGGGTTGTTCATGACTTTCTCCTGAGTAGTCCGCCAGAGTGCCGTTTGTGCCAGCCACCCGCATCCGAGTAAACTCCGCTGTTATAGTGTGCTGATTACCTAAATTCGATGGCCGGCACCTTTCTCTTTTTGCCTCGCTCGCCTGGCTGGGTTGGACCCGTATGTTTTCCATTCGCTGGCCGTTGATCGTCGTGTTGCCCGCCATGACAGTCGTCACTGTGAGTCCGGGACAGGAGCCTGCCGACACCAACTACGAAGAGTCGAAGGTGGACGCCTACGACCTGCCCGCCCCGCTTGTCTGTTTCGACGGGCAGCAGGTGTCCACCGCGACCCTTTGGCGGGAGAGGCGGCGGCCAGAGATCGTGGCCGCCTTCGCGGAACACGTCTTTGGGAGAACACCGGAGATCGCGACCAATCCGCGTCGCGAAACCCTTGCTGCCGATGCCGTCGTGTTCGACGGCCTGGCGACGCGAAAACAGGTGCGGCTGCGGTTTCTGGAGGGGGAGGATGCCCCCTGGATCGACCTCTTGATGTATGTCCCGTGCAAGACCCGCGGCCGACCGCCGGTCTTCCTCGGGCTCAACTACGGCAATCAGGGGGTCGCCCTCGATCCGGGGATCGTTCCCTCCCGTAATTCGGTCTGCCAACGCGGCGAGCACTCTTCGCGGTGGCCCCTGAAGGCGATTCTCTCGCGTGGCTACGCCGTCGCCAGCTTTCACTGCGGCGACGTCGAATTGGATCCCTACGGTTCAGGCTGCCACTTCACGACCGAGGGCTCGCAGAAGGGAATCCGGCACTTCGTGATGCGGCAGGAGGGCCGCGACCCTCCTACCGATCACGAGCGGGGGCCTGCCGATGACGAGTGGGGGTCGATCGGGGCCTGGTCGTGGGCGTTGAGCCGTGTGCTCGATTCACTGCGATCCGATCCGGACGTTGACGGCGACCGCGTGGCGGTGTTCGGCCACTCGCGCACGGGCAAGGCCGCGCTGTGGGCCGGCGCCCAGGACGAGCGGTTTGCGATCGTCATCTCGAACGAATCCGGGCAGGGGGGAGCCTCACTCGCCCGCCGCCGCTATGGAGAGACCGTCGCGGCGTCCTGCTCGATTTCAGGCAGCTGGTACTGCAGGAACTATCGGAAATACGGCGGCAATGAGGCGGCGCTCCCAGTCGATGCCCATCTGCTGATCGCCGCGATGGCACCGCGGCCCGTGTACGTCGCCAGTGCCGAGCAGGACCGCTGGTGCGATCCGCGCGGTGAGTTCCTGGCGGCCCGACATGCCGAGCCCGTCTATCGCCTGCTGGGGCTCGCGGGTCTGGGGGTCCACGAGATGCCTCCCGTCAACCACCCGGTCGGCGAGACGATCGGCTACCACGTGCGCGACGGGGACCACGACATCGCACCCTACGATTGGGAACGCTTTCTTGACTTCGCCGACAGGCATTGGCGCGGCGACTGATTCGTCGCCGCCGCAGTGGCGGCGACCGGTTGCCGTCCTGATCGAGACCGATGACTCGTGGGGTCGCTCGGCAGTGCGGGGCGTCGCCGACTACGCGCTGGAGCACGGGCCGTGGTCCTTGCTCGTCGATCCGCGGGCCGAACTCGGGACCATGCGGCTGCCGCGTGGATGGCAGGGCGATGGCGTGATCGCCAGGATCGGCAGCCGGCGGCTCCTCGAACACCTGCGGCGGAAGGGCGTGCCGGTGGTGGACGTCGACTCCATCATGGCCGACGAGCCGGGGATCGGCCGCGTGAATTCCGACGACGGTAAGCGGGCTGCGATCGCGATCGACCACCTCGTCGACCGCGGCTTCACCAACTTCGCTCTCTATGCCGATCCGCGACCGGGGTTCCCCTCGCTGCCGGGGCTTGCCTTCGAAGCGGCGCTGGCCGCCCGCCGCCGGGAGTGCCGCGTCTATCGGGCCGGTACGGGCGGCCGCGGGAGTCGCCCGTGGCCGGCAGAGCAGCGGCGGATCGCCGGCTGGCTGGCCACCCTGCCGATCCCCACGGCGGTGTTCGTGGCCGATTCCCACTGCGGCCGTCGCGTGCTCGAAGCCTGCCGGATCGCGGGGCTCGACGTGCCCCAGCGGATCGCCGTGATCGCCGGCGACACGGACGACCTGATGTGCGAGGTCGCCACCCCGCCGCTGTCGAGCGTCGAACTGGCCTGCCATCGGATCGGCTATCTTGCAGCCGATCTGCTCGACCGGCTGATGGCCGGAGAATCAC
>JBAXUW010000037.1:0-19662 GCA_037129495.1 Planctomycetota bacterium | reverse complement strand
AAGCTCGACGAGCGTTGGAATTTCGCCCTACCAAGGCCTGAACTACGCATACGCCTCACGGCGAAAGTCCCCGCGAAGGAGACTTCTGCCGGCCCGGCGCTGCAGTGCCTCTCAAGGGAACAACACGCATTTGGACAAAGGTTAGAACACTTATCCCACGAGAGAAGAGGAACGAGACAGACAAACTATTGCCCGCCTGAGGCCAGATGTTTCGTCTCGTTGAATTGCACGAGGCGGGGGCCGGGCCATGCAAGCTCGGTCACCGAGCAGTTGGCCAACGCCGGGAGCTTCGTGAACGGCCGCTCAGCTGCCGCCAGCAGGAGCGGATGCTCGCGGCCGAGCATGTTGCCCAGCGCGGCCGTCAACACGCCGCCATGCGCCACCACGATCATCGCCGGAGTCTCGCGGCTGGCGAGCGACTCAAGCGCTGCTCGGCCGCGGGTCGCCAACTGGGCCCGCGACTCACCGCCAGGAATCACGTAGTCGACATCCCCCGAGCGCCACCGGGTCACTTCGTCGGGAAACACCGATTCAAGGTCAGCCCAGAGATGACCCTGAAAGATGCCGGCATGCAGTTCAGCCAGTCGCTCCTCCACCATCACAGGCCTGCCCACGGCGGCGGCGATCACGTCGGCGGTCTCACGGGCCCGGCGCAACGGGCTCGACCAGATCTCGCCGATTGGGATCGCCCCGGCCTCCGTCGACTCGCAGAACTGGCGGCACCAGGCGGCCACTTGCCGGGCCTGAGCGTGGCCGAGCGGCGAGAGTTCAATGTCTGCCTGCCCCTGCACGCGTCCCTCGTGGTTTGAGACGCTTTCACCATGACGCACTAGAAATTGCCGCATGGCTGCAGACTACCGCGTCAACTCACTCGCGGGGAGTGCGGCAACGTCTGACCGCGTTGTGGCGGGAGCAGCAGGGTACACAGCGGCATGTCCGGCCTGATCGGGCACAGCCAAATCCTTTGCGACCGGCTCCTTGGAGAGCCGCTCGACCAAGTCACGGCCGGTGCCCTGCAGCACGAACACATCGCCAGCGGCCTGCTGGCCGCGACGTGGCCGCACGATGCAGATCACCTCAGCATCTCCGTCGTGAAGCCAGACATGATCGATCAGAGCCTGTTCACCAGCTGAGAGAGGCTTCGCCGTTCCCGGCGCGGCGGTCGCGGCGGTCGGCAGGGCGTCGGCGCGGTCACGGCGGTCGAACGACACCGGCGGCATCTCTGCCGGCATACTCGGGAGCATCGGGCCAGCAGAGCGGGCTGCCACGTCTCCGGCCCCGCCGCTGGGGTAGACGCTGCGGTAGACAAACGCCAGCCCCGACTCATCGAGCTGTTCATGAATCGTCGGCAAGGCGGCAAAGAGCCCTTCGTTTTCAGCAGGATCGGCCGCGTTGCAGACGCCGAGTAACGTGCCGTCGGTTGCAAAGAGTCCGCCGCCACTGCGGCCCTGCACGGGCTGGCCGGCGACCTGGACGTTCGCCGGCCCCAGATACTTGTCGACAGCAGTCACGCGGCTGTAATGGATCGTCGGGTCGTCGCCGCCGTTACAGCCGACCGTCACGACCGCCTCGCCCGCCTGTGTGCTCCGGTCGGCACCGCCAACGCTGACCGGTTCGATTTGCTTGTCTGTGAAGATGCTCACGAGTGCGAGGTCACGCTTGAGATCCCAAGCGACCACTTGGCCGGCCACGCCCCGCGGACCGTCAGCACCAAAGAGGTCGACCTCCACCCTGCCCTTCCCTTGGGAATCGCGAAAGATGTGGCCGCAGGTGAGAATCAGGGCCTCCCCCTGCCGACAGTCGATAACCGTGCCGGTGCCCCGCGAGACTCCCTGCGCATCCTCGACCAGAATGCGGGCGGTCGCTGTCATCAGCCGGCGTTCAAGCGCGGCCCGTTGGGAAGGATCGAGCCGCGGGCTGCCGACGACGGCCTGGCTGTTCGTAACAGCTGCTGGTCTGGGCTGCCGCGATCGCGGCAGCGACACCGGCTGCTCCAGTTGGTGCTGCGGCTGGGGCGGAACAGCTGTCACGATCGCCGCGGCCGTGGCCTGCGGCCGGGGCGGTGGCTCGGTGGAAAGTGGCGCTCCGGCTGGCGTGATCGGTAATGGAATCCCCGCCATCGACTCGGCCGCAGGCGCGGCAACGGCGGCCGCCAGCCCGAGCGGCTGCCGGCTCTTGGCCAGTAATGTCTCAAGTTCACCGCGGGTCGTGGCGCCGTTGATGCGGCCCACTTCCTGGCCCTTCACGAGGAGCACATAACACGGCACGCCCGTGACGGCGAAGCGGCGGACCAAATCTCCCTCGCGATCCACATCGACATGCCGCACGACCCAGCCTGCCGCTGTGATCTCGCCGACCAGCGGCGCCATCTGCCGACATGGGCCGCACCACGCCGCCGAGAAGTTGAGGAGCACGACATCGCCAGCCGCAACGGCCGCCGGGTTGGCCTGCACCAGACCGCTCGAGAGCGTGACACCTGCCAAGGCGAGGCAGGTCGCAAGGGTGAATCGCAGGAAGAGTCGCGACGACTGGGGCATCCGTGGCTCCGGCACTCTCTGGCATGCACAACGTAAAGAACGTGACAACGTGATAAGAAGAGTCGCCGGTAGGCCACCGACGTCGGTGGGGATGGTGCCGGTCTGGCGTGGTCACGACAAGACCATTTTGCGATCGTCTCCAGTCAGTACCTCAGCAAAAGCTTTCCCATCTCACCCGGTTTTCGCTCGGTTACCCCGTTTGCCAACACGACTCGTACAATCCGCGTTTCCTTGATCACACAGTCTCGCTAGAAACACCGCATGACTGACCGCTCCCGCCGCATCCTCGTGACCTCGGCCCTGCCCTACGCCAACGGGCACATCCATCTGGGACACCTGGTCGAGTACATCCAGACAGACATCTTCGTACGGTTTCAAAAGCTCCGTGGCCACGAGGCGATCTACCTCTGCGCCGACGACACGCACGGCACGGCGATCATGATCCGCGCGCAGGCCGAGGGCCGCAGCGAGCGTGACCTCATCGCCGCCATGCGGGAGGCACATCTTGCCGATTTTGCTGGCTTCCAGATCGACTTTGATCATTATGGCTCGACCGACAGCGCCGCCAACCGCCGCCTCTGCGGCGAGATCTGGCAGAGCCTGCGGAACCGCGGCCTGATCACCACCCGTGACGTACAACAACTGTTCGACACGCAGGCGGGTGTGTTTCTTGCCGATCGTTTTGTCCGTGGCACCTGCCCGCGGTGCCAGGCCGCCGACCAATATGGTGATTCCTGCGAACAGTGCGGCGCGGCCTACACTCCAGCTGACCTCGTCGATCCGGTCAGCACGCTCTCTGGCACGCGGCCGGAGATCCGGTCGGCCGAGCACCTGTTCGTGGAGTTGGAGCAGATGCACGGCTTCCTCGACGAGTGGACGCAGCGGTCTGGCGCCCTCGACCCGCCGATCGCCAATTACCTCGCCGGCCACTTCTTGGGTGAGCCTCTCCGCGACTGGGATATTTCGCGGCCCGCGCCCTATTTCGGCTTTGAGATCCCCGACGCGCTCGGCCACTACTGGTATGTCTGGTTTGACGCACCGATCGGCTACCTCGCCGCCACGAGCGAGTGGTGCGCCGCCCACGGCGGTTCGTACGACACCTGGTGGCAGCGCGGCGGTGCGGAGCCTGCCGCTGAGATTCACCACTTTATCGGGAAAGACATCACCTATTTCCACACGCTCTTCTGGCCCGCGATGCTGGAGGCGGCCGGTCTGGCCCTGCCCACGCGGGTGCACGTGCACGGCTTCCTGACTGTCAACGGTCAGAAAATGTCAAAGAGCCGGGGCACGTTCCTTCTCGCACGGACCTATCTCGACCATCTCGATCCGGGGATGCTGCGGTATTACTACGCCGCGAAGCTCTCCGGCGGGATCGATGACATCGATCTGAATCTGGAGGAGTTTGCCGCGAAGGTGAATGCCGATCTGGTCGGTAAGGTCGTCAATCTCGCCAGCCGGACGGCGCGGTGGCTGGAAAGGACAGGCCTTTCCCCGGTGTATCCTGCCGACGGCGGTCTGTTCGCCGCAGCCGCCGCCGACGGCGCCGCAATCGCTGATGCCTACGACGCCTGCGACTTCGCCCGCGCGATGCGGACGATCATGCAGGCGGCCGACCGGGCCAACGCCTATGTCGACGCCGAACAACCGTGGAAGCTCGCCAAAGCTGGCCCTGACTCGGCCGCGAAGCTCCAAGACGTCGCCAGCGTCGCGATCAACCTGTTTCGGCAGCTTGCCGTTTACCTCGCACCGGTGCTGCCGGTGTTCGCAAGTCAGGCCGGCGAGCTGGTCGGCGGCCCGATCGGCTCCTGGGAGGAATCGCAGCGGCCGCTGGCAGGGCGGCTGGTTGGTAGCTTCCAATCGATGATGCGCCGCGTCGAGTCGGCGCAGACCGAGGCCCTGCTCGCCGCCTCACTCACTCAAGCTGCTCCCACTCCTAGCCCGACTACCACGAAAGGATCGACTCTTATGGAACCAGCCGCCGCACCGACCGATTCGGGAGAGCCGCTCGCTGCTGAGCCGCTCGCTTCCGAATGCACGATCGATGATTTCACAAAGATCGATCTCCGTGTAGCCCGCGTGATTACCGCCGATGAAGTACCCGACGCAAAGAAACTGCTACGGCTCACAATCAGCCTCGGCGGTGACGTGACGCGAACGGTATTTGCCGGCATCAAAGGATTCCATACGCCAGAATCGCTCGTCGGCCGGCTCGTCGTTGTGGTGGCAAATCTCGCGCCCAGGCAGATGAAGTTTGGCCTCAGCGAGGGGATGGTCGCAGCGGCCAGCGGCGCGGGTGCCCCGGGCGTGTACCTCCTCTCCCCCGACTCCGGCGCTCTGCCGGGCATGCGGCTGCGGTGACTTTTTCGTCCGTGAAGGCGAGTTTTCCAAAAAAGACAGAAGACTGCGTCGCAAGGATGCGACGCCAGAACCAGCCGGCGGAGGCCGGCCAAGACAAAATGGCCAGGATGGCCATGTTTGTCGTGAAACGGACAAGTTGGAAAACGTATCCCACTGAGCAATCCCCGCAGAGGGAATCCGGAGAGCCGGGAACGGCTGAAGCTCGACGAGCGTTGGAATTTCGCCCTGCCAGGATCAGAACTACCACTAGACCCCGACGGCGAAAGTCCCCGCGAAGGAGACTTCTGCCGGCCCGGCGGTGCAATGCCAGAGCTACACAGCAGCACGCATTGGACACGTTGGAAAACGTATCCCACAAAAGACAACAGACTGCCGTGCTTCGCTCTCCCAGCCAGACAGTTGGCCCGGCGTAAGATTGCCCGGCGGTTCGCTGAGGCCTTTATTTCTGGCAACGGACGCCTCCCTTCTCAGGAGTACCAGTCCATGGCGCACAAAATCATTCTCGTTCCCACCGATTTCTCCACGGCCAGCGACGCGGCACTGCCGCATGCGGAGGCTCTGGCGAAACAGTCGTCCGCCTCGCTCCTGATCCTCCACGTTGAAGAGCAGCCGCTGGCCTATGCCACGGGCGAACTCTATTACGGTCTGCCTGAGCCGAATTCTGAGCGGATTCAGCAGATGCTCGAGGAGGTGAGGCCCACCGATCCGGCAGTGTCCTACACCCACCGGCTCACGATGGGGGATCCGGCTAGCGAGATTGTTCGCATCGCTGCCGAGGAGGGGGCCGAGATGATCGTGATCGGCACCCACGGCCGGTCCGGCCTAACCCGCATGCTCATGGGGAGCGTGGCGGAAGCAGTGGTTCGGCGGGCACCCTGCCCAGTGCTTGTCTACCGAGTGGCGGCAGAGAAACTGGTAAGAAGGAAGGCTGAAACACTCTCTCTCTGACATTTGCTCTCGCCTTTGCTTTGCCAGCCGCTGACCGCCTTCATCCATGTCGAACCGACCGATCCTCGAACTCCGTAGCCGCATCCGGTCGGGCCTGCGCGAACTGTTCGATGGGCAGGGTTTTGTGGAGGTCGATACGCCGGTGCTTTCGACAGAGGTGCTGCCGGAGGTCCATATCGATCCGATCGCGGTCCACGTCGACGGCGTGAATCGACCTCCGCATTATCTGCAGGCGAGCCCCGAGGCGTTGATGAAGCGGCTCCTCGCGGCAGGCTCGGGGCCGATCTACCAGTTTGCCCGGTCATTCCGCGCGGGCGAACGGGGCAGCCAGCACGATATCGAGTTTGTGCTCCTGGAATGGTATGCACCCGGCACGACGCTCGACGACGCGGCCTCACTCCTCGACAGCCTCTGCCGCGGGGCACTCGGCACGAGCGGCATCGACCGGATCAGCTGTTCGCGGGCCTTCACCGAACTAGCCGACGTCGATCCCCTGTCCGCCCCGCTTGAAGAACTCGCCGCCGCAGGCAGGCGGGCCGGCCTTGCACCACCGTCAGGCGTGGCGAGGGAACCGGCCGCACAGCAGTGGGACCGCTGGTTTGAACTCCTGCTCGCGGAAGTGATCATGCCGCGGCTGGGCCACGAGCGGCCCACAATGCTCCAGTCGTGGCCCGTGTCGCAGGCGGCCTTCGCCCAGATCGATCCTGATGATCCGCGGGCAAGCAGGCGATTTGAACTGATTGTCTCCGGCGTGGAGCTTGCCAACGGCTGGGAGGAGGAGCCCAGCCGCTCGGTGCTCGAGACCCGGATCGTGGCGGCCAACCAGATCCGTCTGGCCGACGGCCGCGCGCTCCTGCCGACACCAGAGCGGCTGCTCGCCGCGCACGGCCCGGGGATGCCGGAGGGCGTCGGGGTGGCGCTCGGCTTCGATCGGCTTGTGATGCTCGCAGCGGGCGTCCGCACGATCGATGAAGTCCGCTGCTTTACCTCGCGGAGCTAAGACAGCTCACTGCGCCGACACCCGCAGCCCCGGCGCTGCCTCGAGTTTCAGACGTCGGTCGGCGTACCGCAAAATCAGGTCCGCATCCTTATCGAAGGCCTGATCAGGCAGCGAGAAGGACCCCGATCGTGAGCTGCCTCGCACCCACGAGAGCCACTTTCGATCCGGAGCGAGTCCGAAAAACATCCGCGCCTCGGGAGTGGGCTGCACGAGATCACGCGGCACAGGGGCTAGGTGCAAGGTCGCCGCGGTGAATGCCACCATCACCCAGGCCGTGAGAAACCCCAGACAAGCCGCACCAAGCTGATCGACACGCTGCGGAAACACGATCTTCTCCGGCGAGAGCCAATCGGTCGCTGCGCGGGCCAGGCTGAGCACGCCGCAAAAGAGTAGCCAGACCGAAAGAAAGTCGAGGAGGTAGGTGTAGCTGGGCAGAGGTCCTTCCAGGAGATTGGCCAGCGGCGCAAACCAAGCAGTGGCAATGGTAGCCGCCACGAGTACGTTGAAAAACATCAGCAGCGACCGCCAGAGTCCTTCGCAAAAGAGCAGGCCGGTGACGGCGGCCAGAATGGCCAGCAGTACGATCGTGATGATCATCGTTTGACTCCGGGGGCACCGGCCTCCTTGTTGACCACAAAGACCCGCTGCCTCTCATCCAGCGACGTTACGCCGGCTGCCACCGCGGCCAGCCCCGCCTCGAAGAGTGGCCGCATCCCGTCCTTGACGGCAGCCTGCAGCAGCACCTTCGGATCGACCAGCTTTGAGATCGCCTGCCTGAGCGTGGGACCGGTAGCGAGTTCAAAGATCGCCGTGCGGCCCACATACTGCCGACCGGCGCATGCCTGACAGCCGCCCTGCTGCGAGGCCCGCTTAATCTCGGGCAGTTGCTCCGCGGTCGTCTTGAGTCGCTGGAGCAGTTCGGGGGGGGGCGGTATCGGCTCGCCACATTTTAAACAGAGCTTACGGATCAGCCGCTGCGAGAGTGATCCAAGCAGACAGCGGGCCAGCTGCTCCTTTTCGATGCCGAATGCAAGGAGCTTCGCAACGGCATCGAGGGCACCGTTTGCCCGCATGCTCACGAAAACGAGCTGCTGTTCGTCGGCAAGTTGCAGGAGTGCGACGGCCAGTTGCTTGTCGGTCAGATCGCGGGTGACGATGGCCCGGGGGTATTCAAGCAGCGCCGCCTTGAGGGCCGACAGCGGGGTTTCGCCGGCTGCGGCAGAATACTTTACCGGCTTGACGTTTTGGACATCAGTGTGGGGCGTGCCAGAGTCTTCGATCGACACGAAATCTCGCAGGAGCCGGTCCGCCGACAGGAGCACCGTGTCAAACGTTGTGGAACTGCCGGCGGCGGGCGGCGATGACACCAGAAAGAGCCCCTTTTCTAGGGCGATAAGCTCACGAACGCGACCGGCCATTGCGGCCGACATACCGAGTTCTTCAAGCTTCGCTGGCGCCAGCGGTGGCGTCTCAAACGTGACCACGATCTGTTTCGTAGTCTTCGTGGCCCGCGTCACCAGCCGGCACCGCCGTTTTTTACCATCGACTTCGATTGTGAAGGAGGCATCTTTCTCGCCACTGAGTTTCGCGGCGTCGGCGCCCGCGATCGTCCGGAGCACCGTCAGGGCAGAACCGCCGATGGTCACGTCGGGGGGCGGCGCATCCGCCCAGACCTCAGGCTGCTTCAACGTCGCCCGTGTCTTCATGAATCGAGCCGGGCCCACAATACTGTCTACGTCGTGCCGCACCCGCAGCCCATCGGCTGTTACCTCGATCGCGAGCATCGAGGCCCGGGCGGCCGCCGCCTCCGCAATCAGTTTCGTAGCGGCCGCGAACCCCGGCATTGCCGCCGCCTCCTGCTGCCATTTCTGGTTATCCTCGGGCGTCTCCGCGGCTGTGGCCAGCAGTTTGACAAATGGCAGAACGTCTTCCACGACCTTCGGCCCCTTGCTCCCCCGGCTGCTCAGCAGCCCACTGATCAGCCGCCGCAGGTGCGCGCTTGTCAGAATGCTCTCCGCCGCCGGCACCGCACGATTTCGTTCGCGGCTATAAACAAAGAGGGGCACAAGCCAGGCCAGTGCCATCAGGGCCTGCCCTACTGCCGCCGATGGAATCCACCAGGCCAGCAGACTGAAGAACACGAAGGGAATAATCGCGAATGAAGTCCAGAATTCGGAGGGAATCTTGAGCCGTGTGCTGTCGCGAAAGAGCCAACCGCTCGTGGAAGACCAGGCGGCGATCCAGGCCCACCAGCAGACCAGCGGCAGAATCGCCAGCCCGCCCTCGGTGTCGCGAGCGAGCCATTCGGGGCTCATGAGCGGATCGCGCGGCCATGCGTCGCCAGCCTGCGCCGCGCTCGCCGCGCAGGCCATGCCGAGCAGGGCAGCCATGCCGGCCACCGACCGCCGCCTCCATCCGTGTGCTATCGCGGCAGTGCCCTCAGTCATCGGCGAATGCCCTTAGTTAATACCCTTGAGAGCCATCGTCAGCGCCTCACGGTTGGGCGCGATCTCAAGCGCATCGTTACGGTCGATGAGCCCCTGATCGATGAGGCTCTTGAGGCTCTGCGTGAAGTCCTGCATGCCGTCCTTCTGTGACTTTTTGATGTGGTCGGCAATCAGGTGATCCTGCTCCTCAATCACATATTTCCGGATCAGCACGTCGATGAACATGACCTCCACAATCGGCACGCGGCTCACTCCCGGCCTGATCGACTTGAGCAGCTTCTGCGCCACGATGCCCTTCATATTGAAGGCGATGGCACTGCGGATGGCGGCATGCTCCTCCTGCGGAAAGAGGTCCAGGATGCGGCCGATGCAGCTGGAGGCGCTGGCGGCGTGGATCGTGCCAAACACCAGGTGACCCGTCTCGGCAGCATGGATCGCCGTCTTAAACGTCTCCACGTCGCGTAGCTCACCCACCAAGATGATGTCTGGATCCTCGCGGACGGCATGCTTCATGCCAATCTCAAAGTTTCGCACATCGTTGCCGATCTCCCGCTGGTTGATCAGGCACTTGTCTTCGGTGAAGACAAACTCGATCGGGTCTTCGAGCGTGAGGATGTGCTTGCGGTAGTTGCGGTTGATGTAGTTGAGCATCGAGCCAATCGTCGTGCTCTTTCCGGAGCCGGTCACGCCGGCCAGCAGCACCATCCCCTGATCGAGTTGGCAAAGACTCTCGATCGCCGGCGGCAGGAAGAGCTTCTCAAAATCAGGAATTGTATTATTGACACGCCGGGCGACCAAGCCCCAAGACCCCTGCTGCGTGAGCATGTTGATGCGAAACCGCCACCGAACACCGTTGCAAAGGCAGGTGTGGGCAAAGTCAGCGCCGCCGTCAGTGTCGAAGATCGCCCGCTGCCGCTCGTTCATGAGCGGCGCACAGAGCCGCTGCATCTGTTCCGCGTCGATCGGCGGATATTTCAGCGGTGTCAGCGAGCCCTTCACCCGCATGTAGGGCGGCTTGCCGACCTTCAGGTGCAGGTCGCTGCTGTTGAGCACGACCATCGCCTCAAAGAGCCGGTCAATTTCAAGACCCATCGGCTCAATCGCCACCGGAGCTGGGCCATTCGGAGCTGGGGCAGCGGTGGGAGCGAGGGGAGCGGCCGGTGTGCTGGCGGTCGTTGCCGGCTCAGACCGTACCGCCTTGGGGTTGTCAGACCGTGCTGTCGTGGGGTCCACAGACCGTGCTGTCGTGGGGTCAAGTGTCGCCATGATGAATGGGGCTCACGGGTCTGACGGGGATGCCCCGCCGTTCAAACATTTCCTTCACTTCTCGAATCGTACACTCTCCGAAGTGGAAGATGCCAGCGGCCAGCGCCGCGTCCGCTCCACCCTTCACAATTGCGTCGACGAGATGTTCCGGTCGGCCGGCCCCACCGCTGGCCACGACTGGGATGCCCACCACCCGGCTGACGGCAGCGGTAATCTCCAGATCGTAGCCGTCGCGGGTGCCGTCGCGGTCCATGCAGGTGAGCACGATCTCCCCTGCCCCGAGCGACTCGACCTGTCTGGCCCAGGCGACTGCGTCGAGCCCCGTCGGCACCCGGCCGCCGTTGACAAACACTTCCCACAGTTCGCGGCCGTCCCGCTGCACCCGCTTGGGATCGATATTCACAACGGTCGCACAGCTGCCGAGCCGGTCGGCCACTGCCGTGATGAGTTGGGGTGTTCGCACCGCGGAGGAATTGATGCTCACCTTCTCAGCGCCGGCGTGGATCAGCCGCACGGCGTCGTCGAGCGTGCGGATACCACCGCCGACGGTGAACGGCATGAAGATCGTCTCAGAGACCCGCCGCACCACATCGAGCATGATCGCCCGGCCCTCGTGGCTGGCAGTGATGTCGAGAAAGACCAGTTCGTCCGCCCCTTCTGCCTCGTAGCGGGCGGCCACCGCGACGGGATCACCGGCATCGACAAGATCGAGAAATTTCGTGCCCTTCACGACTCGGCCGCGTTCTACGTCGAGGCAGGGGATGATGCGTTTGGCGAGCATGGCTGTCAACGAGTCCTCAGGTCGGCCGCGCGATGCGGCCTTCTTCGGGGCTCGAGGCAGTGGCATAGAGCCGCTTTGGAATCCGACCCGCCAGCCATGCCTGCCGGCCGGCGAAGCAGGCCGCCCGCATCGCGTGGGCCATTCGGAGCGGGTGCATGGCATGAGCGATTGCCGTGTTGAGCAGCACGCCGTCGACGCCCAGCTCCATCGCGGCAGCCACGTCGCTGGCCGTGCCCACGCCTGCGTCCACGATCACGGGATAGTCGGGATCGCCATCCTTCAGATACTCCATGCAGATCCGCAGATTATTGGCATTGAGAATGCCCTGCCCAGAACCGATCGGACTGCCCGCTGGCATGACGCTTGCAGCGCCCAGACATTTCAGTCGCTTGGCAACCACAGGATCGTCGCTGGTGTACACGAGCACGGTAAACCCCTCCTCCACAAGCCTCCGCGTGGCATCGAGCGTGCCCACCGGATCAGGGAGGAGCGTACGGGTGTCGCCGAGCACCTCCAGCTTCACCCACTCCGACCCGGGGTTGCCCAGTTCGCGAAGCAACTCACGGCCGAGGCGGGCCACGCGGACAGCGTCGTCGGCCGTGTAGCAGCCGGCCGTGTTGGGAAGGAGGACATACCGCGCCGTATCGATATGGTCGAGGATATTCTCACCAGCGGCATTGATCAGTCGCTCCCGTCGCACAGCCACGGTGACGCAGTCTGTGCCGGAGGCGTCGAGGCATTCGGCCATGGCGGCATGGCTGACGTATTTGCCCGTCCCGACAACCAGTCGGCTAGCGAGCGTTATGCCGCCGACCCGGAGTGGCCCATCGGGTGCAGCTGGGATGGCGGTGGCACAAGAGTCAGAGGGGTCAGGCATGGCGTCGGGGGGTAGGAGTGAGTGGGACTCAAGCTGATGACCGGGCTGAGCTGAATCAGCCAGATCAACCGCCGCCCACGAGCGTGACAATCTCCAGGCGGTCGCCGGCAGAGAGCTTACAGTCTGGCAGCCGCAGCCGCGGCACCACCTGCTCGTTCACCTCGACGGCGAGCGGCCGGCCGTCGAGACCGAGGGCTACGATCAGGTCGCGGGCGGTTGCACCGGCAGGCAATTCCCGGGCCTCGCCATTGACAAGGATCGAGATGCTCCCGACGCCGGCCGGATCGGAGCCATCTTCGCGGCGTTCGCCTGTCATGCCTGTCATGCTGGGCACGTCTTGCTCCTTGGCCTTTCGTTTTTCATTTCTTACTTGGCCTTCGCCCCGCCGCCCCGCGGTCGGGCGACATCCAGCGGCACAAGCGCCGCGGCCGTCGCTACCTGCTGAGCAGACCAGGGAATGCCATAGGCAACGGTGGTGCCGGTCGACGAGTCGGTGACGTAAAGCACAGACGATGCAAACGTCTTGCTGCCACGCCGCAGCTCGGCCACGCCCGAGACAAGCAGAAACTTTGGGTTCTTGACCTGCCCCGGCTTGAAGCCCAGATCCTTGAGCACGTTGTGCTGATAGGAACCGGCAAACAAGCTGGTGTTGGGGTTGAGCACGCCACCAGACAAGTCGCCGGTTTCGAAGTCGAGCATGAAAAAGCCCTCGATTCCGGTATCCAGTGGCGCCGTGCAGACCGCAAACGACCCGTCTGCCTGCGCTGTTACGGCAGACACCCGCGGCAGCGGCGTTCTCAGCTGGCTGCCGAGCACCAGCCCCACAGCCAACGCCACCGCAGCACCGGCCGCGATCTCTCTCAGCCGTAAACTCAGTCGCTGCATCCTATTCCTTCCATGAAATATGTCGCCTGACTACTTGGCTGCTGGTGGCGCAGGCTTCATGAACGAGATTCGAAACTTTCCAAGGGCATGCGTGCTGTCACCATGCTGCTGGTCGATCGTGATCGCCAGCGGCGTACCTTCTGGCAACTTGGTTTCGGGGGCGATCTCAAACACCACCGCCTGATCCTTGCCCGTGCCGCCGCTGATCGCCCAGCCGCTATCGGGATTATCGTCGATAGCGTTGGCCGCGACGAAGCCGCCCTGTTCGTAATCCGCCTTGGCCGCGGCTAACTTCACCTTCGTCGGAGTCTCCGGCGATCCCGGTGCGCCGGCCAGCACGGCGAACGTGCTGACCACAAAATTTCCGTTGCCGGCCCGGCCAGGCCCCAGCGACGGCAGGCTCGGATCGGCAAGTGCCTCGAGTCGAAGCGCCTTCGTGTCAATACCGGCGGGAATCGTCGCCTTGATCGTGTAGGTGTCTTTGGCGAGGTTGCCGCTGACGGTGATGGCGCCGTCGGCAGCGATCGCGCCGGTGGCGTTAGCCATGCTCCTAAACTCGGTTGGCACAAGCGGCGTCCACTGCTGCGTCGCAGCGACTGGGGCGGGAGCAGGAGCGGGAACAGGAGCCGGCGGAGGCGGGGGCGGCGGCAGGAGTTTGGCCGCAGGCGTAGGAATGAGCCTACCGCCGGCATGCGAGCCGACGAAGATCGTCTTGCCATCGGGCGCAAACGTCACGCACCAGACGCTCGACTTAAGCGTTTCGGGGCCCTCCTGCTCACCCTTGGCGTTGACATCCCAGAGCTTCACGGCGCCGTCGAGGCTGCCGGTAACCAGTCGCGTGCCATCGGGCGAGAAGGCGGCGCTTGTGACCCAGTCCTTGTGGCCGGCGAGCGTGGCAAACTCTTTCGAGTCGGAGGTGGTCCAGAGTTTGATCGTGCGGTCAGCGCCGGCGGTGGCCAGCTTTGAGCCGTCGGGCGAATACGTCACAGCCCAGAGCGCGTCGCCATGGCCCTCAAGCTTGCCCTTTTCGTTGCCGGTGGCCGCATCCCAGAGCTTTACGAGCTTATCGCCGCCGCCGGTAGCGAGCGTGGCGCCGTCGGGCGAGAAGCCGACGGCCGTGACCGGGCCGGCATGAGCGGTGATCGTCTTGATCTCCTTGCCGTCGGCGGTGCTCCAAAGCACAACCGTGCCATCTTCGCCAGCCGTGGCGAGCGTCGTGCCATCGGGTGAGAGATCGAGCGAACGCACCCAACCCTTGTGCTTCTTGAGGTCGACTTTGAGTGTCCGGGCTGGCAGATCCCAGAGCTTGACGAGGCCGTCGTAGCCGGCCGTCGCGGCGAGCTTGCCATCCTTCGAGACCTTGACCGCCCAGACGGCCGTCGGATGGCCGGCGAGGTCGCCCGCCCGCGAGCCGTCGGCGTTCCAGACGACCACGTCGCCGGGACGGTACAGGAGGCTCTCGCCACCCGCGGTGACCAATGTCTGTCCGTCCTTGGAGTAGTCAGCAGCGATCACCCAGCGAGTGAGGGCAGGAAGATTGGCGGGTGCGGCAGGTGCGGCAGGTGCGGCAGGTGCGGCAGGGGCCGGCTCGGCCGCCACGGCCATCGCGGCCCAGGGGGCAATGAGCAGGACGGTAATTACCAGTTGAGAAAAGCGTTGCATGAAATGGTCTCCAGGCACGAGCGAAATCAAAACGACAATCTGCCGGGGGCATGCCCGCAATGGCAGGCCACGACGAACTGTGAGTATAGTTCCGGTTCACCTTTCAGTTCCACCTTCGCCATACAAAGGGATTTTCCGTCATGGCAGCCTCCGCCCGCTCCGCGATCTCCCCCAAGCCTTCCAGGCCCGCAGGCAAGCGGCGGGCCGTGCTCGTCGCCAACGGCGACCTCCGCGAAGAGGCGAATCGCGTCTGTTGGCCGGCGCAGCAAAAGATGGAGGCAGATCTGGCGAAGGCGTTCGCCGCCGCCGGCTGGAAGCTCGACCGTGGCCATGCCCCGTCGAAGTCTCGTGGTCACGGCTTCATCGCCAGTGCCCGTGAGGGGCTTCACGCATTTTCTGAGATCGATCCCGATCTGCCGCTGGTGGTCGCCGAGGCGGTCTGGCAGTATTCAAACCATCTGCTACCCGGGCTCACCACGCACTCTGGCCCGATCCTCACGGTGGCCAATTGGTCGGGCCAGTGGCCGGGGCTCGTTGGCATGCTGAATCTCAACGGCTCGCTCACGAAGGCGGGCGTGCGCTATTCCACGCTCTGGGCCGATGACTTTTCGAATCCGAGCTTTCAGCGGCACTTGCAGGCCTGGCTCGACCACCGCTCGGTGCACCATGACGTGAGCCATGTGGTCGCGATTGAAAAGGTGTCGATCCCAAAGAAGCTCGCCCACACCGCCGAGACGATCGCTGCCGACTTCAAACATCGCAAGGCTCTGATGGGCGTATTTGATGAGGGCTGTATGGGGATGTTCAATGCCATCATCCCCGATCACCTGCTCCATGCGACGGGTGTCTTCAAGGAACGGCTCAGCCAAAGCGCGCTCTACTACGAGACAACACAGGTGACCGACGCCGAGGCAACGGAGGTCTTCCGCTGGCTCGAGAAGGCAGGGATGGAGTTTCACTTTGGCAAGGCCGAGGCAAGCGACCTCACGCGGACCCAGGTGCTCCAGCAGTGCAAGATGTATGTCGCCGCCCTGCGAATCGCCGACCGCTACGGCTGTGACTGCATCGGCATCCAGTACCAGCAAGGGCTCAAGGACCTCCTGCCGGCGAGCGACCTCGTCGAGGGGATGCTCAACGACTCGAAGCGGCCGCCGGTGACCGCCGCCGGCAGTTCGAGAGTCCTCTATAAGGGAAAGCCGCTCGTCCACTTCAACGAAGTGGACGAGTGTGCCGGCCTCGATGGCCTGCTGACGCAACGGGTGCACGAGGCGCTTGGCGAGCCGGTAGAAAATACACTCCACGACATCCGCTGGGGCGACTGGGATCAGTCGCGGACAACCGACCAGTGGGTCTGGGTCTTCGAGATCTCTGGAGCCGCGCCGCCGGCCCACTTCAGCGGCGGCTGGAAGGGGGCACATGGCTACCGGCAGCCGCCGATGTACTTCCGACTGGGTGGCTCGACACTCGCGGGCGTGAGCCGGCCGGGAGAGATCGTCTGGAGCCGGATCTGGGTCGACAACGTGCAGGGGCAGGAGAAGCTCTGCATGGACATCGGCCGGGCGGCGGTGGTGAAACTGCCGGAGGAAGAGACGCGGCGCAGACTCGAATCGACGACGAAGCAGTGGCCGATCATGCATGCGATCACCTACGGCATCTCACGGGACCAGATGATGGCCCGCCACAAGGCCAATCACATCCAGGTCGCCTACGCCAACGACGCCGCCGGCGCCGACCGGGCCGCGCTGACAAAGGCCGCCGCCGCCCGGTCGCTTGGCATTGAGGTCAACTTCTGCGGCACCCGTGGCCACGGCAGCTCTCCCACCCTCCGCTGGGACGCCTAAAAAGTGGTCGGCACCTTTTCTCATGCTCCAACACCTGATCCTGATTCCAACTGCTCGAGAACTCCAGATCGTGGGGCCGATCGTAGGCCGCGCCGGAGCCGACTGCGTCCGCATCGAACTCTGCGGGTTTGGGATCGCCGCCGCCGCCGCCCGCACCGCCCAGCTGCTGGCCGTTCTCGCACCAGCCCGCGTTTTGCTCGTCGGCAGCGCCGGCCAGTTTGATGCCGCCTACGAGATCGGGAAGGCATACCGATTCGACCGCGTGGCCTCGTATGGCATCGGCGCCGGCAGCGGGGCGGCATTTATTCCGGCGGCGGCGCTTGGCTGGCCGCAGTGGCCCGGCGACCCGCCCGCGGCAGCGGCCGCGATCGGCGACACGATCGAGTGCTCGACGGGCCGCGTGCCAGAGGCCCCGCGGGCCGACCTCCTGCTCACGGCCTGCGCGGCCGCCGCCGATCGATCTGATGTCGAGGCTCGTAAGCATCTCTATCCAGCCGCCGCGGCCGAAGACATGGAGGGCTTTGCAGTGGCGTTGGCCTGCCGCCTCGCAGGAACTCCGCTCGACATCGTGCGGGGCATTTCCAACCTGGCAGGCGATCGAGACAAGGCACACTGGCAGCTCACGGCCGCCCTCGAAGCAGCAGCCGACATCGCTGTGCGACTGCTGGCGGACTCACCATGAAGCAGACCATCCGGCTCGGCATTTCCACCTGCCCAAACGACACCTTCGCCTTTCACGGCCTGATCACTCGGGCCGTGGACTGGCGGGGGCTCGATTTTGCAGTCGAACTCTGCGACATCGAGCAGTTAAACGAGCGACTCTTGCGGAGTGAGTTTGACGTCTGCAAGGCGAGCTTCCATGCGGCGCTTTCCGTGGCAGACAAGATCGTGGTGCTGCCGAGCGGATCAGCGCTGGGATTCGGCGTCGGCCCGCTCGTGCTGGCGGCCGCCGAGGGCACGCGACCCACGAGGCCCGATCAGCTGACGCTCTGCCCGGGCAGGCAGACCACCGCGGCGCTTCTCTTTGCGCTCTTCTATCCACAAACGACGCCGGTGGAGCACGTCGTGTTTTCAGAGATCATGCCGCGGCTGCGGGCCCAGACCGCCGACTTCGGGGTCTGTATCCACGAAGGACGCTTCACCTGGCAGCAGCAGGGCCTGTGGCTCGTCGAAGATCTCGGCGCACGCTGGGAGACCGCGACAGGCTGTCCGCTGCCGCTGGGTGGCATTGTCGCCGACCGCCGACTTCCCCACGACACGATCGCAACAGTCCAGCAGGTGATCCACGAGTCGCTGCTCTTCGCCCGCGCCGACCGCAATGCCGCGCTGCCCACGATGCGGGCCCATGCCCAAGAATTCGACGACCGAGTGCTGATGCAACACGTCGATCTCTATGTGAACGACTGGACGGTCGATCTCGGCGCCGTGGGGTCGAGTGCCCTCGCCGAACTCTCAGCCCGGGCTACCTCAGTCGGCCTCGGGCAAGGCGGGCGGCTCGAGGTATTCACCGGCTAAAATGACACCGGTGAACACGGTGCCCACCACTTTTTTCTACGCTCAAGAGTCACTCAAGAGTCGAGGTGTCTCATGCCGGTCGAACTGAAGGATTTTTCCTGGCGGCGGATGATCGAAGCCGTGGAAGCTGTTCGCGAACGGGCGTTGCGGACCACAACTGCGCTTGAAAAAGCTGGCGTTCCTTATGCCGTGGCCGGCGACAATGCCGTCGCTGCCTGGGTAGCCCGCGTCGATCGGGCCGCAGTCCGCACCACACACAATGTCGACATCCTGCTGCGGCGCAGTGACTTCGAGGCTGCGAAAGTTGCCCTTGAGACCGTGGGATTCCATCACCATGAGGTCCTGGGAGTATCGTGCTTTATCGACGGAATTGGCGGCAGCCCTCGTGACGCCGTCCATCTGCTCTTCGCCGGCGAGAAGGTCCGAGCCGCGTCACTGGGCTAAAACCTCAAGACCTGGCGCCTCGCACCATCCTCAAGCGCCGTTGTCACCCACAGATTCGGCTGAAGAGCCAAACAAGAGTTGAGGAGTCTAGCTTAATAAGCTAGACTGAAGGCATGAACGCCAGCCTTCATACTGTCACCGCTTTCGACGCCAAGAACCGGCTCGGCCGCCTGCTCGATCGCGTGGCCGCGGGAGAGGAACTCGTCATTACGCGCCACGGTGAGCCTGTCGCCCGGCTCGTTCCCATCAACTCGCGGACCGATGACAGTGTCAACGTTGCATTGGCCACGTTTCGTGCGGTGCGCGCGTCGCTCGCTGCGGCGGGCACGAAAGTGTCGCGTGACGAAATTCAATCGTGGAAGCGCCAGGGCCGGCGATGAAATGCGTTGTTGATGCGTCATTCATCGCCAGTTTGTTCCTGCCGGATGAAGCCAATAAAGCAGGCGACCGGATCGCCGATGAGATCGTCCGCGAAGGTGCCGCCGCGCCATCGCTCATTCAGCTTGAGATGACCAACATCCTCTTGATGGCACATCGGCGTAAGCGAATCTCCGGCGTGCAGCTCCAGCACCTTTCCGAAGCGCTCGACCAACTTCCCATCACCTTGCAGCCCGCATTGGTGCCAAAGCAACGCGCCGAGGTACTGCGACTGGCCGAAAGACACGGACTAACCGCCTACGATGCGGCATATCTGGAACTGGCGATGCGACTCTCGCTCCCGCTGGCGTCACTGGACAAGCCACTGCTCAAAGCCACCAAGACCGAAGGTGTCGCCTCTGCGTTGGGATAGATGCGATGTTGAAAGTCATTCGCGTTATCGCGCGGCTTTGCGACTCCAGAATACGGATGCGGTCACGTGGCCCCGCATCGGCGCCGACCGAATGCGCTACACGCTCCTCCATGCTCAGGCTGGCGGCACCAACGGCCGTTATCAGCTCGAGGTATTCATCGGCTAAACTGGCAGCAGTGGAAACGGTGCCTACCACTTTGTTACTGGCCACCGCTGCGCTTGAAAAAGCTGGCGTTCCCTATGCCGTGGCCGGCGACAATGCCGTCGCTGCCTGGGTAGCCCGCGTCGATCGGGCCGCAGTCCGCACCACA
>JBAXUW010000369.1:0-2576 GCA_037129495.1 Planctomycetota bacterium | reverse complement strand
CTACGCGGCCACGTGGGGCCGGGAAACCGATGCGCTGCGGCGGATTGCGATGACGATCGACCTCTCACAAACCATGACGCCCTTCCGGATCCTCATGGCCTCGTTTCTGGGCTACTCCTGCTTGAGGCTCGCCAAACGCGAGGATCTCAGTTACGCCGAGGCCTGGGAGACTTTCCGCCGCGGCGAAGATCGCATCAGACGCACGCCCCTGGGGCTGGTGCTGCCTCGCCGACGAGGCTGAGCGGTGACCTGCCCCCAGGGGCGTACGTCTGGTGGAGCCGCCGCGGACGATCGGAGGTGGCGCGAGGCACATCTCCATGAACCTCACACAGCATGGCGCGAAGGTCTGCGGCGTGGCCTTTGGCGGCGCGGAGTGGCTGCCGCATCTCCCCGCGCCGGGCCAGCCCTTTCATGTCGCCTTCAAGCCGAAGATCAACGAGTTCCGCGGCCGCCGCACCGCCCAAATGGAGATCATCGACTGGCGGCCAGAGGGCATCGACGTGGGCGTCGAACTGCCGCTGCCGGCTGTTCAGTAGTTCTGCACGCGATGCTATAATCTGAACAGGTTTCCATCACCCTTAAGCGACGTCGCATACATCATGATCCAGAAACTCCGCAGGCATGGCGACGATCTGGCTCTTGTGTTCAATCGTGAGATGCTGGCTTCTTTTGGAATCGATGAGGAAACACCTCTCCAGGTTTCTGTCACCGGCACGACCGTCAACGTGACGCCGCAACTCGCCGACGACGCCACGTCCGCAGATCGCAAAGCCCGCTTCGAGAGGGCCTTGGAGTCGACGCTCACGAGATACGAGAAAACACTTCGCAAACTTGCGGAGTGAACCTGTGGAAATCACGGCTCTGTCGCTGTCTGAAGTGGTCGCTATTCACGAGGAACAGATTCGCCGATTCGGTGGGTCTTTCGGCATTCGTGACCAGGGGCTTCTTGAGGCCGCCATCAACATGCCACAGGCGTCCTTTGGTGGGCAGTTCCTGCACGGGGATTTGCAGGGTATGGCCGCTGCCTATCTTTTTCATCTCGTTGCCAATCATCCATTCATCGACGGGAACAAGCGGGTCGGTGCTGCTTCCGCAGACGTGTTCCTCGGAATGAATGGTTGGCAACTCACGGCCGATCAGGACACGTACGCTGACTTTGTGCTCGATATTGCCGCCAGCCGACGGGAGAAGAAGGATGCCTTGGAATTCTTCCACCGCCATGCGGTGCAAATGCCTGAATGACAGTGATCTGGTCAGAGTCTACCTCACACTCTGGTCAGTAGCGTTCACCAAACGAGGCATGCTCGTCCTCCTGTCGATCTTGAGCGGCTCGTGCGGAAACCGCTGACGCGCGCCGGCCGGTTTCGCACACTCACGTGTGTGCTCCACGTGCCGTTTGAACCAGCTTCGGGTTCGCTCCCACATCGCGGGCGATTCACGTTGCTGGCCCTACGTTGGATCGCAGTTATGGCTCAGCCGGCAATCTCATCCATTTCGGCGAGAATCTCGGCGAGCAGATTGCCGAGCCCAAGGAGCCCTGCGAGACGGCCAAGTTCGGCACGCTCTGAGGAGGGCATGTGCCGCACGATCTGGCGAAGATCGCGACGGCTCTTATGGCTCCCCTTCGCTGCCCATGCCAGCTTCGACGCTGCCGCATCAGGCCTCGATACCACCGGGATCTGCATTCCCTCGAAGATCTCGAGCAACGCCGAGCGGTCCAACTCGCCGGGAATCATCTCGCGGGGGTAGATGTCGATCTTCAGCGCTTCGGCCAGGTCAAAGAGCTGAAACATCGACCTGTCCGCGACGGCGCGACGAACGGCATCGGCATCGAGCATGAAGCCGGCCTGCGTGGCAGCGGCCATAAATGCCTCGAGGGTGCTGGCAAGCGCTGGATTGTCCACCACAATGTCGATGTCTTGCGTCATCCGCGGCTCACCGTAGGCCACGCTCGTGATACCGCCGGTGAGGTGAAACCGCACCTTGTGATTGGTCAGGATGACGAGCAGCCGTGACAGCGTGTCGCGGAATATCTCAGCCGGATACATGATCGAGCATCCGCTGAATCAGCATTCGCGAGGTCGCGTTGGAGCCGTAGAGCCGCATCGCCGTCTCCCACTTTAGCCGCTCCGCGGGCAGGGGCCCGCTGCGGGCGAGGATTTCCCTGCCGATCACGCCTCGTGCCCAGACAAACATGGCAGCAGCCCGGGCCACGCGTGCGTGCGCGGGCAGGGCATCCTGCGCTTCGCGGAACCGGGCCTCGGCTTGGGTTCGAACCATTTCCATGTCCCCATCCTACGCAAACTCGCTCGGAGGCGAAAACCGTGGCCAACTGTGGCTTGCGAACCGTCTTTTGTGCGGGCATGAATCGGGGTTCTGGCTGGGGGCGGCTTTCGATCGGGTCGAAACCGGCTCCCGCGATATCCAGCGACCGCAAGCGATCACAACAACCGTTCACAAGAGGCGGGCTCGCCGGAACAACTGCCACCCTCCGCAGGCCAGCCCGGCGAGCATTATGGTAGACGTCGATGGCTCGGGCACGGCAATCGGACTTGCGAGACGAAAACCGATGGCGG
>JBAXUW010000368.1:0-2587 GCA_037129495.1 Planctomycetota bacterium | reverse complement strand
CGGCATCTGGCTGCCCTACAACAGCACGGAGACCGCGCCGACCACGATCGAGCACGTGATGGCGAGGACGTTCTGCGACTTCAACCACGACGGCCGGCCAGACATGGTGCTCTACGAGGGACGCCTGCGGTACCTGCCCGACATCGGCACGCCCCTGGCGCCCTACTGGTGGACGATGTGGCCGAACAAGCCCTGGTTTTTTCCAGGATCGCCGCAGATGTGCGAGGACAACACCCGCTTTCCGGCCGGCCCTGAGAGCATGTTCTGGAACAAGGGGGTGTTTCCGCGGCAAGTGCTGACGATGACCGCAGCCGACTGGGACGGCGACGGCTTAGAGGACCTGATCGTCTGCCGGTTCAAGGGGGAGGCACCGGGGCTCGCGCCTGTGCATCCCGCCGACAAGGGCGAGAAATGGACGCCATGGATGACGACAAAGATCCCTGCGGGCATCCCACCATCGGCCGCGTTCGCGTCGGCCACGGCGACGGAACTGGCCGCCCGACTCGCCGCGGCACCGGATCGCGAGAGCGTCTTCTATAGGAACGTTGGCACGCGAAACGAGCCCCACTTCGACGCCGGACTCGTGCTCCATGACACCGCCGGTGCGGCGATCATTGCCCCCAATCCCGCCGTCATCGATCTCGACGGTGATGGTCGGCTCGATATCGTCGCCTGTGAAACACCGATCCACCGCAATGCCTTCCGCGTTGACTGGCCCACCCGGCCCGAACTCGTCTGGTTTCGCCGCACGGGCGACGCGCCAGACCGGTTTGCGCCAGCCGAGCCGGTGCGGGATGCCGAGAGCAGGCCGATCCCCGCAGGCGTTTCGGCCGTCTTTCACGACATGCGGGGCGTCGGCGTTCTCGACATGCTCGTACTCGACGGTGGCGACCGGGGCTCGGTCCGGTGGTATCGGAATCTGGCCGCGACCGGGCGGGAGCCGCTGCGGTTCGGTTCGGCCACGGTCCTGCGAGGCCGCAGCTTTCCCAGGTTCGAGCGGTCGTACCAGCCCACGATCGCCGACTGGTTCGGGAAGAATTCTCGCGACCTGATCCTCTTCGGCGAGACCGACTGCCACTGCAAGTTCGCCCTGCGGCGGGCCGCGCTCCTCCGCAACACGAGCGACGAGGACGGGCCGTGTTCGTTCCGCATGGAGGGCTACTTCAATTACCGAGGCAACCAAGACCTCGTCCCGGTGGCCGAGGAGATTCACCAGTACGACCGCTATCGCTCGGCGCTGGCCGTGGTGCCCGGCGAGCCGAAGCGGATCCTCGCCTCGGCTGGCTCGAAGCTCTTCCTCTTCGACCAGTTGGCCGCCGACGGCCTTTCGTTCCAGCGGATGCGGCCGATCTCGCTGCCCGGTGAGACCAACCGCATGAAGGGCTGGCAGGACATCGCGATCCAGAAGCCGCAGCAAGTGCAGTACGTGCGGATCTCCAACGATACCAACGGCATGGGCAACTTCAACGACGGCCACCTGCACCTGCTGCAACTGGAGCTCTTCGCCGGTGGCCGGAACATCGCTGCACCCGAGGCGATCGAATCGGTGACCGGTACGCGGGACGACACCTTCAAGAAGCCGATGGTAGCGCGGCCAATGAACATGTTCCAGCCAGGCAACGCCAACACCGACACCGAACTGCGGGCGACGACGTTTGGGTTCTACCGCGGCGGCGCCGTGGTCAAGCTGAAGGCACCGGCGGCGATGGAGCGGATCCGATTCCTGCTCTCCAACCGCCAGAGCCAGTGGTACAACCAGTTGGACAGCTTTCTCTGGCAGGGCCGCCTGCTGCGGGTGGGGTTCGAGGAGGACGAGATCTTCTACCACTACAAGGTTGAGGTCTCGGCCGACGGCAAGGAATGGACGGTGGTCGGCGACCGTACCCGCAACGAACGCATTTCCGTCTTTCCACAGGCGATCGACTGGGACGACGACGGCCGCTGGGACATCCTGCTGGGCACGACCCGCGCGTTCTGCAACTGGCCGCAGGCGAAGTCGTTCACACTGTTGCGGAACACCGGCACCAACGACGACCCGGAGTTCACGCAGGCCATCCCGCTGGCCGATGAGGCGGGCGCGCCGCTGGCGGTGAACGCCCACTGGCAGGATCAATACGCCATGCACTGCGGCGTGAAGGGGCTCGACCTCGACGGCGACGGCCTCCGCGACCTGGTCATTGAGGGCTTCACCCCGAAGAGCGAACTGCTTTTTCTCAAGAACGTCTCGCCCGATCCGCTCACGCCGCGGTTCGCGAAGCCCGCCATGGTATTGACGGCGGCCGGCGGGAAGTTCGAGCTCACGGGACGCTACCGTTATTTCGACGTCGCCGACATGGACGGCGACGGCCGGCCGGACGTCATCAATTGCGACGCGGGCATGCCCGTCGTCTTCAGCGGACTGGCCGTCGACGGGCCGACGCGAGTCGACGACCTGCGACCGATGGCGCAGGAGGAGGGGGGGCTGAGGGTGCGCTGGAGCGTTCCCGCCAGCAAGCCCGCTCGCTGGGAAGTTCGCTGGAGCGACCGACCGGAAATCGGCGAACAGCAGTGGGCTACCCTGCCGGTGCAGCGGGGCGACTATGCCACC
>JBAXUW010000367.1:0-2603 GCA_037129495.1 Planctomycetota bacterium | reverse complement strand
CAGCGTGAAGCCCAGCAGCCCGTTACGCAGCAGGAACGCAACGCCGCCAACAGGCTTCGCACCGGTGGCGAACTGCTGCGCCCCACGGATAGTGTACGGGTGTTTACTTCCGCCGTCCACTCGCCGGTCCGGCAACCGACGGCGTCTTCATGCCGGCTGCTGGCGGAGCAGGCTGCTGCGTTCCGCCGGCGTTCCTGCCCGCACGACCAATCACGCAGGCTGATCAAGCCACGGTCACCGAGCGGGTACGGCGCCGCGTGATCCGCTGGTTCAGGCTCACTCACCTACTCGACGCGTCTGCGGCTGCCGACATGCTCGCCTGGGAGAACAGCGGGTTTTCCATCGACACTTTTCGTGCGGATCGCGCTCTTTCGTCTCCAACTGCGTGTCTATTGTCAGCCCCTTGGAACACCTACTGCGGTACTGTGCGCGGCCGCACTTTGCGCTCGAACGGCTCTCCGTGACGCGTGACGCAAGCGGCCGCATCGCCCGCGGCCGCTACGTGTTCCCACGACAACACCGACTGCACTGGCGTCACGCCACCTGCCGGATGACCTCCTGATACGCGTGCCAGCTAGAGGTGCCGACGGGGCGAACGGAAGGCCGCCCGCAGAAACGATCTGGGTTGGCGAGAACGTTTAGCCAAAAGTGAGCGTGAGCCGCCCTTGCCGTTACGGTAAGATCAGGTCACTCCCGCTCTCACACGCGGTGCTTCCATCATCACGACCCAACAGCCATGCGATCTCGAATTTATGTCGATACTTCAGTGTTTGGTGGCTGCGAAGACGTGGAGTTCCTCGACCATTCCCGGCGCCTCGTAAGTGCCATGGCCAAGGGTGAATACGCGATGGTGATCTCGGAGGTGACCCTGGTTGAGCTGGAAAAAGCTCCGGTACTGGTTCGTGAACACTTGGAGCGGATCCCGGAGTCGCTCATTGAGGTGTTGTCGCTTGATGCCGAAGCCGACGCGCTCGCAGCCGAATACATCCGTGACGGTGCTGTGGGAATGAACCAGCGGGCTGATGCCCTTCATATCGCGATTGCGACGGTGGCTCGGGTAGACGTGCTCGTGAGTTGGAACTTCAAGCACATTGTCAACCTGCGACGCATTCACGCCTTCAATGCGGTAAACTTGAAGCAGGGGTATCCGGTCCTCGAAATTCGAAATCCTCGGGAGGTGATCGGTGATGAGTGAGATACAGAAGCAGCAGGAGACGGCGGTCGATCAGATGCGCCGGGTTCGCGACCAACTCAACCGCGAGATCGAAGCAGTGAGCGGGCCTGACTTGCTTGATCAAGTGCACGGTCATCGGTATGCAAGCCCCCTCTTGCAACGATTGGCTTCGAAGGCCGGGAGCAAGGCCGAGCCGTCTGGGGCCGTCCACGGTAATCGCTGATTGCTGTCGGACTTCACGATCTAGCCCACCATCCGCCTCTCTTCTGCCCCCAACGCCTCCGTCCGATTCCTCCATGCCCCCTGCCGACTGCCCACCCCTGCACATATCCGCGTACGCAGTGCGCAGCGGTCATCGAGGCGCTGCGTTCACCATCGTCGAACTGCTCGTCGTGCTCGCGATCATCGGCACGCTCGCAGGATTACTGCTACCCGCGATTCAGGCATCACGTGCTGCCGCCGCGCGGAACCAGTGCATGGGCAACCTCAAGCAGATCGGGATCGCGTGCCAGAGCTATCACGAGACCAGAGGGAAACTGCCGCGATATCGTCGCTGCCCCGACCTAACCACGACCGCTGACCCACTGACGGGCCAAAAGCCCGACGTAGATTGCAACTCGCTGACGAGCGCGACGACCTACACCGGCCCGAACGAGGAATGGTGGGCGCCGTACGACAACCGCCCTGGATCAACCGTCTGCAAAACAGTAGACGACGGGTTTCCACGCGGCATCCTCTGGCCGTACATCGAGCAGAATCCAGCGATCTTCTCGTGTCCTCAAGGCTATGACATCGACCCGACAAGCCTCACGTACGGCCAGAAGTTCCAGTGCAGTTACGGCATGAATTACGTTACGAATGGGCCCAACGGACGTACGCTCCCGAATATTTCATCCGGCAACGGCACCTCCAAGGTCATTATCGTGTGGGATCATGGCCGTACGCCCGGGTGTGCCAACTCCAAGATTGCTGCACCGAGAGGGCCATGGAAACAGCCCGACGGCACCTACGTGCTGGACGCAGACACGACCCACTACCCCGCCCGACGCCATCAGGGCGTTTTTATGGCCCTGTTCTGTGACGGCCACGTGGCCGCTCTCCAGCAGACGGAACTGCTCGACAGCATGTTCAAGTGGTCGGGCGAGTAGAAGAGATCACTCAGTTCACTCCTCACTCCTGCATGACTCTCGGTACCCGACCGCCACTAACTCCTTCCGACCGTGAGTGCAGGCCCGCTCGATCAGCCGGCAGGTGCCGACGAAGAAGATATCCGAGTCGTCGTCATTCAGTCAGGTGACCAGCGAGCTGAACATGCGGGTCGACGCCGCTGCATTTTCCGAGGCTGCGCCTGACCGTTCACCTATCATTGCACCTTCAAGGCCGCCAACTGGGTCGGCTTGGGCCGCTCGCGAAAGTCCACGCGGCCTGG
>JBAXUW010000366.1:0-2605 GCA_037129495.1 Planctomycetota bacterium | reverse complement strand
ATGAAATACAAGACTCTCGCCAGCTTTGTAGGTGGCGGGCGAGCCCACGGCGATCGACAGTGCGGACGCCCAGGAGGCGTGGGCGAGAGCGAGACGAGGTTCCAAGTCCTGCAGGTGAAGAACGACGCCAGTCCGTCGCATGCGGCCCTGAACGCGTCGTGAGCGACGATGCGCCACAGTGGCCCCGGTGGCAACGAACCGCCGCATTGGCCAAAACGTAGGGAAAGACCACATGGATATATCCTCCGAGTGCGAGAAACGCTTGGGGGATGCATCCACTGCACTTCACACATCGCCGACGTGCTTGAATCGGCGCAACAAAAAAGGCCGTCGTGACCAAACGCTGTGGCGTGTGCTCACGTCGGCCTACGGTGTGCCGGGCTTCGCAAAGAGGCGAGGAGCCCAACCGCTCGTCTTCCGAGGATGGTTGCCGCAACCCTCGTGCGAGCCGTTGACTCTTACGAAGGTTGCGACGTTCTCAATCATTCGCGTGAATCCTTCAAAAGGCAAGCCCGAGAGTTCCTTTCTGCAATTCAACCCGTGTGCGGCCGCTTTTTCCCCACCGAATTTAAGTCCGACGGTTCGCCATTTCCAAAAACCGCTCCTGCGGCTCGGCCGTCGCCATCGCCGCGATCGTGCTGCTGGCTGCCCGTGGAAAAAGTCATCCGTGCAACTTTTGTCACTTGAAAAACTCCGCGGTGTTGTGTGGATGCTACGCACTCGTGACCGCCTCGTGCGGTCCAGCACGCAGTTGAGCCACAGCCTGCTCGCTCTGCGTCGTTCCAGCCATCCGTGCCGTATGCTGTCCGACGTTGGGGGCAGCAGAGAATGAGGCCATGCTAAAAAGTGACGGCCAAGCCGCGTTCGTTGACGCTCCTGCCCGTGATGTCCACAGTTCATCGCACGCCGCCTCCCTGTCCATCCAGCCAGGAGAAATCCCGTGAACCCAGCCCCGAATTTCGTTGAACAGGATGATCCCGAGGTGTGGTCGGCGATCGCCGCGGAGCAGACCCGGCAGCAGGACGGGCTGGAAATGATCGCCAGCGAGAATTTCACCAGCCCCGCCGTCATGCAGGCTGTGGGCAGCGTGCTCACCAACAAATACGCCGAGGGCTACCCCGGCCACCGCTACTACGGCGGTTGCGAGTTTGTCGACAAGGTTGAGGAACTCGCCCGCGATCGCCTCAAGGCCCTCTTCGGCGCCGAGCACGTCAATGTTCAGCCCCACTCCGGCAGCTAGGCAAACTCGGCGGTCTATCTGACGGCGATTCAGCCGGGTGATACCGTGCTGGCGTTTGACCTTGCTCACGGCGGCCATCTCACGCACGGCATGAAGCTCAACAGCTCCGGCATCCTCTACCGCTTTGTCCACTACGGCGTGCGCCGCGACGACAACCTGATCGACTTCGACCAGGTGGCGAGCCTCGCCCGCGAGCACAAGCCGAAGCTGATTGTTGCCGGCGCCAGCGCCTACCCTCGCGAGATTCCGCACGGCCGCTTCGCCGAGATCGCGCGGGAGGTGGGCGCCAAGCTGATGGTCGATATGGCCCACTACGCCGGTCTCGTAGCGGCCGGCATCCACGACAATCCGGTGCCGGTTGCCGACTTCGTCACGAGCACCACGCACAAGACGCTCCGCGGACCGCGGGGCGGCATCGCGATGTGCCGGGCGGAGAACGCCAAGGCGCTCGACCGGTCGGTGTTTCCCGGCACGCAGGGCGGCCCGCTCATGCACGTCATCGCCGGCAAGGCGGTGGCGTTTGCCGAGGCCCTGAGGCCCGACTTCAAGCGGTACGCCATCAAGGTCGTCGACAACGCCCGCACGCTGGCCGCAAGCCTGGCGGCCGGCGGTGTCAAGCTCGTCAGCGGTGGCACCGACAACCATCTCATGCTCGTCGACGTTACGCCGCTCTCCATCGGCGGCAAGCTGGCCGAGGAGGTGCTCGACCGCTGCGGCATCACCTGCAACAAGAACATGATCCCCTTTGACGACCGTAAGCCGATGGATCCCTCCGGCATCCGGCTGGGCACACCGGCCCTCACGACGCGGGGCATGGGCGCCGACGAGATGAAGCAGGTCGCGGCCTGGATCCTCCGCGTGCTCACGGCTCCCGCTGACGAGCAGGTGATCGGGGCGATCAAGCATGACGTAGCGCACCCGGCCAAGCAGTTTCCAGTGCCGGCGGCGAAGCTCGATGCCGCGAAATTCGAAACGGCCGTCCGATGAGCCGCCGCGTGCGGATCGGGCTGGTGCAGTCGGTCTGCACTCCCTCCCGCGATCACAACATCGGACAGGCGCTCGCCGGTATTGCGGAGGCCGCGCTGGGCGGAGCGGAGGTCGTGTGCCTGCAGGAACTCTTCGCGGGCGAGTATCCCTGCCAGGCCGAGGACCACGGGAAGTTCGAGGTGGCGGAGTCGGTGCCCGGGCCGCTCACCGAACTGCTGGCGGCCGCGGCACGGCAGCATGGCGTGGTGCTGGTGGGCAGCGTGTTCGAACGGCGAACGGCAGGACTCTTCCACAACACGGCTGTTGTGTTTGACACCGACGGCTCTTGCGGATCTGGTGCCACCACCACGAAAGCACCGGCACCGGTATCACGGCGTG
>JBAXUW010000365.1:0-2606 GCA_037129495.1 Planctomycetota bacterium | reverse complement strand
GCCATCGGCTCTGCGCACCTGCCGGCAGCGGAGCCGACGCCAGAGGATTTTGAGTTTTTCGAGTCGCACGTCCGCCCTGTTTTTTTAGAGCACTGTGCCGCCTGCCATTCGCGGCAGGCGGGGGAACCGGAGGGTGGCCTCTCCCTCGACTCGCAGGCTGATTTTCGAGCCAGCGAGGGGATCGCCCTCCCCGGCCGGCCCGAGGAGAGCCTGTTGGTGCAGGCAGTGCGGTATGACGGCGACTTGCAGATGCCGCCCGCGGGGAAGCTGCCGGCGGCGGCGATAGGGGTGATCGAGGAGTGGGTGCGGCGGGGGCTGCCATGGCCCGCTGACGCCGCCCCAGATGTGGGTGGAGTGGCTTTTGATCTGGCACAGCGGCGGGCAGAGCACTGGTGCTGGCAGCCACCCCGCGTGGAGTCGCCCCCACCGGTGCAGAATATTGCCTGGTGCCGCAGCGAGATCGATCAGTTTGTGCTCGGGCGGCTGGAAGCAGCGGGGCTCACTCCGGCTCCAGAGGCGCCGCGCGGAGTGCTCGTGCGGCGGGCGGCGGAATTCCTGACCGGTCTCCCCCCCGATCCCGCCGATATCGAGGCGGTGCTGGCCGATCCCGATCCGCAGGCCTTTGAGCACTATGTCGATCAGCTGCTCGCCTCACCTCAGTATGGCGCGCGTTTTGCCAGGCACTGGCTCGATGTGGCCCGCTTCGGCGAGACCCGCAGCCACGACATCAACCACACGCTCCCCAATGCCTGGCAATATCGCGATTGGGTCGTGCGGGCCTTCAATGCCGATCTTCCCTACGACCAGTTTGTGCGCGAGCAGATTGCGGGCGACCTCCTGCCCACCCCCCGGATCGATCCGACAACCGGCGCGAATGAATCGGTGCTGGGCACCGGCTTTTGGTATCTCGGTGAAGAGATGCAGTCGCCCACCGATCTGGCGCAGGATGAGGGAGACCGCACCGACAATCGGCTCGACACATTCGGCAAGGCATTTCTCGGGCTCCCGCTGGGCTGCGCGCGGTGCCACGATCACAAGTTTGACGCCATCTCCCACGAAGACTATTACGCCCTCGCCGGCATGCTCCTTTCCAGCAGCTACCGACAGGTGCCGTTTGAAACGCTCCCCGCCAATCAGGAGGTGGCCGGCCGGCTCGAAGCGCTCGATGCCCAGGCCCGGAAGGACCTCCTCACACTTCTTGGAGCGGTTGTGCCGGCTGCCACTGCGACTGATGCGCCAGTGCCCCAGACTGCCTCTGCGGAGAGCGGGCGCGAGACGCTCATCGCCGATTACACCCGCGGCCCCGCTTCCACAGAGATCATCGGCGATGCCTGGGCCTGGGGCACGCAGGCTGTGCCTGCTGGCACGCCCAGCCTGCTGCCGATCGTGGACGGGCTGCCACGGGAAATGCGGGTTGAGCCGGTGGGGCATGCCCGCTGCGACGCGGTTTGGTCGACCACGCGCTCCACGGGCGAACGCGAGGCCTCGGTGCTCGGAGCGGTCGACCGTGCCGGCCGCGTTCTCCGCACGCCAAAGGTGCGAGTGACGGAGGGAATGCTCTGGCATCGGGTGCGGGGAAAGCTGCAGATCTTTGCCGTGGTTGACAGCCATGTGATGATCCATGGGCCGCTGCACGGCAATACTATTATCAACGTCGACACGCAGGGGGAATGGCGCTGGATCGGGCAGGATCTCCGGCGGGATGTTGGCTGGGATCGCGACCACATCGTGCATGTGGAATATGCCACGCTCACCGGCGCGGCCGCCGTTGCCGAAACGGTGGCAGCGGTCAACCAGCCGGTGCGGGCCGATCCTCCCGGGCCGGCGGAGGCCAACAGGGTGCTCGGGTCGCCAAGTTTTGACTGGCGGGCGGAACCGGCGCGGCAGTTGGTAGCCGCAGCGGAGCGCTTTGCCGCCCGCCACGATGCGATCGCCGCCGAGGTGAAGCTTGAGTCAGCGACCGCCCCGGCGATCCTCGATGGGAACGGGATCGATCAGTTTGTGCTCCTCAAGGGAGTGGCAGCGCGGCGTGGGGAGATAGTGCCGCGGCGGTTTCTCGAGGCGATCGACGGGCCGACCCAGCCAGTCTGGCCACAGCATTCCTCGGGGCGGCTGGAGCTGGCCCAGCGGGTGGTCGATGCGGCCAACCCGCTTGCCAGCCGGGTGATCGTCAACCGGATCTGGCAGCATCTCTTCGGCCGCGGCCTCGTGCCGACGCCCGACAACTTTGGCCGCCTCGGCGAGCCACCGTCCGATCGATTGGCGCAGAGCCTGCTCGACACGCTGGCGGTGCGATTTCGCGAGGAGGGGGGGAGCATCAAGCAACTCGTGCGGCGGATCGTGACCAGCAGCGTCTGGCGGATGGCCAGTTCCCGCGATCCCCGCGCCGTGGAGCTCGATCCGCTCAACCTGCTGCTCCATCATTACCCGCTGAGGCGGCTGGAGGGGGAGGCGATCCGCGACAAGATTCTTGCCGTGTCGGGCCGGCTCGATCGCACGCTCGGCGGCCCGAGTGTGCCGGTGTTTCTCAGCGACGTGCACGATGGCATCGCGGAGAGTCGGCCGCGGCATAGCGGCCCCCTCGATGGCGCCGGCCGGCGGAGCAT
>JBAXUW010000364.1:0-2610 GCA_037129495.1 Planctomycetota bacterium | reverse complement strand
CATCCGGGAGCCGACTGGGCAAGCACCGCGCCACCACGCCGTTTGAGTTCGCGGCATCCGTCGAGGCCGTCACAGCCCATGCCGGTGAGCACCGCCGCCAGCACGCGACCGCCGTAGAGCTGCGCTGCCGATTCGATCAGGTGATCCACCGAGGGCCGACAGCCGCGCCGCTTTGGCCCGTCGTCAAGCACACAGACAACCCGCTCGCCGCGCCGCTCCACGCCGAGGTGCCTGCTCCCCGGGGCGAGGAGCACCAGGCCCGGCGCGACAACCATGCCTTCGGTCGCCTCCCTGACCCGCAGCGGCGACAATCCGTCGAGCCGTTCGGCGAGGCTCGCGGTGTATTGCGAGGGGATGTGCTGCACGATGAAGACCGGCACCGGCAGGTCGGCGGGCAGCAGTGGAATCACGGTTCGCAAGGCCTGCGGACCACCCGTCGAAGTACCAATCACAACCGCCTCGAAGCGAGTCGACACGGTGGCTCGGCGGGGCACCTCAGGGAGCGGTGGTGCGGTGGACGCCTCGACGGGCTCCATGCTCTCGCGAACGGCGGCAAGTTTCTCCGTGAGTTCGCTCTGAATGCGATCGCGGCTGACATGCAGATCGACGCCGGCAGGCTTGAGGATGAAGTCGAATGCCCCCTCCATCAGGGCCGCAACCGTCGTCGGCGCCCCCTGCGCCGTGAGGCTGCTGACCATGATCGACCGCGGAGCGAGCCCACGCTGCTTGAGGGCCCGGAGCACCTCGATGCCATCCCGCCCCGGCATCTGCACGTCGAGCGTGACCACGTCGGGCTTCGCCCGCGCGATGAGTTCCACCGCCGCATCGCCGTCGGCGGCCGTTCCGACAACCTCGACGCCTGCGATCCGCCCCAGCACCGTCAGGAGCATCTGCCTGTAGAGGGCAGAATCGTCAACCACGACTACCTTGAGAACGCCTGTGTACATGGTGCGCGGGAGGGTTCGAGGGGCGTTAAAGCGTGGTTTTTGAGCCGCGCGGAGGGGATGGGGACGGATCAGATCCTTCACATCGTAACGATCATGCCGGCCAACGGCATCACCCCCACATGCCATTCCAGGAAGAAATTTGAATTGTCCTATTTCCCAAGCTATATCTCGATGGGCCCCCCTGCACAACCGGAGACACCGTCTCGCGGCCCGCAACCCGCCTTCGCACAGGTACATCCGTATGGAATCGACCCGCTCTCCCGACGCAAAGCAAGCCGCCTCGGCACAGTTTGTCGGCTTCGAAATCGACGGCCAGAAGTATCTGTTTCGCATCGAGAGGATTCAGGAAATCATCACCCCCGGCAGCGTCACCCGCGTACCGGACGTCGCCGCCTACGTTGTCGGAGTGAGCAATCTCCGGGGCACGATCATTCCGATCATCGACCTGCGGTTGCTCTTTGGGATCGCAGCCCGTGCCCCCAACGCCGACACCCGGACGATCGTTGTCAACATCGGTAACCGCACGATGGGCTGCATGGTCGACTCCGTTTCGCAAGTGATCCGCATTCCCGTCGACCAGATCCACTCGGCTCCTGACGCGGTCGCCGCCGACGGCCAGCGGTCGGTTGAGGGATTCGCCCGCGCCGGCGACGACCTGTTCATTCTGCTCGACGTGGGCAGCCTCCTCGATCCCGCCAGTCTCACCGGCGTCCATTCTGCCGGTCTCCCCGGTATCCCCGGTCTCTCCTCTTCCGACAAGGCATCCTGAGATGAAGTTGTCTTCCGACAGTTCCCTTCGCAATCTGGTCCTTGCCGCCCTGCTGGCAATGTCGCTTGTGCCGCTAGCGCTGCTGGGCGTGGCCATGTACCGCTCCGCGGCCGATTCTCTCCGCCAGGAGGCATTCGCGCGGCTGGAGGCAGTGCGTACGATCACCGCCCAATCCGTTGAGCGGTATTTCCAGACGTTGCGTGACGAACTCCTCGTCGCCGCGAGTGGACCGATGCCGCGTGATTCAGTGAAGGCGTTTCGCCAGGCCTGGCAGGAAATGCCGATCGACGACCAAGCCCTGGCAGCCACCCGACAGAATATCGCGGGCTACTATGCCGCGGAGTTTGCTCCGCTCTACAGCGGCAAAAACAAAGAAATTGTCGACATGCGGGCGTATGTCGACGCGCTCGATCCGCGCGGCCTGATGCTGCAAGACTGCTACCTCCGGCGCAACACAAACCCCGTTGGCTCGAAACAGTTGCTCAACGCCGCCGATGACGGCTCCGCCTACTCCAGCGTCCATGCCGAAGTGCACCCCGTGTTCCGGGAAATGCTCCAGCGGTACGGCGTGTATGACATCTTCCTGATTGATGCTACTTCGGGCACGATCCTCTACACGGTCTTCAAGGAGATCGATTTTGGTTCGTCGCTGACCTCCGGTCCGCTCGCCTCGACCAATCTCGCCAAGGCGTTCCGCGAGGCGGTCGCGATGGGCCGCCCCGGCGCCATCACCTACGGCCAATACAGCCGCTATCTGCCATCGCTGATGGACCCGGCGAGCTTCATCGCCACGCCGCTTCTCGACGGCGACACCGTCATCGGCGTGCTGGCGTTCCAATTGCCGCTCGACAAGACAAACCAGATCATCGGCGAAACGACCGGCCTGGGGGAGAC
>JBAXUW010000363.1:0-2625 GCA_037129495.1 Planctomycetota bacterium | reverse complement strand
GGCCCGGCGCTGCAGTGCCTCTCAAGGGAACAACACGCATTTGGACAAGTTAGAAAACTTATCCCACGAGGGGGAGGGATCGCGTGCAATCAGCTGGCAGCCGGCTCGATCTTCCAAGGCCCAACGGCGAGGGCATCAAGGCTGCCGCGGTGCGTAAGATCGAAGGCGAGCGGTGTGAGCGTGACTTTCCCTGCGGCCAGCGCTGTCACATCTGATTCGTGCGGCGATGGTGGCGGCGGCGGATCGTTTGTGGCCCAGTAATAGGAGCGTCCGCGCGGATCGACCCGCCGCTCAAAGGCCTCGCCATAGCGGTCGATGCTCATTGGCACAACGCGGAGCTGGGGCACGCCCTGCAGGGCCCGCGTCGGAATGTTGATGTTGTAAAGACTGCCCGCCCGTGGCGTTCTGGCGAGTAAGCCAGCAATCACGTCGGCGGCGATCTCTGCTGCCCGGTCGTAGTCGGCGTGTTCATCCCACTCAAGCGAGACGGCAATGCTCGTGATCCCGAAGAATGCCCCCTCGACGGCCGCAGCCACGGTGCCGGAGTAGAGGACGTTGATGCCAGCATTCAACCCGCTGTTGATCCCGCTCACCACCAGATCAGGACGCCGCGGACAAAACTCCGAGATCCCCAGCTTGACGGCATCGGCGGGACTGCCGTCGACCGCCCAGCCGCGGCTTTTGTCACCGTCGAAAATCTCCTTGGCAGTGAGCGGCGTAAGGAATGTGATGGCGTGGCCGACGCCGCTCTGTTCGGTGGCCGGAGCAACCACGCTCACATCGCCAAACCGCCGGAGAGCCTTGCCAAGGGCCGCCAGTCCGGGGGCGAAGATGCCGTCGTCGTTGGTGAGAAGGGTCAGCATGGTGCCGTGCGCGAATGCTTCCGGGGTTGGGGAAAGAAAAAAGAACTGGCCACGGAGGGTTCAAAAACTATAGCAGGGAGGAAAAACCGCAGTGAATGCCGCCGGTGTTTCTATCTGAGAAGGACGCTTTATACTCTGGAGCTTTTCCGCTCTGGAATTATTGAGCCCGCCATGCCAGCGTCCCCCGCCTCCCGGACACCGTCGCAGACCTCATCGACAGCCACCTCGCAGCAGGCCGAGCGGGTGCTCGTGCTCGACTTTGGCTCGCAATATGCCCAGCTCATAGCCCGCCGAGTTCGTGAGCAGCATGTCTACTGCGAAATCGTTCGCCACGACCTTACCGCCGAACGCATCCAGGCCCTCGCGCCCAAGGGCATCATCCTGTCAGGCGGTCCGTCGAGCGTCTACGAGACGGGGGCTCCCCGCTGCGATCCCGGCATCTTTAAGCTGGGCATCCCCGTGCTTGGCATCTGCTATGGGATGCAACTGGCCTGCGACGCCCTCGGCGGTCAGGTCGGCCGGGCACAGGCCCGCGAATATGGCCGGGCTAGCTGTGAGGTGATCGAGGCCGACAAGCTCTTTGCCGGGGTGCCGGCCCAGACCGAGGTCTGGATGAGCCACGGCGATCAGGTCAGCGAAGTCTCGGCCGACTTCCGACCGTTGGCCAAGACAGCCACCTGTCCGCTGGCTGCCGTGCGGCACAAGACTCTCCCCGTTTACGGCCTCCAGTTTCACCCCGAAGTGACACACACGCCCGCCGGCGGCTTGATCCTGAAAAACTTCCTCAGCGCAGTCTGCGGCTGCTGTGGCGCCTGGCGGCTTGAGGATTTTGCAGAGAGCGTGATCGCCGGCGTGCGGGAGCGGGTGGGCAGTGATCGGGTGATCTGCGGCCTCTCCGGCGGTGTCGATTCGGCGGTGGTGGCTGCGCTCTTATCGCGGGCGATCGGCAACCAGCTCTCCTGCATCCTCGTCGACAACGGCCTGTTGCGGAAAAACGAGGCCGCCGCCGTGATCGACGAATTTCAGACGCATTTTCAGACCGACCTCCACGTCGTACCGGCGGAGGCACAATTCCTCGATGTTTTGGCGGGCATTACAGAACCGCAGGAAAAGCGACGGCGGATCGGTAAGGCCTTCGTCGACTGCTTTTCCGCCGAAGCGGCGAAGATCAAGGGAGCGAAGTTCCTCGCACAGGGCACACTCTATCCCGACGTCATCGAGAGCGGCGCCGCCGTGGACGGGCCGGCGGCCACGATCAAACTCCATCACAACGTGGGTGGGCTGCCTGACGATCTGAAATTTGAACTCATCGAGCCGCTCCGCGACCTCTTCAAAGACGAGGTCCGACGCCTCGGCCTCCAACTAGGCCTGCCCGAACGCATCGTCTGGCGGCACCCTTTCCCGGGGCCGGGCCTAGCTGTGCGGTGCCTGGGCGAGGTGACAAAGCCCCGCCTGATAACACTCCGCGAGGCCGACGCCATCGTGCTGGAGGAGATCGAGCGGGCCGGGCTGATGCGGAAGATCTCGCAGGTCTTCGCCGTGCTCCTGCCCGTGCAAAGCGTGGGTGTGATGGGCGACGCCCGCACCTACGACGACGTCTTGGCAGTGCGGGCCGTTGAAACCGAAGACTTCATGACCGCCGACTGGAGCCGCATCCCTTATGAGGTGCTCGCCCGCATCTCAACGCGGGTGATCAACGAGGTCCGTGGCATCAACCGCGTGGTCTACGACATCTCGTCGAAGCCGCCGGCCACGATCGAGT
>JBAXUW010000362.1:0-2658 GCA_037129495.1 Planctomycetota bacterium | reverse complement strand
GAGTTTCCGCTCGAGTGCCCAGCCTGCGGCGGTGACATCCGGCTGATCGCGTTCAGACTGTTTTACCAGTGCGAAACCATCCCTGGCCTTCGCACTGTTGGCAACCTCCGGTTGCTGCGGACATCCTGTCCGCGAACCAGGGCCGATCCGCAAGATCCTGACCCATCTTGGCGAACCGCTCGAGCCGCCTCCACTTTCACCTGCTCGCGGCCCGCCCACCGACTGGGGCGAGCTCGTGCAGGTCCATGACGATCGCGAAGCGGTTCAGGGACGGATAGACGAGTTGCCCGTGATCGATATCCACAGCCTCTGACCGGTGCCGGACACGAGGCATCAACGAAGCCGCCACGCGGCCCGACTCGGAGAGACTCCGCGCCGACGGTAAGAAAAACGCCACTTCAAGTGGTAAGCCCGGCGTTCCTGGAACGACTTTTGGGGCCAGGGAGACCCCGCCCTCAGCTCACGAGCCGCTCATCAGCTGGGAATCGGTTGCGGAAGTGCCATTGGCCGGGCTATCCTTCCGTCGGCCACCGTCCGCTTGCCGCCGCCAGGCGTGAGCCGGCTCACACGCCGGTCGCCGTGCTCGCAGGAGATCAGGCAGCCCTGCCGGTCGAGCGCGAGTCCGTTGCTGCCCCGCTCGCTGCCGTAGGCTGCCGGTTCGGTGAACCCAGCCGGCTCCAGAAAGATGCTCAAGCCTTCCCCGTCCTTGAACCGCATCACGCGATTGTGCGGGATGTCGCTGTAGAGAACCGCCTTCTCCTGCTTGAGCCAGACCGGCCCCTCGGCCCAGAGAAACCCGCTGGCGAGCACCTCGATGACGGCATCCTTCGGCACGAGCGCGTCAAACCGCGGGTCGAGCCGCTCGATCGACCCGAGCCTGGGGAGCAGGTCGGGCGGAGCACCCTCCTCCGCCCGCGCGGCGGCGGTCAGCAGGGAGAGAACGACGAGGCTGAGTGCAGAAAAACAGAAGCGGTGCATGGGATGCTCCTTGCAGGCGTTCCGGGCCCCCGAAAGTGTCGACACTTTACTGCCATCCCCGAGGATTTCGCAATGGACCAGGCACGCCGTGTTTCTTCACAGCAGCCGCCACGGGATAACATCGGCGTCCGTCCGCCGCTGCGGCGTGTCTCCTCCGTAGATCAGGCAAGGCCGCGGTTCGGGCTGGCCGGTCATGGTCCGCCATTGTTCGAGCCCCCGCAGGGCATCGGCGGTCGGCGTGGCGGTGGCCTTGATCTCGACAGGCTGGATGCCCTCGGGAGATTCAACCAGCAGATCCACTTCGTGGCCCGATCGATCCCTCCAGAAACTCAGGTTCGAGGGCCGGCCCGTGTTCAGACGCCGTTTGAGAAACTCACCGACCACCCAGGTCTCGAAGAGCGGCCCGCGCAGCGGATGGGTCGACAGCTGCCGGGCCGACTCGATGCCCAGCAGCCAGACGACGAGACCGGTATCGTGGAAGTAGAGCTTGGGCGTCTTGACGAGACGCTTGTTGAAGTTGCGGTGGTACGGCGGCAGACGATGGAGGATGAAGCTCGCCTCTAACACAGATATCCATTCCCTTGACGTGTTGTGGCTCACCCCCGCCTCCTCGCCGAGGCTGCTGAGATTGAGAAGCTGTCCCGTACGGCCTGCACAGAGCCGCAGAAACCGTTGAAACTGGCTGAGGTCGCGAACGTTGAGCAGTTGCCTCACATCCCGCTCGATGTAGGTCTGGACGTAGTTTGCAAACCAGATGCCCGGATCCAAATGCCGGTCGTGGAGGGGTGGATAGCCCCCATGAAACACGGCTTCGTCGAGCGAAGACGGCAGCAGGGATGCGGTGCGGAGTTCAGATGCCGCCAACGGCAGGAGATTGAGCAGCGCCACCCGGCCGGCCAGGCTCTGCGTGATCCCGGAAAGAAGACCGAACTGCTGGGAGCCCGTGAGCACGAAACGGCCCGGCTCCCGCACCTCGTCAACGATGCCCTGCAGCCACTCGAAGAGCCGGGGGCAGCGTTGCACTTCATCCAGAATCACCCCCTTGTCGAATGTCTTGAGAAACCCCGCCGGATCCGACTCCGCAAACTCCCGCTGGGCTGGATTCTCGAGACTGGTGTAGGCGTGCCCGGGGAAGACCGCCCGCACCAGCGTTGTCTTACCAGACTGCCGCGGACCGGTGACCGCCACAACGGGGTAGCCGGCGGCCAGCGAAATGAGGGTTTCAGCAGCGTCACGAGCAATCATTCGGCTGATTGTAACCGCCACTCTCAATCAGCCACAACCCCGATTCCCAGCCTCTAAAAGGGCCGAAAAAGGTGACGGCCACGAATGGCCCAGTCAGCCGCGGCGGCCGAGAAGCCGCGGAGCGGGCCGTGCCGGGCTACGTTGAGGACGAACTCCGCGGCTATCTCGCGTGCGGGCTCCTCTGCTTCGGCTTCGCCCGCGCGGTCTGCATGACGTGCCGCACGGGATTCGTCGTGGCCTTCTCCTGCAAGGGCCGCGGCGTCTGCCCGTCCTGCAACGGCCGCCACATGGCTAGAGACCGCCGCCCACCTCGCCGATCACGTGATTCCACCGGTGCCCGTGCGGCAGTGGGTGATCTCCGTCCCCAAGCGCCTGCACGGCAGGCTTGCGGGCCTGCTCGACGCCGCGGCCGCCGCCGACATGCTCGCCTGGGAG
>JBAXUW010000361.1:0-2696 GCA_037129495.1 Planctomycetota bacterium | reverse complement strand
CCTTGAGCGAGAGCGACTATTCCCTTGAGCGAGAGCGACTATTCCTTGAGCGAGAGCACGGCCCGGCGGGCCCGGGCGAGGAAGTCGAGCTTGGCTTCTCCCCGCTCCAGCCACAAGGGCGGGCCAAAGCTGATGCAGGAGAGCAGGGGGACCGGTAGGAATTCGCCACGCGGCAGCACGCGGTTGAGGTTGTCGATGTGCACCGGAATCAATTCAATGTCGGGCCGCTTTTTCGCCAGGTAGTAGAGTCCGCTCTTAAACTCGCCGATCTCGCCGCTGATGCTGCGGCTCCCCTCAGGAAATACGATCAGCGAGTGGCTGGTGCCCGCCTCACGCAGCATCAGATCGACTGGGCTCTGGTGAACCTTGATGGCTGTGCGGTCGATGAGGATTGCATCGAAGACCTCTTCTGCGAGCCAGCGGCGGACGATGCCGCGAGACCAGTAGTCTTTGGCGGCGACCGGCCGGGTCACCTCCCGCACCGGCTGTGGCAGCGACGCCCAGATTACCAGCGCGTCGAGATGGCTCGTGTGGTTCGCAAAATAAATCCGCTGACAGGTATCCGGCTGGCTGGCAATCCAGCGAACACTGGCTCCGGCCAGCAGTCGGGCGAGCGCCGCCAGCGAGAATCCAGCTGCGTAGCAAAACGCCGAACGGCTGGTTGGCAGGCTGTGGGGCGGCCCGCTGGCCGCGGTGGAGACAACGTGTTCTGGGAGGTCGGCTGGCGACAACATCACGTTATCATCCACGGGGGTCGGGCATCTGGTCAATCAGATCTGTCGTGGGGGCCGCGCTTCCGACACAAATGGGTTGTGGTGGCGTTCATGGCCGATGGTCGTCGTGTCGCCGTGCCCGGGAAACACAACCGTTTCATCCGGTAGCGTATAGAGTTCGCGGCGGATACCGGCGGCAAGCGCGGCGAAGTCGCCGTCGGGAAAGTCGGTCCGCCCGATCCCCTCCTGAAAGAGCACGTCGCCCCCGAACACGAGCCCGGGGTGCATGCCGTCGACGCGGAAGACGATATGCCCGCACGAGTGGCCGGGGATCTCCAGAACCGTGATGGCCAGGCCTGCGAGATCGAGCGTGTCACCTTGCGAGAGCAACTGGTCGGCCGGCGGGCTCACAATCGCCATGCCAAACGCTGCGGACAGGTTTGCGGCCGGGTCGGTCAGTTTTGCGGCATCGTCGCGGCCAATCAGAATTGACAGGGTGGGCCAGCGGTCACGGAGTGCTGCGTTGCCGGCGATGTGGTCAGAGTGGCCATGCGTGAGGAGAATGGCGACGGGGGTCAGCCCGTGGTTCTTGATCCAGTCGATCACCGCCGCGGGTTCAAAGCCCGGATCGACAACAAGACACTCTGGCCGGCCGCGACGGCTGAGAACGTATGTATTTTCGCCAAACGGCGCCGACTCAATGCGGGCCACCACGACGTCGGCGGGAGTCGGTAGGAGGGCGGTGTGGGCCATCGGAATCGGTTTTTAAAGGGGGAGTGGGCGGTTTGACTGGAGGGCCAGCAGCCCCGTGCGTGGCGGCGAGATGGCCTGATGCGAGCATCGTTATCCTTGGCCGGTCGGGCAAGGCGCAGCATGATACCGGCTAAAAAGCGGCTCGAAATGGCATGGTAGTGGCCAAGTGGGCCCGCTAGACTCCGACGATCGCGCCTCGATTTGGGCACTCTTTCAAGGGATGGAGTGCGGATCGCGTGGATGTGAGGCCAGGTTTATGGAGGTTATGATGGTCGGATTTTTTCGCACGTTGGTAGACACCGGGTCGCGCATGGTCCTCAGCCTCGCCATCATGAGTGGCATGAGCGGCATGAGCGGCGTTTGCGTCTATGGGCAGCAGCCCAACCCGGCCCCGCTTGCTGGTCAGCCAGCGATGCCAGGCCTTGTGCCCAACGGTGGCCTCTCGCAGACGAACGCAGGCGCCGGCGTCGCCGCGGCCGCCACTGGCGTCCATCCGCTCCAGCCGGCGCTCGATCTCGCCCAGCAAGGGTTGGCCAAGATCAACGCAAACATCCGCGACTACTCTTGCACCATCGTCAAGCGGGAGCGGATCGACGGCAAACTTGGCGAGCACGAATACATGTTTGCCAAGGTCCGCAGCCAGCCGTTTAGCGCGTATCTCTACTTTCTCGGGCCCGACAGCGTGAAGGGGCAGGAAGTGCTTTACGTGGCCGGCCACAACGACGGCAACATGCTGGCCCATGCCGGCAGCGGCGTGCGGGCAATGGTGGGCACGGTGTCACTCAAGCCACAGAGCATGCTGGCAATGCAGGGCAACCGCTATCCCATCACCGAGATCGGTGTTGAAAATCTAGCCCGTCGTCTGGCGGAAGTCGCCGAGCACGACAAGCAGTTTGGTGAGTGCGAAGTCAACTTCTATCCCAACGCCAAGGTCAACGGCCGCATTTGTACCTGCGTGCAGGTGTCTCACCCGGTGCCGCGCCGCAACTTCCGATTTCATCTGGCCCGCGTGTTCATCGACGACGAGCTGACGATCCCGATCCGCTACGAGGCCTACGACTGGCCGCAGGAAGCGGGTGGTCAGCCGGTGCTTCTTGAGGAATACACGTACATGAACGTGAAGATCAACAACGGCTTCACAGACGGCGACTTCGATCCGAAGAACACGGCTTATAAGTTCGGCGCGAAGTAGGTGTCCCCGTGGGATACGTTTTCTAACTTGTTCACGAC
>JBAXUW010000360.1:0-2701 GCA_037129495.1 Planctomycetota bacterium | reverse complement strand
CGAGGTGATTCGAGCGTCGTATCGAGGGGCCGGCCGCTGGTCGTGGGCTCTGAAACCCCGTCGCCTTGCGCTGCAATCGGTACCGCGACTGGGTCGCGGGCCAGTGCATCCAGAGCCTCATACGACGTGTCGAGAACGCTGCCGAAGCTGGCCCAAGTCCGCGGTGCGTAGCGGGCGACGTTTTCGGCATGAAAGAGATATGGCTTGCTGCTGCCGGTGCCGGCCACCCACTGCCAGCTCAGGTGATTACTGGCCAGATCGCCATCGAGCAGATGCGCGATCAACCAATCAGCGCCAGTCCGCCAGTGCACTTTGCGGAGGTGCACCACATAACTCGCCAGCCAGAGGCGGGCATGGTTATGCAGATAGCCGGTCGAGTAGAGGCTGCGCACGGCCTGATCAATGACCGGCAGGCCAGTGCGGGCCTGCCGGATGTCGGCCGGCAGGTCGCGGGCATAGGCCTGCTCGGGCAGGGGACCCTCGTGTAACGATTGCAGGATACCGTCACCGCGGTGGTGCCAGACGTGGTGAAAGTATTCCCGCCAGCCGAGTTCGCAGACGAAGGCGTGCTGGGGGTCCAGCGGATATTGCGACGCCACTCGGGTGAGAATCTCGGGCAGGCTGACGAAGCCATGCGTCACATACGGCGACAGCCGGGAGACCGCCCCCTCGATGGAGTTTCGACTGCCTGCGTAAGCGGCAGGCCGCACGGCGGCGATCCGGGCAAGCGCGCCGGCGCGAGTGGGTGGGAAGAGTGTTGGCGAAACTATTTGTGCCATAAGGTGCTTGTCTGGCAGAAGGATCAGCCCAGCGCGTACACGTGGATCGCTCAGGTCGGACAAGAAGCGCCAAAATAGCCGTTGGCATCGATGTGGGACGCCACCTCGGGCGCGACGAGGTCCCGCCAGGAAGAATCGCCCGAGCAGATTCGCGACCGCACCTCCTCGCTTGAATAGGTGCGGAGCGTGTCGGCGTCACAGGGCAGGCTGCAGATCAGGCCGTTGACCCGCAGATACTCAAGCAGGTGCGAGAGGTGTGGCGTCACCGTCACGGAGTCGGCGGTAATCACCCGGCCGTCGAGCATGTCGCGGGTGGGATGCACATAGAGCTTGACCCGGTGTGTGAACAGCCTGCCGAAGGCCTCCAGGATACCTCCTTCGAGGTGCGCGTAATGACGCTCATTAAAGAGCTCCCGCAACAGCGGAACGCCGAGCACGAGGCCGGTCTGCTCGGCATGGCGATCGGCCAGATATTCGCCGAGCGCGTGAAATGTGCCGATGTCGGTAACGAGCACCATCTTGCCGACGGCAGACAGGAGATCGACCCGGGCGAGGAAGTCGGTGTCTGCGGCGGTGCCCCGATCCCGCAGGTTGTTCATGGTGAGTTCCATGATTTCGCGGATCTCTCCCTGCTTGCCGGCTGGAGCGACCGGCGTGGGCGTTTTCGCTTGGGCGGTGTCAGCTTCGAAGGCGACCCGGGCCCGCGCCATCATCTCAAGATTCAGCTTGGTCACCGGGGCAAAGCGTCCGCGCTCGATGAGCACTCGCGTCTTGCGGATCGACTCTGAGGCCAACAGCGGCGTGCCGTCGACATCAAAGAGCAAGGCTGGCGTAAAGCCGACCCGTACCAGATGCAGGCAGAGGAGGCGGTTGTCGACAGTGCCGAAGGCGTGGCCCCGCATGTGGATCCAGTCGATTTCCAACCGCTCGCGGCCGATGGCATCGAGCAGTGTCTCGATCAGCTTCCGCGGGTCCTGCCAGTGGTGGAATGCCGCATGGATCAGGTTGACGCCCAGGCGCCCTGCCGCATCCTGCTGCAGGGCATTGGTGCTGTCGAGCAGCCGCACGTGGAGCAGGATGTCGCTGGTCTTGCTCCGCACAGCATGCTGAAACCGCAGCCCCATCCAGACATGGCACTCGTTATCCCCTTTGAACGACCGGGCCGCAGCGGTGTCGGCAAAGACGAAGAACCGTGTCCGGTCACCGCGGACGGAGTCGAGCCGTTCCTCCAGCAGTTCATACTCGTGATCGAGCATCTGCTCAATCCGTTCCCGCGAGACGTAGCGAGTCGTTTTGCCGTAGATGGCGTCGCTGACGGTCATGTCGTAGGCAGAGATCGACTTGGCAACGGTGCCTGCCGCGCCTCCCACAGCGAAGAACCAGCGGGCTACTTCCTGCCCCGCCCCGATCTCGGCGAAGTTGCCATAGATGGATTCGTCGAGGTTGAGAGTGAAGGCCCGTTGGGCCGTCGGATCGACTGCCTGCATGAGGCCGGGCGTGAATATCGGATGCATGGTTGCTGTGCCTGGGGGAGGACGGAATCAGAGCCCGGACAGGCTCAGATGATACGCCGTCGGCCCGACCTGTGTCAGGCAGCGGCCCAGTTTGGCTGTCGGCCCCGCTGCTCAAACAGGTCTGTTACCACGCCGTAGAGTTCCGCGGGATCGACCCAGAGATCGGAATCCCCCGTGGCAGTCCGCGGATCGAAGTGCCGCACGTTCACGGGCCGCGCCATGTGCAGGTGGTCGGCCAACTTACGGAGATGTGCGATCTCGTAGAAGCAGGCCCAGGGACGGTAGGGGGTGCCGACTTCGATGACCTGCACGCCAGGACGGCAAAATACCAGATTGGTGAGCCCCGCGCCATGCGGCCCAATCACGCACTCGGCCCGCTGAAACAGCGCGACAATCCGTCTTGCTACC
>JBAXUW010000036.1:0-19789 GCA_037129495.1 Planctomycetota bacterium | reverse complement strand
GCCACTGGCACTACGCCCACTTCTACTACGCGCAGGTGATGTATCGCGAGGGGGGAAAAAAGTGGTCAAACTACCGTCGGCAGATGGAGGAACGACTCGTGGCTGAGTCGCAGAGCGACCGCGACGGCCTCTGCTGGCCGCAGGGTTACATCGGTCCTGTTTACACCACGGCCACAAACCTGACGATTCTCCAGTTAGACCGGGGCACGCTCCCGATCTACCAGCGCTGACCAGCTTCCCGCGACCGTCCCAGTCGCGACCGTCCCAGTCTTGTTTTGTCCGGAGACCCGCCATGACGCAGCCGTCCCTTGATCCCTCCGCCATCGAACGCCTCCATGAGGCGCACGGTCGCATTCTCGAACAACTCTCCCGCGTGATTGTCGGGCAGAGCCAAGTCATCGAAGAACTGCTGATCTGTCTTTTCAGCCGCGGCCACTGCCTGTTGGAGGGCGTGCCCGGCCTTGCCAAGACGCTCCTCATTAGCACGCTGGCCAAGAGCCTTGATCTCTCGTTCAGCCGCATCCAGTTCACCCCCGACCTGATGCCGGCCGATATCCTCGGCACCGACGTGCTTGAGGAAGATAAGGCGACCGGAGCGCGGCAGTTGCGGTTTCTGGAGGGTCCGCTCTTTGCCAACGTGGTGCTCGCCGACGAGATCAATCGCACGCCACCGAAGACACAAGCGGCGCTCTTGGAAGCGATGCAAGAACGGCACGTCAGCGTCGGCCGCGTGCGGCATCGGCTGAGCGATCCCTTCTTCGTGCTCGCCACGCAAAACCCGATCGAGCAGGAGGGCACCTACCCGCTGCCAGAGGCGCAGCAGGACCGCTTTATGTTTAAGGTCTTCGTGCGGTATCCAACGTTTCAAGAGGAGTTTGAGATCGCCCGGCGGACCACCGGCCTGCCGGGCGAGGAAGCCCAGCCTGTGCTGTCGGCGGCCGACATCCTCAGCCTGCAGCAGGCCGTGCGGGGCGTGCCGGTGAGCGACCACCTGCTGCGGTATGCCCTGGCGATCGTTCGGCAGACCCGGGCGGGCGAGAAGGGCATCCCCAGCTTCGTCAGCGAGCAGCTTTCCTGGGGCGCGGGCCCACGGGCGGTGCAGTTTTTAATCGTCGGGGCGAAGGCCCGCGCTCTGTTGCAGGGCCGCAGCCATGTCGCCGTCGAAGATATCCAGGCGCTTGCGCCGCCGGTGCTTCGGCACCGGATCGTGGTCGGCTTCGCCGCTGAAAGCGAGGGCGTGACGCCCGACACGATCATCCAACGCATTCTTGAAACGACTCCGGCCCGAGAGGACGAACTCACCCGTGACGCCCGGTTCCAGACGATATTTGCATCCTGAGGCGATTGCCCGTATCGCACGGCTGGAGCTGCGCGCCCGGGCTGTTGTCGAGGGTGTGCTCGCCGGTCTTCACAAGAGCCCCTTTAAAGGGCAGTCGGTGGAGTTTCTCCAGCACCGGGAGTATGTCCGTGGCGATGATCTCCGCCGCGTCGACTGGAAGGTCTGGGGCCGACAGGACCGGCTCTATGTGAAGGAGTTTGAGGAGGAGACAAACCTGCGGGTCACGCTGCTGGTCGATAGCTCAGCGAGTATGGACTATTGCGGGGGATCGCCGGGCTCCCAACGGCTGATGAAATACGACTACGCCGCGACGTTGGCCGCCAGCCTTGCCTGGCTTGCGCTCTCGCACGGCGATGCCGTCGGCTGCAGCGTATTCGACGATAAAGTGCGGGCGGGCGTGCCACCGCGGACAAAACGGACTCATCTGGCAAGCGTGGCGGAGGTGCTGGAAACCCCGCGAGGAAGCCGCCCCACCGCCTTTCTGCCGGTGCTCAAGTCGCTCGCTGAGACGCTGCCGCGGCGGGGCATGGTGATCGTGATATCCGACCTGCTCGGCGACCGTGAGGGAGTCTTTGCCGGCCTGCAATATTTAAGAAAACGAGGGCACGACCTCGTGCTCCTGCATGTCATGGACGATGATGAAATCGATTTTCCGTTTGCGGGACCGACCCGGTTTGAGGGGCTGGAACTGCCCGACGCGATCGCCTGCAATCCGCGGGCCCTGCGGGCGGGATACCTGGCGGCGGTGGAAGAATTTCTCGCCACCGTGCGAACACGGGCCGCGGCGGCGCGGTGCGACTATTCCCTGATCCGAACCGGTGAACCGGTCGAAGCGGCGCTCGTGAAATTCCTCTCGCGCCGCGGCAGCATGGCGGTGTAGGAAGAAACGCAGCATGCCAACCTTCGATTTTCTACCGCTCCTCTGGTGGGGCCTGCCGCTGGCAGCAGCGCCAGTCATCATCCATCTCATCAATCTCTTGCGGCATCGCAAAGTGCCGTGGGCGGCGATGGAGTTTCTGTTGGCCAGCCAGCGGAAGTATCGCACGAGAGTGTTGCTCAAACAGATCCTGCTCCTCTTGCTCCGAGTGGCCGCAGTGCTCGGGATCGTGCTTGCGTTGGCGCAGCCCCGCTGGAAGAGTGCGCTGGGGCGGATGCTGGGCGGAGCCCAGACGGCCCACGTTGTCTTGCTCGATGACAGCTACTCGATGGGTGACCTGTCGCTTGACGGTCGCGTCAGCGACAGCACCTGTTTCGACCGGGGCCGGCTGGTCGTGGAGCGGATCTGTGCCGAACTGGCCGCCGCGCCTGGCCAACAGGAAGTGGCAATCGGCCGCTTTTCCGTCTTTGGCCGCCAACGGTCGGCGGGGGATAGCGGCGTTCCTGTCGGCTCCGCTGCGGCCCGCACTGCTCTACCGGCCGCCGCCGAATTCGATATTGCCATGCAGCCCATAACGCCACGGCTGGTCCAGGAAGTCCGCGATGAGTTGGCCGGCCTGACGCCCTCCGCCGCAGCCGCCGGCCCCGGGCCGGCGGTGGCCGCCGCGGCTGCCGCGATCGGCGGCCGGACGGGCACTGCCAACGTCATCTGGCTGGTCAGCGACTTCCGCGCCAAGGATTGGAGGGCTGCCGACGAGACGGCCAGCCTGCTGCGGCAACTCTCCGACGCCGGCTGTGAACTGCGGCTGGTCGACTGTGCTGCGGATGGAAGCGATGGTCGGCAGCCTGGCAACCTCACGGTAGAACGGCTGGAGATGGTAGGGGGCGTGCCCGCCACCGGCGTGCTGGTGCCGCTGGAGGTGGCGGTTCGCAATAACTCCGACCGACCGGTCCGCGACGTGGTCGTCGAGCTTCGGGAGGACGGCCTTGGCCGGCCGGGTGCGAGGATCGCTGAGATTCCAGCCGGTGGCCTGGGCACGCAGCGGTTCGACGCCCGGTTCACAAAGTCGGGGCCGCACCTGATCGAGGCCCAGATCGCCGCCGACGCGGTCGCTGCCGACAACACCCGGACGCTGACGATCGACATGGTCGACCGCGTCGATGTTTTGCTCATAGACGGCGATCCGCGGGGTGGGGCCCGCGCCGGCGATGCCTTCTATGTGGCAACGAGCCTGGCTCCTGGCGCCGGCGCACCCACCGGTCTTCGCCCCCGGATCGAACCACCGCGGAGCCTGGCTACGCTCGACCTCGCGGCCTTCGATTGCATCTGGATCCTCGACGTGGAGCGGCTTGATCCGCCGGAGGTCGCAGCCCTCGAGGCCTTTGCGAGGGCGGGCGGCGGCGTCGTATTTTTTACCGGTCCGCGGACGCGGGCCGACCTTTATAACCGGCTGCTCTATCGCGGCGGCGAAGGACTCTTTCCGGTGCCGCTGGCGGGGCCGGTCGACCTGCTGGCGGAAGCCACCGCCACCGCGCCCGATGTTGTTGTGGAGGATCACCCGGTTGTCGCGGTGCTTTCCGGCCAGAGAAATCCGCTGCTCGACGCGGTGCGGATCGAACGGTTTATGGCGGTGGAGCGCGGCTTCGAGCCCGCCGACTCCAGCGGTCTGCGGCGGCTGCTCTCGCTGCGGTCAGGCCAGCCCCTGGTGGTGGAGCGGCCGTTTGGCGACGGCGCGGTCGTGGCCGTGCTCTCAACAGCGGCTCCCAACTGGAACAACTGGGCCCGCGGCAATCCCAGCTGGGTGGTGGTGATGCTGGAACTGGAGAGCTACCTCGCGCGGGGTCGCCGCCGCGCCGAGTCGCTGGAGGTAGGCGATCCAATTGCAGTGCGGCTCGATCCGACCTTGGACGAGAGCGAACTCGATCTGGCGGTCCCGCCAGACGGCGGCATCGTGCATCAGACGGCCGTGGCAGCTCCCGCGGGCGGGCTCGAGGCGACGTTGCCCGCAGCAACTGTCCCGGGCGGCTACACGGCCCGCTGGCGCAGGCTTGATGGCACCGAAGCCGAACGCATGTATGCCGTGAACGTGGCAGCTGAGGAAGGACAGTTGGAACGGATCGGCCGGGAACGGCTCGATCGGACACTCACTGGCGTGACATTGAAGTATGACCGGGCCGAGTCGCTTCAGCCCGATACCACCACACTGGCCGGCATCCCGCTGGTCAAGCCACTCCTTCACCTGCTCGCGGCGGTGCTGGTCATGGAACAGTTGGTGGCGTTTTCGGCCAGCTATCATGGCGTGACCAAACGAAAAGCGACTCCCTCAATAGCCCCGACAGAGTAGCCCCGACCAAATTTCATGACTCCAGTTATAAACTCCTCCTGCGGCCCGTCGGCCCTCTGCCTGCTCGCCTCGTCGGAGCGGGTGCAGCACCGGATCACCAGTGGTCTGATCGACGGATTTTCGCAGTGGTGGCAGATGCCAACGCTGATTCTCGCAGTCGCGGCCAGCGTGGTCTTCGTGCTCTGGATGATTCGCCGTGATGCGGCCGAACTGCCCCGTGGCGTGGGCCTGCTCCTGGCGGCGCTGCGGCTCGGGGCCATCGCGGCGATTGTGGCTGCCTACCTCGACTTTGAGCGGACCACAGAGCATGAGATCGTGTTTCCATCTCGGGTGGCCGTGCTTGTCGACTCAAGCGCGAGCATGACGCTCCGCGAAGAAACCGCCGCCAAAGAGCAGGCAGGACCCGCTTCAGTTGAGCCGGTGTCGCCGGCGGAGACCACCGGGCCCGAGGCCGCCGGCAAAACTCGGTCGCAGCGGGCGCTTGCGGTGCTTCGCGAGGGAGGATTGCTGGCGGCACTCGCTCCTCGTCATGAGGTGTCGGTGTGGCGGTTTGACGCCGATGCCGAACCGCTGACAGTGCTGCCGATGGCGGCCGCTCAAGCTCCGCCCGACCCCGCCGCGGTGCCGGCCGACGACTGGGCCGCACGGTTGACTGCCCGTGGCTATGAGACACGGTTGGGGGAGGCGCTCGCCAGAGTGCTCGATCAAGAGCCGACAGGTGTGCTGGCCGGTGTGATTGTGTTGACCGATGGCGCCAATAATGCCGGCATCGATCCGACGGCGGCGGTGGCGGCGTTTGGCAGGGCGGGCGTGCCCGTGCACACGCTTGGCATTGGGTCTGATCGGTTGCCCACCAACGTGCGGGTCGCCGACGTGCTGGTGCCTGCCAGGGTGTTTCCCGGTGACCGGTTCGCTGTCACGGCCTATCTGCAGTCGCAGGGACTCGCCGGGCAGACTGTCCGTGCCGAACTCGCTGAACTGGCCACGGCCGATCCCGCGCCTGGCGACCCACAGGCGGCCCCGCCGGTGGGCCGTGTGATCGACACCGCGGAAGCCGTGCTCGGGGCGGGCGGCGAACTTGTTGCAGTGCGGTTTGATGTGCCGGGGCTTGAGGCGCCGGGCCGCCGCGATCTGGTCGTGCGGGTGGTGCCCCCGGCCGCCGACCAGACGCCCGCCGACGACCGGCAGGTGGCCGAGGTCGAGGTGGTCGATCGGGTCACGCAGGTGCTGCTCTTGGCGGGTGGCCCGAGCCGCGAGTACCAGTTCATGCGAAACGTGCTCGAACGCGACAAGAGCGTGGCGGTCGATGTCGTGCTGGGCACCGTCGGCAAGGGAGGCTCGCAGGATGCCCGCCGGATTCTGCCGGCCTTTCCGCCGACGGCCGAAGCGCTCGCCGAGTATGACGTGGTGGTCGCCTTCGACTACGACTGGCGGCTGCTCGATCAGGCGGCCCAGTCGCGGCTCGAACGCTGGGTGTCGCAAGAGTCGGGTGGCCTCGTCTTGGTGGCCGGTACTATTTTCATGGATGCTTGGATCGCTGATTCCCAGACCACGATCATCCGCAACCTCCATCCAGTGGAGTTGCGGCGGGCTGGCCGACTCGCTGGCAACGACCAGGCTGGCCGCGAGCAGCCCATGCCGCTGGTCTTTTCTCGAGATGGATTTGATGCGGAATTTCTCTGGCTGGCGTCGAGCCGCATCGCCAGCCAGACCGTTTGGAGCGAGTTTAAGGGAGTCTTCTCCTGCTTCGATTCGACGGGGCCCAAGCCGGGCGCCACGGTCTATGCGCGGGCGGCGCGCCCCGGTGCGGTGAGCACGGCGGAATCGAGCCCCATTTATTTTGCCGGCCAATACTACGGCTCGGGCAATGTATTTTTCATGGGGAGCGGTGAAATGTGGCGGCTGCGTTCGCTCGAGGACAGCCTGCACGAGCGGTTTGTCACGCAACTCGTGCGACATGTGTCGCAGGGGCGGCTCCTGCGGGGCTCCCGCCGGTCTCGGCTGCTGGTCGATCGGGACCGCTTTGCCGTGGGCGCAAGCGTAGTGGTGCGGCTGGTCGTGCCCGAAGGGGAGACGGCGGTGCCGGCGGACTGTCGCGTGGTCGGGCCGGACGGCGTGACTGTGCGGGTGCCCCTGACGCCCGAGCGTGACCGGTCCGGTGTGTTGCAGGGCACGTTTGTGGCCCACCGCGATGGCTCCTGGCGGATCGATGTTGAGCTTCCCGGCGGCAGCGGTGAGAAGGTGTCGCGGCGGATCCAGGCGCGGCTACCGGACCGCGAGCTCGAGCGGCCGCGGCTCCAGCGCGGCTTACTCGAGCAGGTTGCCATGCTCAGCGGCGGTACCGCCCGCGTTCTGGCCACGCAGCCCTGGCTGGCCACCGATGCAGAGCCACTGGCCGACAGCATCCCAGATCGCTCCCGCCGCGAATATGAAACCGGCGCGGCCGATGGCAGCTTCAAGCGCCGGCTCAACGCCATCCTCCTGGCGGTCGCCGTCGGACTGCTCTGCTGCGAATGGATCCTCAGGCGGCTCGTGAAGCTCGCGTGAGCAACGACCGGTCGAACTGACTCCGCTCTTCATCACGTTCGCGAATTTTTAACACTCTCCCAACGGCCCGCTCTCTTGTCGCTCGTCTCGCCAGTCATGCCCGTCATGCCCGTCATGGATTCACCATCATTCGCTCCTGCCGCCGACGTGGCGCCGCTCCGGGCACTGCTCGCCGCGCTGCGGCGGCAGGCCCGTCGCTGGATCTGGGTGGAGTCGCTGGCATGGCTCTGTCTGTCCGGAGTGGCCTTCTTCTGGGTGTCGCTGGCGATCGACTGGCTGGTGGAGCCACCGCGGTGGGTGCGGGCGGGATTGCTGGCCGCAGCGGCTGTCGGCCTCGCCACGCTCGTCTTTCGCCAGCTTTACAGTCGACTTTCGGCTGATCTTCGGGATGCGAGTCTGGCGGTGATTGTCGAGCGGACTCATCCCTCGTTCCGAGATAGTCTTTCGACGGCGATTGAACTGGCATCTCGGCCTGCCGACGACACGAACCCCGCGTTGCTGGCCCGCACTGCAACTGAGGCGCAGGCCCATCTCGGACAGGTGCGACCGGAGCGGATATTTAAGCGTCGGCAGTTGGTGGCGCTCGCCTTCGCGGCGGCTCTGGCCCTTGCAAGCCTCATCGGTCTGGCGGTGGCGCGGCCGGCGGTGGCCGGGCTGTGGGTCAGGCGCATGCCGCTGTTGAGCGCTGAGCCTTGGCCGCGGCGGGTGCGGCTGGTGATCGACGATTTTCCGGGCGGCGTGCGAAAGGTAGCGCGGGGCAGCGACGTCGATATCATCGTGCATGCCGCGGCAAACGACCGGCTGCCCGAGGTGGTCGACCTGCGGTGGCGGGCCGCCGATGCGGCGAGTATGCAACGCAACTCGCGCACCGATCGCATGGGCACGCGGGGCGGTGTCACGGCCGACGGCCAGTCGTTTGGGCACGTCTTGAAGGCGGTCACCGACAGTCTTGAGTTGGAGGTCCGCGGCGGTGATGCCCGGCTCCGTAATCTCCGGTTGGAGGTGCTCGAACCGCCAGCCCTTGAAAAGCTTCTGATCACGTCAACGCTCCCCGACTATCTCGGCGGCAGGCGTCGGGAATCGCCGCCAGCGCGGGTGGTGCAGATCCCCCGTGGGTCGGCGGTGGAAATTGCGTGCACTGCGACAAAGCCGCTCTCCGCGGCGACGATGGTGACGTTTGATGGCGGTGGCACGGCTGGGCTCGCCACGGCATCGGAGGTGGTGCTGGCCACGCTGCCGGCCGCAGTCGCGGGCGATACCCCGCTGCCGCTCACGCCCGATCGAACGATCGTCGGTCGGATTGCGGCGCTCGATACAGACCGCACTATTGTCGTGAGGTTTACCGATGCCGACGGCCTCGTGAATCGTGAGCCGGTCACGTTCACGCTCTCCAGCCTGCCCGACGAACCGCCCCAACTGACGCTCAAACTGCGGGGGATCTCGACTGCCGTCACGCCTCGGGCCCGGATTCCGCTGGTGGGCATGATCTCCGACGACCACGGCCTAGCGGGAGCGGCCGTGATCTTGAAGCCTGCCGAGTCGGCTGAGATCGTCCTGCCTTTGGCCCGGGTCCGCACGGGCGCTGCGCTGGTTGAATTACCCGCCGACGCAGCCGAGGTCGTGCTGCTCCAACCGCTTGGTCTAACGGTCGGCCGTAAGCTGACAGTGGCAGTCACCGCGACCGACATCTGCGCGCTCGCCGGCGGGCCGAATATCAGCACGAGCGATGCCTGGTCGCTCGATGTGGTCGCCCCTGAAGTGCTCGTGGCCATGCTTGAAGCCCGCGAGATCGTTTTGAGGCGGCGCTACGAAAGCTGTGTCGCCGATCTGACGCAGGCGCGGGATGGATTTGCCACGCGGGTTGTCACCGGAGAAAACGCCGCTGAGGGCGACCGCGCCGCCGAGGCGTCCGGTCTCGGTGAGGCCACGTCGCGGGCCGCCGGCGAAGCCGCCGAATTGGCCGAGGCCTTTCGCGGGATCCGTCTGGAATTTGACAACAACCAGCTGCTCACTCCGGAACTGGAGGCCCGTTTGATCACGCAGATTGCAGATCCACTTTCGGTTCTCGCGGTGCAGGATCTCCCGGCGCTCTCGACTGCCTGTCGCGCGGGCCTGGCCCGTGAGGAACTCGTCCGGCGGGCCGACTTGGTGCTGGCTCGGATGCGGGCTGTGCTTGATAAGATGATGGAACTTGAGTCGTTCAACGAGGTGGTGGAACTGCTGCGGGGCATGATCCGTTCGCAGGAGCAGATTCGCACTGACACGCTCGAGCAGCAGAAGCGACGGGCCCGGGAGGCGCTTGAGAAGCCATGAGAAATCTCTGCAGCGTGATCGGTCTGCTCGTGCTGCGCACGGCATCCTGCCGTGTCCCGTGGGATCAGTTTTCCAACCTATCATCTCGCCCCAGTGGGATAAGTTTTCCAACGTGTCACATCCGTGCTGCCTTCGGTGGCATCTTGATCCTGCTGTCTGTGCTCCTGATCCCGGCGGTTCACGCTGCGGAGCCACCGGCCGCTGCTGTGGCTGGAAACAGTCTGGCGACGCGGGAGCAAGACCTCGCGCAGCAGTTTCGCGATCTCGAGAAGACGTTCCTCAGGCTCGCCGACATTCTCGCTGCCAGCGATCCGCGTCGGGCCGCGCTGCTGCGGAGCGTGTTTGAGCAGGGGCGGGATGCGGAGGTGGGGGACCGGCTCGACACGATCGTAAGCCTGCTCGAGAAGGGGCAGTTTCTCAAGGCCGGTACGACCCAGACCAGCGCGATCGATAAGCTCCGTGAGCTCCTCGCCTTGCTAGAATCGGGTGACAACAGCAAGCGGCTGGCAAGCGAAAAGGAGGAGGTGCGTCAGTTCCTCGGTCGGCTTGCCAAGCTGATCGCCCGGCAGCGGGACGTCGAGGGATCGACCGAGGCGGGTGCGCGGGAGGCACAACTTTCCGAACGGCAGCGGGCGCTCGCTGAGGAGACACAGGGACTCTCTGGCGACATTGGTAATTTCGCGAAGCGAATGGAGCCGAAGGAGACCGACGACAAGGTTCCGCAGGAGGGGGCCGGAAAGCCTGGCAAAGAACCATCAGAATCGGAACCATCAAAATCACAGCCCGCTGCTCCCGAAAAAAAGTCGGCGCCGGATGGCGGCGGGAAGGAATCTGGGAAGGAGTCTGGTGGTGGCCAGGAGCAGCCGGAGGGAGGCGAGGAGTCGCCGCCGGAGCCGTCTGCCGCAGGCGAGTCGGAGAAACAGGATGGCGATGACGAGGCCTCGCGGGCCCGCCGCACAAAGCAGCGACTTGGTGCTGCCGAACAGCGGATGCGGAAGGCGCAGAAAAATCTTGAAGAAGCTAAGCGACGCGATGCACGTCAGGAGCAGGAGAAGGCGATTGAGGAGTTGGAGACCGCCCGGGCAGAGCTTGAGGAGATCCTGCGGCAGATGCGGGAGCAGGAAGTGGAGCGGCTGCTTGTGCAACTTGAGGCACGGCTGCGAGCGATGCTGCGAGCCCAACGGGCCGTGCTCGCTGGGGCGGAAAAGCTGGCTGCTGAAGCGGCGCAGGCTGATCGGGAGCGGCAATTGGAGGCGGTGCGGCTGTCGCGGGAGCAGAGCGGCATCGGAATCGAGGCGGCCAAGGCGCTGACACTGGTGCGAGACGATGGCTCGGCCGTGGCCATCCCGGAGGCGCTGGAGCAGGTCCAAGAAGACGCGGGGCAGGCGGCCGGCCGGCTGGCCCGGGGCGATGTTGGCGGCACCACTCGCGGCATCCTGCAAGATCTCGTTGCCAGCCTTGAAGAGATGCTAGCGGCACTTGAAAAAGCACAGCGGGAGCAGCAGGCTCGGCAGCAGCAAAAACAGGGCAATCAGGGAGGGCGGCCCGCCGACCCCGGCGAGCAGCCGCTGGTCGAAAAGCTCGCCGAACTCAAGATGATCCGTTCCTTGCAAATGCGGGTGAACACCCGTACCAAACGGTTTTCCAAGCTCCTAGCCGACGGCATGGAGCAGGCGGAGGAACCGGAACTCCTCGACGCCCTTGAACGGCTCGCCCAACGGCAGCGAAAGATCGAACGCGCCGCTCACGACATCGTCACGGGCCGAACTGAGTGAGCGGAGCGCGGCAAGGGTCTGCTGTCGTGGAAGAAATTTTTAGAGCTTGTCCTTTGCTGCATCGGCACGCTTTAAAAACTCGCCTCCATGGGGTCGCCCGCACCCCGGCCCGCCCAGCGGGAGCGAGCGATGGCACCTTTTGTGCGGAATAGGATTGCCTCGCGCCGCATTTTGGGGCGGTTTTATCGCGGAACCATGGCGGGCGGATATGATAGAGAATCATGACCTCGTGGGAGGTTTGCCACGGTCGCGGACCGGCCCCGTTTGGAGGATAGATCCAGATGCGACTGCAAAGAGTAAAGCTGCGACGGGCCTGCTGGCTATTTCTCACACTGACGCTCGGCCTCCCCGCAGCCGCCACGCCGACGTCCGCTGCTCCAGATCCAGCCCTCTCCGACCGGGAACTCCAGCGGCCCCCCTCCTGGTCGATTCCAACGAGTACCGACATCCGCCAGCGGATGTTCGCCTGGCTCGATAGAGTCGTCGCCGATGGCACGACTGCGGCGGCCGATGTGTCGGCGGTCAGGGACTCGTGGCCGGAACAAGACGTTCCCGATCCAAGCGTCGACATGCTCGAACGCGTGATGGAAAGCCTCGCGCGGCTCGACGGCCGCTGTGCGGTGATCCAGAAGACTGCGGTCGCCGGAAAGGCCTCCGCCGATCTGCAGTGGCTCACCGAACCAAGCACTGATGCCTTTGAGCGCGATGCCGTCAAGCTCTGGCTGGGGCGGGAGCGTGTTCGTCAAGATCGCTTCGACGAAGGGCTCCCTCTGCTGGCCGATCTTGATCCGGCGACCGCGGTCGATCCGGCAACGCTCCTCTTTCACCGCGCTGCCTGCCAGCACTGGCTGCTGGAGGCGGATCTCGCCGTTGAATCGCTCGACCGACTGCTGGAACGGGCTGGAGAAATTCCCGTGCGTTATGAGCGGGTCGCCCGGTTGCTGCGGGCCGACATCGCGGCGCTTGAGGATGAGTCGCTCGACCACATCGCGCGGCGGATGCGCGACATCACCCGCCGACTCGATCAGGGGCGGCCGGGCCTCAAGACGCTGGCCGTACAGGATGGCGTGATCGATTCGCTCGACAAAATGATCAAAGCGATCGAGGACAAGCAACAGCAGCAACAGTCGCAGGGTCAGTCGTCGAGCGGCGCGGGTGGCGGCGGTCAGAGCGGCGACGGCACGCCGATGGAAGATAGCCGCATCGCTGGTGGCAAGGGACCGGGGGAGGTCACCAAGCGAGATATCGGCGACACCGACGGCTGGGGCAAACTGCCGCCTCACAAACGCGAGGAGGCGTTGCAGCAGATTGGCAGGGAATTTCCAGCGCACTACCGCGAAGCGATCGAACACTATTTTAAGCGGTTGGCCTCCGGCGAGGAGAAGCGGTAGTGCTGAGCACAAGTCGGGGAATTTCGCGGCTGAGCGGGGCTGCCTGGCTGGCGGCTGTCGTCGGGCTGACGGCAGCGGCAGCCGAACCGGCGCTGGTGGAGCCGATGCTGGTGAAAGTCGAGCAGGGAGACGGAGCCGTCATGGCGGGTCGGCTGGAGCGGATCGATGCTGCCGGCGTGCAACTGGTCGCCGCGTCTACCGCCGACGCCAAGCCGCTGACGCTGCCCCTGGAGCGGGTACGGGCGATCCGGCGGACCGACGCCGCGAAGACACTACCAGCAAAGCTTGTTGTGACCCTGGTCGACGGCTCGACCCTCTCCGGCGATGAGGTGGCGTGGGATGGAAAACAGCCGGCGGTTCTGGAGCGGCCTGAGGGCCGGATCGAACTTCCGGCCGGCCGCATACGAGCGATTGCCTGGCGATCGCCGGCGGCGTCCGACGATTCATCGCTGCGATGGCAGGCGGCGGTTCCTGAGGGCACAGAAAGTGATCTGGTTGTCGTGGGAACTGCGGAGAGCTACGAGTTTGTGGAATGCGCTATCACGGCTATTTCCGCCGACACAGTGACGGTGGTGCTCGACGAGGCAACGATCCCGGTCAAGCGATCGAAGGTGATCGGCATGCAGTGGCTTCGCGCCGCGGCAGGGTCCGCGGCAGGGGCAGGCGCTGCGGCAGCGCTGGGGGCAGTGGAGGCACAAGCCCGCGTCCGCGTGGACGTATCGGACGGTAGTTTGCAGGCCAGCCGCGTGGAGTGGTCGCCCGAGGCGCTTGTGATCGATGGCGAGATCCGCCTGCCGGCGGCCATGCTTGAGGGCGTCGACTATGCCGCGGGCAGGATGGTGGCTCTCGCCGGGCTGACGCCGGAAAAGCTTGAGGTGGAGCCGTGGTTTGGTGCGCTGGTTCGCACCAAGGAACTGGCGGCATTGGCTGGTTTTTTTGCGCCGCGCATCATTGATTCAGGGACAAGCGGCGCGGTGTCTGGAATGGCGGCGCGATCCGGCCCGCCAGACATCATCATGCGGCCGCGGACGGTTGCCATCTGGCGACTGCCTCCAGACAGTCGCCGGTTTCGGGCGGTCGTCGCGGCTGTGGCGGGCCCGCAGGCCGCCGACGTCACGGTCGTGGCCGTGTCAGTCGATGATCGTGAGCTCTTTCGGCGGCAGATCGACGCGACGGCCGGCGCGGCTGCAGATGCAACCGGCGACGCGTCGCCACAGGCGCTCGAAGGGATTTCGATCGACGTCGATCTGACCGCGGGAAGACGGCTGGCCGTGACCGTCGACTTCGGGGCGGGCGGTGGGATCGGCGGCGCGGTCCGGTTTATAGCTCCAGTCATCGAGCGCTAGGCAACGGAAGGCAATTCTCGTGCGGAACATGCGTCTCATGCTTTTCATGCTTTTCATGCGGTGGCTGGTGGTTTCGCTGGTGGTCTGGCTTGGATTCTGCGGAGCAGCACCGCTGCTGGCGAGCGAAGTCGCCCCGGCGGTCTTGGATGCCGAGCAACAACGGATCGACGTCATCCGCCGGGCATCGGTGGCGGCAGTCGCGATCTTCGCAGGCGAGGCCGGGGGGGGATCGGGCGTGCTGATAAGTCCCGAGGGCTATGCCCTGACCAACTTCCATGTCGTGCAACCGGCGGGAGTGGCGATGAAGTGCGGGCTCTCCGATGGCCGCCTCTACGACGCGGTGCTCGTTGGCCTCGATCCCACCGGAGACGTCAGTCTGGTCAAACTGCTGGGCCGCGACGACTTTCCGTATGCCGAACTCGCCGACAGCGATGAGGTTGAAGTTGGTGACTTCTGCTTTGCGGCGGGCAACCCCTTCCTCCTGGCCACCGACTTTCAGCCATCGATCAGCGCCGGTATCGTCTCTGGGACGAGACGGTATCAGTTTCCGGCCGGAACCATCCTTGAATATGCCGACTGCCTGCAGGTCGATGCTGCGATCAATCCCGGCAACTCTGGCGGCGGCCTCTTCGATGCACGGGGCCGGATCATCGGCGTGAACGGCAGGGCCTCGTTTGAGAAGCGCGGCCGGGTCAATGTTGGTGTCGGCTATGCCATCTCAGCCAATCAACTGCGGAACTTTCTCGGCCTCCTCAAGGGAGGGCGGCTGGTCGATCATGCCACGCTGGGGGCGACAGTGGCCACCAGTGCCGACGGCCGCGTGGTCGTGTCGGACATCCTCGAGTCTTCCGATGCCTGGAAGCGCGGTCTGAGGTATGACGACGAGATTGTGTCGCTGGCGGGCCGCAGCGTCCGCACTGTGAATGCGTTTAAAAATATACTTGGCACGTTGCCTTTAGGCTGGCGGGTGCCGCTGGTCTATCGCCGCGGTGGCCGTCGCGCGGAGATTCTCGTGCGGCTAGCAGGCGTGCATACAGCCGCAGAGTTGACGAACATCGTCGAGGGGAAATCGCAACGATCGCGAGGCCAAGAAGGTCCGCAGCAGGAAGAGCCGAAGCACGAGGGGCCGAAGCAAGATGAAAAAGGGCCAGCCAGACCGGGTGATGCTCCACGGCCTGCGCCGGTGCCCGCAGCCGTGAGTCCCTTCTACGAGGCGCGGCGGGGATTCACCAATCACTTTTTTAATACTGTGGAACGCGATCGCGTGGCCCGGCTGATTGCTGCCGACGGACTCTACCGAAACTTGAGCGGCAGCTGGGTGCTATCGGGCCGGCTCGCCACGGGGGAGGATTTCCGGATCGAACTCTCCGACAACGAGGGGGTGATTGATCTGCCGACTGGTACGACACGAGTTGACGCCACGGGCGAGCTCGACGCCAATCCAAGCCCGCCGGGCAGCGGTGGCATGCTGGCGGCGCTCCTGCTCTGGCGGCGTCTGCTCCGGGAAGGGCCGCAGCCGCTGGGGCGGACGACCTACTGGGGTACGGCACCGCTCGATCCGCATTCGTTTGAGTCGGCTGAGGGTCCGCTGCTCTTGGATGTGCTTGAGTCGGCGGTGGCGGGGGTCGAGACCCGGTTCACCGTAGCCGAAGATGGCAGTGTGGCCGGTATCGAGCTCTGGACCACGCCTGATGCCGATCCGTGTGAGGTCCGGTTTGTTCCGGCCGAGCCGCGGCATCCGCAGGGGATGCCGGCGTCGATCGAGGTCTGGCATGGAGACGAACTCTTCGGCAGGTTTCTGGTCGACTCCGCCAGCTTGGAAGTGACGCCGGCCGCGGCCGGCAACGGCGATGTTCCAGACCAGAAAAACGGCGATCTGCCTGGGGTTGGCGCATGATGCGAGGGGCTCTTGTAAGTCTGCTGATTGGACTGCTGATCGGCAGCGGTCTTGTGATTGGCAACAGCCAGGCCACCGCGGCGCCGCAGGAGACCATTGCGGCCGCTGCACGGAAGGTGGTCAAGATCCATGGTGCGGGAGGCGTCCGCGGGCTCGAGGCCTACCAGACGGGCATGCTCGTTTCTCCCACGGGCCACATTCTCACAGTGATGAGCACCGTGCTGGATGCGGATGAAATCGACTGTGTGCTCGACGACGGCCGACGTTATCGGGCCACGCTGCTGGGGGTCGACCCGCGACGTGAACTGGCCGTGCTCGCCATCGAAGGGGAGGATCTGCCGGCGTTTACACTCGCGACCGCCGATCCGGTGCCAATCGGCACGCGGATCTTCGCGCTCTCCAATCTCTTCGGAGTGGCAGTCGGGGATGAACGCGTGAGCGCTCAGCATGGCGTCGTTTCGGCGCTGGTGCCGCTGGAGGCCCGCCGGGGCGGATATGAGGTGCCGTATCGCGGCAGTGTCTATATCTTCGACTGCACGACAAACAATCCCGGCGCGCCGGGGGGGGCGGTGGTGGACTGGCACGGCCGCCTGATCGGCATGCTCGGCAAGGAATTGCGGGCCTCCGGGAGCGGTATCTGGCTCAACTACGCGGTGCCAATCGAGGCGTTGGTTGCTGGCTATGCGGAGGTCATCTCGGGAAAGGCCGCAACCGCTGCAGTCGGAAATCCCTCGGTAGCGGCGGGCTTCGATCCCGCTGCGCTGGGCCTTGTGCTCGTGCCCGATCTCCTCGATCGCACGCCCCCCTTTATTGAGACGGTGGCCGCCGACTCGCCGGCAGCGCGGGCTGGTCTGCGGGCCGACGATCTTGTGATCGCCGTGGGCGGCCGGTCGGTGGCCTCGCGGGCGGCGGTGCAGCGGGCCCTGGCGGCGCTGGCCGACGGAGATGCGGTGCGGCTGTCGGTGGTTCGCAGCGGCGTGATCCTGGAATGCGACCTCGGACCGCGGCCGGCGGCCGGGAGAAAGCGATGATCCGCAAGAGAATCCGCGTCGTGTGGCTTTGCATGTTTGGCATGCCGTTCATGCTCTTGACACTCGCCGCCGCGGCCGTCGAAGACCTGCCCTTTGCGGAAGAGGCGGCGATTCGGGCGGCGGTGGAAAGGGTGGCTGCGTCGGTGGTGCGGATCGAAACGGTGGGCGTCTCGGAGGCGGCGCTTGCGGCGTCGGCCGAGGCGAATCCAGCGAGCGGTCCCTCCACGGGCGTGGTCCTCGAGGAGGGTGGCTGGGTGCTCGCCACTTCGTTTGCTGTGCCGGCGGATGCCAAGGAGGCGATCGTGGTGCTGCCTGCCGCCGTGGTCGGTGGGGCGGAAAGTCGGCAGGTGGCGCGGGTCGTGGGCCGCGATCTGGCCCGTGGGCTCGTGCTGCTCAAGGCCGACGGGGCCGGCCTGCCGCCGGTGGCAGACTGGGTGCCGCGGGCCGAACTCGCAGTCGGTGAGTGGACAATCGCAGTGGGCCGCGCGTGGAATCTGGCGGCTCCCAGTGTCGCCGTCGGCATCCTCTCGGCCACAAACCGCTCGTGGGGCCGCTCAGTCCAGACCGATGCCTCAATCTCGCCGGCCAACTATGGCGGGCCGCTCATTGACATCAAGGGCCGCGTGATCGGCATTCTCGCGCCGCTGCCGGCCGACACAGCGGGGATGAATCTCGGCACCGAACTCTACGACTCTGGCATCGGCTTTGCGGTGCCACTGGCAGACATTCGCGAGGTGCTACCACGACTCAAACAAGGCGAGACGCTCGCCCCTGGCGTGCTCGGAATTGGCTATAGCGATCGAGATCCGTTTACGGGCGAGGCGCGGGTCGCCACCTGCCGCGTGGGCTCTCCGGCCGCCAAGGCCGGCATTCGGGCGGGTGATCTGATTGTGTCGGCCGACGGGCGGCCCGTGACGCGGATCGCCGAACTTCGGCATGTGCTGGCAACGCACTACGCCGGCGACACCGTCAGGCTGACTCTTCAGCGGGCCGCAGTGGGCACGGCCCCGCCCACCAGAGTAGACGTGGAGGCAGTGTTGGTGGAGGCGTTACCTCCCTGGAAGCGGCCGTTTGTCGGGATCGTGCCGGCACGGTCAGCTGCCCGCGACGCCAAGCCGGCACCGGTCAAGGTGGCCTGGGTCTGGCCGGGAAGCCCCGCCGCCAAGGCGGGGATTGTGGCTGGTGATCTGATTGATGCGATCGTGCCTCCGAAAGCGGCAGGCGATACGGGCGGCTCGGGCGACGCGGTGCCCGTTGCCTCCGCCGCCGCGCTGGCGGGCCTCGTGGCAGGGACGGAGTTGGGCCAGACGCTGGGCTTGGTTGTCTCGCGGAGTGGCAAACAGCAGACGATCCCACTTGAGACCGTCACGATGCCCGCCGATCTGCCCGCCGATCTACCGGAGCAGATCCCGGCCCTCATCCCGGAGCGGGCCGCGGCGGTTGTGCTGGGTGGCGCTGCGGCCACGGTCGAACGACTCGAGGCTGCGGAAGTGGCCAAGCCGCCACTCGCCGTGCTCCCGCCGCAGGAGCCACTGGGAGTGCTCATCTATCTTGACGTGCCGCGGGGCGAAGTGGGGGAATCGCAGGCCGCCGAGTGGCAGGCCGCAGCAGCCCGGTATGGCGTGGCGGTGATCCTGCCCAGTTCGCTCGATCCGCAGCGGTGGGGTCGAGAAGATCTTGCAGGCATCAAGCGGGCGCTGGCAACGCTCTCGACAAAACGGGCCATCGATCCGGCGCGGATCGCCGTGGTGGGCCGCGGGGCTGGAGGGGCGTTTGCTTGGCTCGTGGCCGAGTCGCTTGGGCCTGCGGCGCGGGGCGTGGCACTGCTCGACTCAGCCTTGCCGCGGCAGGCCACGGTCGAGCCGCCCGAGCCCGGTCGGTCGCGGTGGGTGCTGTTTGGGAGAGTCGGGGAGAGCGCAGACGCCGCCCAGCTTGCACCGCGGATCGAGGCAGATCGACGTCGCCTGGAGGAGTCGGGCATGGTCGCGGGCGTGCTGCCGCTTGAGCTGGGGCCGCTCGTGCCGACGGCCGCGCTGCTAGCTTGGGTCGAGGCGCTCGGCGTGTTGTGAGCGTACTGTGAAATCGCCCGCTTGCGCCGCCGATGCTCTACCACCTGTGGCGGCCGCCGACGGTCGATCGATGCGGATCCTCGTTGTGGACGACGATCTGGTCGTGGTCGATAAGCCCGCAGGGATCCCGAGCGTGCCGGCGCGGACCCCGCACGACCCGCCCTGCGTGGCGGCGGAACTGCGGGCTGTGTTTGGTGAGGTCGAGGCGGTGCATCGGCTGGATCGCGACACATCGGGGCTGCTCGTGCTGGCACGATCGGCCGCGGCGCGGGCCACGCTCGGCCGGGCCTTCGAGGCCCGCCTCGTGCGAAAACGGTATGAGGCGATTGTGCACGGGGGGCCGGACCGGGCCGAGGGCATCATTCAACTGCCGCTGGCCAGCGATCCGGCGCGGCCGCCGCGGTCACGGGTCGATCCGATCCTCGGGCGGCCCGCGACCACGCGGTGGTGGCTCCGTGACGAGATGTGCCTGCACGGCCGACCAGTGTCGCTGCTAGAGCTTGAGCCCGTTACGGGCAGATCGCACCAGTTGCGAGTCCACCTGGCCTGGCTCGGCATGCCGATCGTGGGCGACAGTCTCTATGGTCCCTCCACCGCGACGGCCGGGCCGCTGGCCGAACGGCTCGCGCTGCATGCTGCGTGGCTTGAGTTTCCGCATCCTCGCGACGGCCGGCGAATCGAAGTCTCAGCCGCCGCTCAGTTTGGGTTTTAAGGAACGGAGTGTTTTGAGAGCCTCCAATGTGTGTCGTTATCTTGAGTGGCGATGCAGCGCCGAGCCGGCAGAAGTCTCCTACGCGGGGACTTTCGCCGATCCCGGCTCCGTCTTTCTTAAGTGGGATAAGTTTTCTAACTTGTCCAAT
>JBAXUW010000359.1:0-2703 GCA_037129495.1 Planctomycetota bacterium | reverse complement strand
CGGGACAAGGAAGACCGGGCACTCAGCTCACGAGCCGCCCATCAGCTCGGAATCGATTACGGACGTGCCATTGGCCGGGCTATCCTTGACCCTCGGATCGTACTGGAGTCGGCACGGGCCATTCATGATTTCCCCATGACGAATCTCCTGCCTGCGCTGGCGGCATGTGCGACCTATCAGCCGCCGCAGGGCAAGGTGGACGACGCGCTGGTGCGACGCGTGATTTCCGCCGCCGAAAAGTCGGGCACACCGGAGGCGGCGCGGCTGCTCACGGTCGTGGCCTCGCGGAGCGATCTGGCCACTGACCGTCGAGTGGAGGCGATCGACGCCCTGCGGGTCTGGGCGAAGCCACCACAGAGAAACCGGGTCAATGGCGTGTGGCAGTTTCACTCGGCTTCACGTGATCCAGTCGTGGCTCGCGCGGCGCTCGAGGCCGCCCTGCCGGAGTTACTTGGATCGAGGCTTGACGAGCCGCTGCGGTTCGCTGTGCTCCAGGCGGCGACCGAACTGGGGATCACGTCGATCGGGTCGATGCTCGTGAACTGGTGCTACGACACGACATGCTCGCCGGCCTCGCGGGCGAAGGCGCTCGGCAGCCTGCTGGCGTCGAAACCAGCGGCTGCGGTCGAGGTGTCGGCAAAACTCCGCGATGACCCGCAGCCGGCGGTGCGAATGGCGGCGCGACGCGTCCGTGCGACACATCTTCCGGCGGAGCAGGTCGTGCCCGAACTGGAAGCGGCGGTCTGCTCGGCGGATCTTGCCGAGCGGCAGGCGGCCGTCAGCCTGCTGGCCGAAATGGATGCTCCGGAGTGTGTTGAAGCGGTGAAGACTCTGACGGCGAAGCTCGATTCGGGCTCGCTTGATCCGACGATCCATCTTGAGGTTCGCGAGGCCGCGCAGAAGCGGTTGGGCCGCGAGGTCGCCGCAGCGCCGGCATCCGGGAGCAGCGAGGATATGGTCGCCGCCTGGAGCGACACGCTCGAAGGCGGCGATGTTGCGCGTGGCCGCGACCTCTTCTTCACGAAGGGTGAGGTCTCGTGCGTGAGGTGCCATCACGCCGAAGGCAAGGGGGGCGATGTTGGGCCAAAGCTCGATGGCATCGCCGCCACGAAGCAACGGCCGTATCTGCTCGAGAGCATCGTGGCCCCGAATGCAACGGTGGCCGAGGCCTATCGCACGACGGTCTTTCTCACCGATGAGGGCGTGAACGTTGCCGGAATCCTTGTGTCAGAGAATGCGGATACGGTGAAGCTCAAGCTGGCCGATGGCACGGTCAAAGACGTCAAGGTGGCATCGATCGACGAACGTACGAGCGGCCCCAGTTCGATGCCCGCCGACCTGGTCGGCAAACTCACCCGCCGGGAGCTCCGTGATTTGATCGCCTGGATGGCGAGTCTCACGAAGCCACCAAAGCCCTAGCACGGAATCCAGCGGCGGTCAGAAAATGGCCTGAAGGAGTGCGCCGACCGCGGCGGCCGCTCCGACCACGACCGGCGTCGAGGCCCAGCCGCGGAGCAATGCCACGGCGCTGATGATCGCCATGGCGATGGGCAGCACTGCCGGCTGGCCCTCTGGCAGGAACGAGGCGAACGCGAGCTTGAGGCCCAGCAATACGATGGCCGCGACGACGGCCGCCCCGATCGCCGTCATAGCCCGGCCCAGACCCGACGTCGGCCGGATGCTCCGCACCAGCGGCGCCAGCGCAAAGATCATCGCGAAGGAAGGGATGAAAGCGAAGAGCGTGGCGATTGCGGCCCCCTCGAGGCCGGCTGCCGCGGCGCCGGCGGTATCGGTCTTCCAGCCGGCGAGAAACCCGATGAACGTGACGACGAGGATCAGCGGCCCCGGCGTCGCCTCCCCCATGGCCAGCGCATCGAACCGTTCGGCCGGCGCGAGCCAGCCGCGGGCGACCGACTCATCAAGCGCCCACGGCACGACAGCGTAGGCGCCGCCCAGCGAGAGGAGCGTGGTCTCAGTGAAAATCGCGGCGATGTCAACGCCGCGTCCACCCGCCAGATGGAGCAGGCTGACGACGAGATAGGCTGCTCCCCAGATCGCGGTCCAGACGGTGGCGGTGATGACTGCGTGGTGGATCGGCGACCGGCCGTGTGGAGGTGTGGCGTCTGTAGCGACCGGAGCGCTGGCCGGCTCCCTGTTGGCGGCGTGGCCATCCTTGCCGCCGGCTCGCGGCGCGAGGTCGAACGGCAGCAGGTATCCCACCATGCCCGCTACCAAGACAACGAGTGGAAAACTCACGCCTGCGGCAAGCGCCGCGAGGGCTCCGATCGCGATCACGACTGCCGCCGGCGAGCGGAGCGATTTTTTTCCGATCCGCCAGGCGGCGAGCGCGACCAGTGCCACGACCGCCGGCCGGGTGCCCGCGAACGCCGCCGCGACGAGCGGAAGGTGTTCCCCAGCGGCGTGAAGCCAGGCCAGCGCCGTCACGAGCAGAGCGCCGGGAATCACGAAGAGCGTGCCGGCGAGCAGTCCACCGGCCACCCCGCCCTGCCGCCAGCCGGCGTAGGTGGCAAGCTGCTGGGCCTCCGGGCCCGGCAGGAGCATGCACAGCCGCATGGCAGCGAGGAATTCTTCCTCGTCGAGCCACTTGTGGCGTTCCACCACCTCGCGTTGCAGGATGGCGACCTGCCCCGCCGGGCCACCAAAGCCCGTGGCACCGATCATGAGCCATGTCTTCCAGGCGCC